>NZ_JAWRWU010000005.1:0-431546 GCF_046535395.1 Cupriavidus sp. SIMBA_020 | reverse complement strand
AAGCTGAACATGGAGCAGGCGCTGCGCCGCATCTTCGAGGCCTACCGCGACAAGGTGGTGGAGGCGCGTACGCTGGTCGACGCCTCGCACTGAGCACGGCATGGCACGCATTGCCCTGAAAGTGGATGTGGACACGCTGCGCGGCACCCGCGAAGGCGTGCCCAAGCTGCTGTCGATGCTGGCCGCCGTGCAGGCGGAGGCCACGTTCCTGTTCAGCCTCGGCCCGGACCACACGGGCTGGGCGCTGCGGCGCGTGTTCCGGCCCGGCTTCCTGAAGAAGGTCTCGCGTACGTCGGTGGTGTCCAACTACGGGCTGCGCACGCTGATGTACGGCGTGCTGCTGCCGGGCCCCGACATCGGCCGCAAGGGCGCCGCAGAGATGCGCGCGGCCGCCGCAGCCGGGCACGAGTGCGGCATCCACACCTGGGACCACGTCTACTGGCAGGACAACGTGCGCACGCGCGACGCCGCCTGGACGCGCCGCCAGATGCAGCACGCCCACCGCCGCTTCGTGGAGATCTTCGGCACGCCGCCCACCACGCACGGCGCGGCAGGCTGGCAGATGAACGACGACGCGTTCCTGCAGATCGACGACTGGGGCATGGCCTACGCCTCTGACGGACGCGGCACGGCGCCGTACATCCCCACCGTGGCGGGCAAGCCCTGCCGCCACGTGCAGATGCCGACCACGCTACCCACGCTCGACGAGCTGATCGGCGTGGACGATCTCACCGAGGACAACGTCCACCACGCGCTGCTGCGCCTGACCGAGGGGCCCGGCGATCACATTTTCACGCTCCACACCGAGCTGGAAGGCGGCAAGCTGGCGCCCGTGTTCGAGCGGCTGCTGGCCGGCTGGCGCGCGCAAGGCCACGACCTGGTGTCGATGGCCACCTACTACCGCCACCTCGATCGCACCGACCTGCCGCAACTGCCCGTCACCTGGGGCGAGATTGCCGGCCGCAGCGGGGAACTGATCATCCAGCCGTGAGCTTGCGGTGATTAGCCCCCTTAATCTCCGCAAATTATGCGGAGATTAAGTTGCGCATGCGGAGATTAGCAACCATAATCTCCGCATGAAACGCGGCGATTACACCTATATCTGGCAGGCCTCCGGCTGGACCCACTGGCGCTACGACCTCGAGGTGCTCGCACAGCCCATCGCCGAGGTCAGCCGTGCCCAAGGCATGTTGCTGGGGCGGCTGACGGATCTCGGCCTGGCGCTCCGCGATCAGGCCAGCCTCGCCGCGCTCACCGACGATGTGGTCAAAACCAGTGAAATCGAGGGGGAGCACCTGAAGGTGGAGTCGGTGCGCTCCTCCATCGCCCGGCGCCTCGGGGTGGACATTGGCGCGCTGGCGCCCGTGGATCGCCATGTCGAGGGCGTGGTGGAAATGGTGCTGGACGCCACGTCCAACAGCATGGCGCCCATGACCCGGGAACGCCTGTTCGGCTGGCACGCCGCGCTGTTTCCCACCGGATACTCCGGGCTGTCGTCGATCAACACGGGCCGTTGGCGGGACGACGCCAAAGGTCCGATGCAGGTCGTCTCCGGCCCTGTTGGCCGCCAGCGTGTGCATTTCGAGGCGCCGCCGGCCGATCAACTCGAAGATGAGGCCAGCCTGTTCCTCAAATGGTTCAATGCCGCGCCCAAGGACCCTCCCCTCATCCGGGCAGGGCTGGGTCACCTGTGGTTCGTCACCATGCACCCGTTCGATGACGGCAACGGGCGCATCGCGCGTGCCATCGGCGACCTGCTGCTGGCGCGCGCCGACGGCACCTCGCAGCGCTTCTACAGCCTGTCGGCGCAGATCCAGCGCGAGCGCGCGGCCTACTACGACATCCTGGAGCGCACGCAGCGGGGATCGAAGGAGGTGACCGAGTGGCTGGCGTGGTTCCTGAACGCCCTCCACCGTGCGGTCGACCACGCCCACCTGAACCTTGACGCGGTACTGGCAAAAGCGCGCTTCTGGCATCACTGGGCCATGCTGCCGTTGAACGAGCGGCAGGTGAAGCTTCTCAACCGGCTGCTCGATGGTTTCGACGGCAAGCTCACCAGCAGCAAGTGGGCGGCCATCGCCAAATGTTCACCGGACACGGCGCTGCGGGACATCAATGACCTGCTGGCGCGCGGCGTGCTGAGAAAAACGGACGGCGGCGGGCGCAGTACCGGTTACGAACTGGACGACAGGTTCACGAACGCACACCCCGCGCCAGCCGCAGCCCGTTGAACACCACCAGCAGGCTGGCGCCCATATCGGCGAACACGGCCATCCACATCGTGCCCATGCCCATCACGGTCAGCACGAGGAAGACCGCCTTGATGCCCAGCGCCAGCGCGATGTTCTGCTTGAGGATGGCCGCCGTGCGCCGGGACAGCTGCACGAAGACAGGGATCTTGCGCAGGTCGTCATCCATCAGCGCCACATCGGCCGTCTCGATGGCGGTATCGGTGCCCGCCGCGCCCATGGCGAAGCCGATGTCCGCGCGCGCCAGCGCCGGGGCGTCGTTGATGCCATCGCCCACCATGCCCACGCCGCCGCCGTGCGTGTGCGCCTGCCCGGCCAGCGCCGCGATGGCGTCCGCCTTGTCCTGGGGCAGCTGATTGCCACGCACCTCGTCGATGCCCACCGCCGCGCCAATCGCCTGCACCGTGTGCGGGTTGTCGCCGGACAGCATCAGCGTCTTCACGCCCAGCGCGTGCAGCGCCTCGATGGCCTGCCGGCTGGTGTCGCGCACCGTATCCGCCACGGCGAACAGCGCCAGCGCACGCGGATTCGCCCCGTCCACCTCGGCCGACGCCAGCAGGACAAGGGTCTTGCCCTGCCGCTCGATCGCCTCCAGCCGGGCCTCCAGCGCCGGCGAGCACGCGCCAAGATCGTGGATCAGGCGATGGTTGCCGAGGCAATACGTCACCCCCGCCACGCCGCCGCGCACGCCCTGCCCGGGCAATGCGGCGAAATCATCCACGGCCAGCGGCGCGATGCCTTCCGCCTCGGCCGCCACGGCCACGGCCCGCGAGACCGGGTGGTCGGAGCGCGCGGCCAGGCTGGCCGCAATCGCACGGGCCTGCGGCAGGTCGTCCACCAGCAGGGCAAAATCGGTCTGCACCGGTTTGCCGTGCGTGAGCGTGCCGGTCTTGTCGAGCGCCAGCCATGCCAGGTGCCGGCCCTGCTCCAGATAGACGCCGCCCTTGATCAGGATGCCGCGCCGCGCGGCGGCGGCCAGCCCGCTGACGATGGTCACCGGCGTGGAGATCACCAGCGCGCACGGGCAGGCAATCACCAGCAGCACCAGCGCCTTGTAGATCCAGTCGAGCCAGGCGCCGCCCAGCAGCGGCGGCACTACCGCCACGGCCACGGCCAGCGCGAAGACCACCGGGGTGTAGACACGCGCGAACTGGTCCACGAAACGCTGCGTGGGCGCGCGGCTGCCCTGCGCGGCCTCCACGGCGTGGATGATGCGAGCCAGCGTGGAATCGCTGGCCGGGGCGGTCACGGTGTATTCGAGTTCGCCGGACTGGTTGATCGAGCCGGCGTACAGCGGATCTCCCACGGTCTTGTCGACCGGCACGCTCTCGCCCGTGATCGGCGCCTGATCCAGCGCGGATTGGCCGCGCAGCACGCGGCCATCGATCGCCACGCGCTCGCCGGGGCGCAGGCGCACCACGGCGCCCACGGGCACGTCGCGCGCCGGCACGGCCAGCCAGGTGCCGTCCGGCTGCTGCACGGTGGCCTGCTCGGGCGCCATCGCCATCAGCCCCCGCACGGCGTTGCGCGCGCGGTCCAGCGAGGCGGCCTCGATGCGCTCCGCCAGCGCGAAGAGGACCATCACCATCGCCGCCTCGGGCCATTGGCCGATCAGCATGGCGCCGGTGACGGCGATGCTCATCAGGGCGTTGATATTGAGATTGCCGTGGCGGATGGCGATCCAGCCCTTGCGATAGACGCCCAGACCGGACACCAGCACAGCGGCCAGCGCCAGCACGGCGGGTGCGTACGGCAGGCCCCATTCGAACCAGTGTGCCGCCTCGGCGCCCAGTGCGGTCACGCCGGCCAGTGCCAGTGGCCACCAGGGCTTGGGCGCTTCGGCGGCAGCGGGGGCGTCGGCCGGGGTGTCGGCATTCAGCGGCTGGGCGTGCATGCCGAGCGTGGCAATCGCCTTGACCACGACGTCGGTCGAATCCAGCGTGTGGTGGACGGTCAGCACGCGCTGCATCAGGTTGAAGTCGAGCGCGGCCACGCCGGCCATGCCGCCGAGCTTGTTGCGGATCAGCGTTTCCTCGGTCGGGCAGTCCATGGCCTCGATGCGGTAGGCGGCTGAGCGTGTGCCGGCCGGGGCGGCCATCGGCTGGCGGAGGGGCGCCGCCGCCGCGCCACAGGCTGCGCCACAGCAGGCGTGTTCGGCGGCAGGTTCGGCGGCGGGTTCGGCGGCATGGACATGCGCGTGGCCATGATCATGTGCGTGATCGTGCTCAAGATCATGGTCATGCGAATGTGTATGCGGCATCACGTGATCGGCGGTATGGCGGGCCATGGCGGATAAAGTTGGTCTGGTCTGATGCCATTGAAGACCCTGTAGTGGCTACAAGGTCAACCCTTGGGGACGAATCCGCACAGATGACACGGTTGTCACGTGCGCCGGCGCCGCTGCCCCGTATAATCGGCCGCCATGCGTCGCCTGCTCCTCGTCTTTCTCGCCATTCTGCTGCCGATCCAGTTCGCCTGGGCCGGCGCTGCGGCGTACTGCGCACATGAGGAGCGTGCGCCGGCGAATGGCGCCGGCTGGCACATCGGCCACCATAGCCACGTGCATGCTGGCGCCGATGCCCATCAGGACGCCGCCAAGCCTTCCCCGAAACTGCCCGACGCCGACTGCGCCGCCTGCCACTTCCCCGGCTCGCACGGGGTGATTGCGCAGGCCATCCTGCCCGGCAGCTACCATTTCGTCACCGTGCGCTACCTGCCGCGTGTTGCGGGCTTCGGCTCCATCCCCGCGCGCGCCCCAGACCGGCCCCAGTGGTCGCGTCCCGCCTGAGCGGCGAGACGCGGACAATCCCCCTTCCCTGACTGCCTGACGTCTCGCCGATTTTCCCTGTCTGCAACGGTGAAATTCGATGAGAAACCTTGTATTGCCTTGGGCAATGGCCGCCGCATTGGCGTGGTGCGGCCTCCTGCCCCTTGCCGCCGCACAGCCGGCGGCGCCCGCCTCGCCGCCCGCCAGCCAGGAGCCGCCCGGCCCGCTGAAGCTGGAGACCGCGCTGGCGCTGGCCATCGCGCAGAACCCCACGCTCTCCGCCGCGCGCCACGAGCTTGACGCCACCGAAGGCGGCATCACGCAGGCGCGCGTGATACCGAACCCCGAAGTGGCCGTGCTGATGGAAGACACGCGCCAATCCACCCGAACCACCACGGCGCAGATGAACCTGCCGGTGGAGTTGGGCGGCAAGCGCGCCGCGCGGATCGGCGCGGCCCAGCGCACGCGCGAACTAGCGCAGGCGCAGCTGGACGCCACGCAGGCGGACCTGCGCGCCAGCGTCATCGGCGCCTTTTTCAACGTGCTGGTGGCGCAAGAGCGCGTCAGGCTGGCGGCGGGTGCCGTCGACATCGCCCGGCGCGGCGCCAACGTGGCCGCGCGCCGCGTGGCGGCCGGCAAGGTCTCGCCGGTGGAGGAAACCAAGGCCGGCGTGGAACTGGCGAATGCCGAACTCGAGCGCGCCGAGGCCGATGCGGCGCTCGTCGCCGCGCGGCAGGCGCTGGCCACGCTGTGGGGCAACCCGTCGCCCCAGTTCGCCGAAGCGGATGGCAGCCTCGATACCCTGCCCGCGCGCCCGGACGCCCTCGTCCTGCGCGAAGCGCTAGACGCCGCGCCCGCCACCGTGGCGAGCCAGCGCGAACTGGCGCGCCGGCAGGCCGAGATCAACGTGGAGCGCAGCCGCCAGTATCCCGATGTGACGCTGAGCCTTGGCGCCAAGCGGGAAAATGCCTCCGACCGGGGCTACTACCCGGTGCTCGGCGTGGCGATTCCGCTGCCGCTGTTCGACCGCAACCAGGGCAACCTCTACACCGCGATCCGGCAGGCCGACAAGGCCGCGGACGCCTATCGCGCCACGCGGCTCCGGCTGGACCACGACCTGCAACAGGCCACCAGCCAGCTTGCCGTCTCGCGCGGCTCGGCGCAGACGCTGCGCGACACCGTGCTCCCGGCCGCCCAGCGCGCCTATCAGGCCGCCACGCAGGGCTTCGAGGCCGGCAAGTTCAGCTATCTCGAAGTCCTGGACGCCCAGCGCACGCTGTTCCAGGCGCGCATCCGCTATCTCGGCGTGGTGGCCAATGCCTGGCAGGCCGCCACCACGATCGACCGCATTCTCGGCCGCTGACGCGCCGCAAGGATTTTCCATGACCCTCACACGAAAACAAGGCATGGCCATCGCGGCCATCGTCATCGGCGGCCTGATCGCCGCGCTGGCGCTGCTGCTGGTGGGCCGCGAGAGCGGATCGCACGACGATCACGGCCACGGCGGCCACGGCGACCATGGCGGGCACAGCGAAAATGCACCCGCCGCCTCGGCGCCTCAGGCCCCAGCCGCCACCCCCGGCCTGATCGCCATGACCCCCGAGCAGATCGCCAACGCCAACCTCTTGCTGCGCACCGCCGGCCCGGGCCGCATCCGCAGCACGGTGCAGTTCCCGGGCGAAATCCGCTTCAACGAGGACCGCACCGCCCACGTGGTGCCGCGCGTGGCGGGCGTGGCCGAGGCGGTCGCGGCCAATCTCGGCCAGCGGGTGAAAAAGGGCGACCTGCTGGCGGTCTTCGCCAGCACGCAGTTGTCCGAGTTGCGCAGCGAATGGCTGGCCGGCCAGCGGCGGCTGGAGCTGGCCCGCAGCACCTTTGCCCGCGAGAAGCGGCTCTGGGAAGACAAGGTGTCCGCCGAGCAGGACTACCTGGCCGCCCGCACCGCCTTGCAGGAGGCCGAAATCGCGGTGCGCAACGCCGCGCAGAAGCTGACCGCCATCGGCGCGAAGCCTTCGGCGGACGGCATCAACCGCTTCGAGCTGCGCGCGCCGTTCGACGGCATCGTCGTCGAGAAACACCTGTCGCTGGGCGAAGCCGTGGGCGCCGACACCGCCGTCTTCACCCTCTCCGATCTGACCACGGTCTGGGCCGAATTCGTGATCGCGCCGAAGGATCTCGGCCATGTGCGGCTCGGGGAGGCGGTGCGCGTCACCTCCACCGCGTTCGACGGCACCGCCGACGGCAAGGTCTCCTACGTGGGCGCCCTGCTCGGCCAGCAGACCCGCACGGCCACCGCCCGCGTGACGCTGGCCAACCCCGAGATGGCCTGGCGCCCCGGCCTGTTCGTCACGGTCAGCGTGAACACGGGCGAAGTGGACGCCCCCGTGGTCATCGAGACCGAAGCCCTGCAGACCGACGACGGCCACACGCAGGTCTTCGTGGCGGTGCCGGGCGGCTTCGCGGCGCGCACGGTCAAGACCGGCCGCACGGACGGCCAGCGCATCGAGGTCACGGACGGCCTGCCCGCCGGCACGCGCTACGTGGCGGCCAACAGCTTCGTGCTGAAGGCCGAACAGGGCAAGGCCGGCGCCGAGCACGCCCACTGAGCGGAGCGACCACACATGTTCGAACGCATCCTCCGCTTCGCCATCGCGCAGCGCTGGCTGGTCATGCTGGCCGTGCTGGCCATGGCCGCGCTGGGCTTCTACAACTACGGCCGGCTGCCCATCGACGCCGTGCCGGACATCACCAACGTCCAGGTGCAGATCAACACGGCGGCGCCGGGCTACTCGCCGCTCGAGTCCGAGCAGCGCATCACCTACCCGATCGAAACCGCCATGGCCGGCCTGCCGGGGCTGGTGCAGACGCGCTCGCTGTCACGCTACGGGCTGTCGCAGGTCACGGTGATCTTCCATGACGGCACCGACATCCATTTCGCGCGGCAACTGGTCAGCCAGCGCATCCAGGACGCCCGCGCGCAGCTGCCGGCCGGCGTGGCGCCGCAGATGGGGCCGATCTCGACCGGCCTCGGAGAGATCTACCTGTGGACCGTGGAGGCCGGGCCCGACGCGCGCAAGCCGGACGGCACGCCCTACACCGCCACGGATCTGCGCGAGATCCAGGACTGGCTGATCAAGCCGCAGCTGCGCACCGTGCCGGGCGTGACCGAGATCAACACGATCGGCGGCTTCGCCAGGGAGTACCTCGTGGCGCCGAACCCGGAGAAGCTGGCGGCGTACGGCATGTCGCTCCAGCACGTGGTGCAGGCGCTGGAGCGTAACAACGGCAACGTCGGCGCCGGCTATATCGAGCGGCGGGGCGAGCAGTATCTGGTGCGGGCGCCGGGGCAGGTGAAGTCGATCGACGACATCCGCGATGTGATCGTCGGCACCGCCCAGGGCCAGCCGATCCGCATCCGGGATCTGGCCGATGTCGGCCTGGGCCGGGAGCTGCGCACCGGCGCGGCCACCGACAACGGCCGGGAGGTGGTGCTCGGCACGGTCTTCATGCTGATTGGCGAGAACAGCCGCGCCGTCTCGCGCGCGGTGGATGCGCGCATGGTGGCGATCAACAAGTCGCTGCCGGCCGGTGTGCAGGCCGTGACGGTCTACGACCGCACCGTGCTGGTCGACAAGGCCATCGCCACGGTCAAGAAGAACCTGCTGGAAGGCGCCGCGCTGGTGGTGGCGGTGCTGTTCCTGTTCCTCGGCAACCTGCGCGCGGCGCTGATCACGGCAATGGTGATCCCGTTGTCGATGCTGTTCACGTTCACCGGCATGGTGGCCGCCGGCATCAGCGCCAACCTGATGAGCCTGGGCGCGCTGGACTTCGGCATCATCGTCGATGGCGCGGTGGTCATCGTCGAGAACTGCGTGCGGCGGCTGGCCCATGCGCGGCAGGCCGCCGGACGGCCACTGACGCGCGCCGAGCGCCTCGAGGAGGTGTTCGCGGCGGCGCGGGAGGCGCGGCGGCCGCTGGTCTTCGGCCAGCTGATCATCATGATCGTCTACGTGCCGATCCTGGCGCTGACGGGCGTAGAGGGCAAGATGTTCCACCCGATGGCGAACACGGTGGTGCTGGCGCTGCTGGGCGCGCTGATCCTGTCGGTGACCTTCGTGCCCGCCGCCGTGGCGCTGTGCATCGGCGACCGCGTGGCGGAGAAGGAGAACCGCGTGATGGGCTGGGCGCGCCGCTGGTACGCGCCGGCGCTGTCGCGCGCGCTGGCCAATACGCCGGTCGTGCTGACCGGCGCCGTGGTGGCTGTGCTGCTGAGCGGGCTCATGGCCACGCGGCTCGGCAGCGAGTTCATCCCCAACCTGAACGAGGGGGACTTCGCCGTGCAGGCGCTGCGCATTCCGGGCACCAGCCTGACGCAGTCGGTGGCGATGCAGCAGCAGATCGAAACCCGGCTGAAGGCGAAGTTCCCCGAGGTGGAGCGCGTGTTCGCGCGCACGGGCACGGCGGAGATCGCGGCGGACCCGATGCCGCCCAACATCTCGGACGGCTACATCATGCTCAAGCCGCGCGACCAGTGGCCCGATCCGTCCCGCTCGTACGATGCCCTGCGCACGGCCATGTCGGCCGAACTGGAACAACTGCCCGGCAACCGCTACGAGTTCTCGCAGCCGATCCAGCTCCGCTTCAACGAGTTGATCTCCGGCGTGCGTAGCGACGTGGCGGTGAAGCTCTACGGCGACGACAACGCCGTGCTCGCCGCCACCGCCCAGCGCATCGCCGAGGTGCTGCAACGCGTGCCCGGCGCCGCCGAGGTCAAGGTGGAACAGACCTCGGGCCTCCCGGTGCTGACCGTGGACATCGACCGCGCGCGCGCCGCGCGCTACGGCCTCAACATGGCCGATGTGCAGGAAACCGTGGCAATTGCCGTGGGCGGCCGCGACGCCGGCCTGTTCTACCAGGGCGACCGCCGCTTCAATATCGGCGTGCGGCTGCCGGAGGGGATTCGTGCCGATGTGGAGGCGCTGCGGCGCCTCCCGATTCCCCTCCCCAAAGGGTCGGACGCCCGCACGAGCTACATCCCGCTGGGCGAGATTGCCACGCTGGAGATTGCGCCGGGGCCGAACCAGGTGTCGCGCGAGAACGGCAAGCGGCGCATTGTGGTCAGCGCCAACGTGCGCGGGCGCGACGTCGGCAGCTTCGTGCCGGAGGCGATGGGCGCCGTCGAACGCGGGGTGGCGGTGCCCGCCGGCTACTGGATTGCCTGGGGCGGGACGTTCGAGCAGCTGCAATCGGCCACGCAGCGGCTCGGCATCGTGGTGCCGCTGGCGCTGCTGCTGGTCTTCGCGCTGCTGTTCGTCATGTTCGGCAACCTGCGCGACGGCCTGCTGGTCTTCACCGGCATTCCGTTCGCGCTGACGGGTGGCGTGCTGGCGCTCTGGCTGCGTGGCATGCCGCTGTCGATCTCGGCGGCGGTGGGGTTTATCGCGCTGTCTGGCGTGGCGGTGCTGAACGGGCTGGTGATGCTGTCGTTCATCCGCACCCTGCGGGACGCGGGCCAGCCGCTGGACGCTGCCGTCACCACCGGCGCCCTGACCCGCCTGCGGCCGGTGCTGATGACGGCGCTGGTGGCGTCGCTGGGCTTCGTGCCGATGGCCATCGCCACCGGCACGGGCGCCGAGGTACAGCGCCCGGTGGCCACGGTGGTGATCGGCGGCATCCTGTCATCGACGGCGCTGACGCTGCTGGTCCTGCCGGTGCTGTACCGGTGGGCGCATCGGCGCGGGGGATTGGCCGCGGCCGGGCCTGCTGCTAGTGCTCGCAGTTGACCATCCAGCTCATGCCGAACTTGTCGACGAGCATGCCGAATCCTTCGGCCCAGAACGTCTTCTGGTATGGCATGAGCACCCGCCCGCCTTCGGCCAGCGCCTCGAAGATGCGCTGGCCCTCCGCGTTGGGCACGTAGCCCACGGACAGCATGAACCCCGAAAAGGGGTATGGCTCCCCTTCCCGTCCGTCCGAGGCCATGATCTGGCTGTCGCCGATCTGGATGTTGGCGTGCATCACCTTGTCCCCCCAGGCCGGCGAGGCGGGTGCCTCGCCCGGCGGCGCTTCCTTGTAGCGCATCAGGAACGTCACCTTGGCGTCGAGCACCTTGCCGTAGAACGCCATCGCCTCGTCGAAACGGCCACCAAAATCGAGATACGGTTGTACCTGCATATCGGTCTCCTTCACGTCACGTGGGTGCCCGGATGCGGGCGCCGACCATTATGCGCCGGCCCTGCCGCCGGTCAACGCGTCCGGAAAATCGATCTCGAACTCGGTCTGCACCGCATCGCTGCGCACGGTGACGCTGCCGCCATGGAGCCGCATGATGGTATCGACGATGGCCAGCCCCAGCCCCGTGGAGGTGGCCGAATTGCGGCGCGAGGGGTCCGCGCGGTAGAAGCGCCCGAACAGGTGCGGCAACGACTCCGGCGCAATGGCCGGGCCGGCGTTGGCCACGCGGATGTCGGTAAACCCGGGCCGGCCGCGCCCCACCGCCACGCGCACGGTGCTGCCGGCCGGCGCGTGGCGCAGGGCGTTGTCGAGCAGGTTGATGATGGCGCGCCGCAGCAACGTGCGGTCGGCGGTGACCGTGGCGGCGCCCGACACGGCCACCGTGACGTCGCGGTCGGCCGCCACGGCCTCGAAGTACTCGGCCACCTTGTCCAGCTCCGCGCGGGCATCCAGTTCGCATGCCCCCAACGCCACCTGCGCGTTGTCCGCGCGGGCCAGGAACAGCATGTTCTCGATCATCCGCGCCAGCCGCTCGTATTCCTCGAGGTTCGATTCGAGCAGCGATTCGTACTCGGCCGGGCTGCGGCGCTGGGCCAGCGTGACCTGCGTCTGCCCCACCAGGTTGCTGATCGGGGTGCGGAAGTCGTGCGCCAGATCGGCCGAGAATGCCGAGAGGCGCGTGAAGCTGTCCTGCAATCGCGCCAGCATGCCGTTGAGCGCGCCGGCCAGCTCACGCAGTTCCTCGGGTGCGCCGCCCACGTCCAGCCGTGTGGCCAGCCGGCTGGTGGTCACCGCCGCCGCGTCGCTGGCCATGCGGCGCAGCGGCCTCAAGCCGCGCCGCGCCAGCAGGTAGCCCAGCGCCGCCGCCACCAGCGCGCCGCACAGCACCGCACCCAATAGCTGGCTGCGGTATTCGCGCATCAGCGCCACCCGGTAGCCGGCGTCGCTGAGCACGACGATCTCCACGGCGCGGTCGGTGTTGCCCACCACGCCCAGCGCCGCCACGCCGCGCGACGGCACGCCGTTGCGCGGATACCAGGTCTGGAGCATGCCCTTGTCCGGCGCGGCGGTAGCCGGCAGCACGCGCAGCGGCGGCACCGACTCGTTGCGCGGGTTCAGCGTGATCAGCGGCTCGCCCTGGCGCGTACGCACCACAAGGATCAGGCCCTCATGGCCCATGGCGATATCGGCAAAGCGGTGGGTGTCGGCACGGATCTCGGCTTCGTCGCCCACCTCGCGCAGCAGGTGGCGCACGAGCAGGATCTCGCCGACCAGTTCGCTTTCGTCGCGCGCCTGGAGCTGGCTGTCGAGCGCGCTGGAGAGGTAGGCCGCCACGCCGACCAGAATCGCCGCCGTGGTCAGGCCATAGGCCAGCGCCAGCCGCGTGGTCAGGGACGCCGTGAGGGACACCGGCAGCGCGCCGGAGAGGCGGCCCAGCATTCGTCGCAAGCGACGCGCCATGGCCGCTCAGCCCTCGTCCGATTCGTCGAGCACGTAGCCCATGCCGCGACGCGTGTGGATCAGCTTGCGCGGGAACGGGTCATCCACCTTGGCGCGCAGCCGGCGAATGGACACATCCACCACATTGGTATTGCTGTCGAAATTCATGTCCCAGACCTGGGAGGCGATCAGCGAGCGCGAAAGCACCTCGCCCCGGCGCCGCGCCAGCAGTTGCAGCAGCGCGAATTCCTTCGAGGTGAGATCGATCTTCTGCCCGGCACGCGAGACACGGCGCCGGATCGCGTCGATCTGGAGATCGGCCACTTCCATGAACTCGCTCTCGCGCAGCGGACCGCGCCGCAGGATGGTGCGGATGCGCGCCACCAGTTCGGCGAAGGCGAACGGCTTGACCATGTAGTCGTCGGCGCCAAGTTCCAGGCCCTTGAGGCGGTCGGACAGCTCGTCGCGGGCGGTCAGGCAGAGCACCGGGGTGTCCTTGTCGCGGCGCAGTTCGCGCAGCACCTGCCAGCCGTCCATGCCGGGCAGCATCACGTCGAGCACGATGAGGTCGTAGTGCTGCTCGCGCGCATGGCCCAGGCCGTCCACGCCGTCACGGGCGAGATCGGCCACGAAACCTGATTCCGTGAGGCCCTTGAGCAGGTAATCGCCGGCCTTTGGTTCGTCTTCAACAATCAGGATGCGCATGGAATGTCACTGACAACAGCTTCGGGTTGCGGGGGAATCCACGACACTAGCTGAGGTAGGCAAGCAATGGGCGAAGATTGCAGGAATGTCATCTTGGCGCCAGCGTTCTGACGGGTGGAATGCCAGTACAATGCGCGCTGCCATGATGAAAGGACGCCGCCTGTGCGTCCCGTCTGGCGCGCCCCTGATATCCGCAATGAAACGCCTGCCTGCCCTCTCCCTGTTGTGCCTTGCCCTGTCCACCCTGCCCGTTTCCGGCGCCAGCGCGGCGGTCATGGACTCCAGCGTAGCGGAAGTGGCCGGTTTGTCGATGTCGGAGCGGCATGTGGCCATCAAGGCCGAGGCCGAAGCCGCCATCATCAACACGGATGCGGCCCAGTGCACCGAGGCGACCAGCGCGGCCAACCTGCCTTCGCCCCTGCCTTCTCCCCTGCCAGTGCTCGCGGAACTGCCGCGTGTGGCGCTTGAGCATCATCGGCACGCGGTGCCGATGGCCACGCCAGCGGCGTTCGCCACCTCAGCCGCCTACATTCCGCTACCGGTCGAGCGTCCGGCCCCTCACTGCTGAACCCGCCGCGTGGCGCTCACGCCACCCTTCAGTCCACGCGATAAAAATCGATCGATTGCCCCGCGTTGACCGCGCGCTGGAGCCAGTCGGGATATTCGCCGGTACCGTCCCACGTCTGCCCCATCGCATTGCGGTAGAGAACTCGTACTTGCGCCATTTCCGCTTGGGTGGCGGCGACGGGGGGGGCGTCGGTTTCCACGGCGACGACGTCGCCGTCTTCGCTATCGGCAAAGCAACCTGCCTCGACCAGATCGTCGAACGTCAGGCCATGGCGATCCATTTGCTCGCGGATCCACGCTACCGCGGCTTGTTTAGTGGCATCAGACTCGGACATGACTATCGTGCGGCGCCCGCCGCCAGGTGGGCGGGCTGGTGAAAGACCTTTTGGGGGAATGGCCCTGAATGGCTGGACCAGTACGGATTCTACAGGGTCTTTGCTCCGCCCCCGCCGCATTTCGTGCGGCGGCACATCGTAATTCCGCGAGATTTGCTGCATGACAGCATTGTCATGGATAGGTCATCTTGGCGTCGGGGGCTCGCTTCTAGACTGCCTGCCATGGTCGCCATCAGTCCGGTGCGCGCCGTCATGCACGACGCCACACAGCGCGACCCAACGCAGTTCCCGCCTCCCTGGGACACGCAACGGAGTCTCACTATGCCTTCTATCCGACAAACCATCCGACAAACCATCCGACAAACCATCGCCTACGCCGCCCTGGCCGCCACACTGGCGGGCACCGCCGGCCTCGCCCACGCCGCACCGCGTTCGGCCGACCCGTTCACCGACGGCGCCCGCGTGGGTGCGCGCGATGTCTATACCGACGGCGCCCGCGCCGTGCACGACACCCGCAGCCCCTTCGTGGACGGTGCGTTCAGCGCCACCGGCCCGCGTGACGCGTTCGACAGCGGCGCCTGATCGACGCCCCGCCCTCCCGCGCAGGCGGCTTCAGCCCGCCTGCTCCACGCCGGGAAACTGCGACGCGGGCATCGGGCGGCCCAGCAGGTAGCCTTGCAGCGCGTCGCAGCCCAGATCGGCAAGGAAGGTCCGCTGCGCGGCCGTTTCCACACCTTCCGCCACCACCTGCAGCTTCAGCGTGCGGCCCAGCGCCACGATGGCGGACACGATGGCCGCGTCCTCCGTATCTTCCGCAAGATCCCGCACGAAGCCGCGATCGATCTTCAGCTCGCTGGCCGGAATCCGCTTCAGGTGCAGCAGGCTCGAATACCCGGTGCCGAAGTCATCGATGGCGATGCGCACGCCCATGTCGTCCAGTTGCGTGAGGATGGCCAGGCTGGCCTCCACGTCGCGCATCGCCGTGGACTCCGTGATTTCCAGCGTCAGGCTGCCCGGTGGCACGCCGTGGCGCGTCAGCGCCCGCCCCACCGACTCGACCATGCCGGCATGGCAGAACTGCAACGCCGACAGGTTGACCGCCATCGACCAGCCCATATGGCCCAGCGCATGCCACTCGGCCAGCTGGCGGCACGCCTCGTCGAGCACCCAGTCCCCGATCGGCACGATGGCGCCGGTCTTCTCCGCCAGCGTGATGAACTGGTCCGGCATCAGCTGGCCGTGTGTGGGATGGTTCCAGCGCAGCAGCGCCTCCGCGCCGACCAGCTCGCCGCCCACGGCGGCGAACTTGGGCTGATAGTGCAGTTCTAGCTGGCCGTGCTTGAGCGCGCCGCGCAGGTCCTGGATCAGCGCCTGCTGCGTGCGCGCCTGGTGATTCATCGAGCGCTCGAAGAAGCAGTACGCGTTGCGGCCGGCCGCCTTGGCGTGATACATCGCCGCATCCGCGTTGGACATCAGCGCGTCCTGGTCCTGCCCATCCGCCGGATGCAGGGCAATGCCGATGCTGCCCGAGACGTGGAGCGCGTGGCCGCCCACCTGCACGGTCTCGCGCAGCGCCTCCAGCAGCCCTTCGGCGATCACGCCGGCATCCTCGGGTTCGTCGATGCGCACCAGCAGCACGAATTCGTCGCCGCCCACGCGGGAGATGGTGTCATCGGCCCGCACCACCGTGCGCAGCCGCCGGGCGATTTCCACCAGCAGGCCGTCGCCCACGTGATGGCCGTAGGTATCGTTCACGCCCTTGAAGCCGTCGAGATCGACAAACAGCACGGCAAAGCGCGCATGCTGGCTGGCGCTGGCCTGGATGGCCTGCGCGAAGCGGTCGTCCAGCAGCGCGCGGTTCGGCAGATGGGTGAGCTTGTCGTGCAGGGCCAGGAATTCGAGTTCCTCATTCGCCACGCCTAGCGCCTGCGCCAGCACAGCGGTGCGCATCTCCAGCCGCATGTCGAGTACCGAGGTAATCAGCGCCACCGCCAGCACGCAGACCGTGATGACGAGGATGGGCAGCGCCAGCGTGCCGCTGTGCACGCCATCACGCGCCGCGCCGCACACGCTGCCGAGCGGAAACTGGGCCGCCGCCATGCCCGTGTAGTGCATGGCGGCGATGGCCACGCCCATCACCACGGCCGCGCCGAGGCGCAGCTGGTGGATGCGCGGCATGTTCCGGCGCAGCCGGAAGGCAATCCAGAGCGCCACGCCCGACGCCGCCACCGCAATCCCAATCGACAGCGCGAACAGCCACGGCACGTAGTGGATGCCCGGCTGCATGCGCAGCGCGGCCATGCCGGTGTAGTGCATGCTGGCCACGGCGGCGCCCAGCACCAGCGCGCCCATCACCAGCCGGCGCCGGGGCAGGTGTTCCTGGCAGACCAGCCTAAGCGCGAAGGCCGAGGCGACGATGGCGATCCCCAGCGAGCCCACCGTGATGGCCGGATCGTAGCCCAGCGGAATGGGCAGCTGGAACGCCAGCATGCCGACGAAATGCATCGACCAGATGCCCAGCCCCATGGCGACCGCGCCGCCAGCCAGCCACATATGGGCATAGCGCCCGCGTGCGGTGGCGATACGGCCGGCCAGGTCCAGCGCGGTATAGGACGCGAGGATGGCCACCAGCAGGGAAAACAGGACGAGAAGCGCGTCGTAGCTCGGGGAAATCATGGTGGCGCGTGACGAAGCAGTGGCTCGGAGAGCCGGAATTCTGAGGGGTGGCGCCGCGCGAGCGTGCAATTCCCGGTATCAGTGGGGTTATCGGCGAATGGAGGCCAGACTTTAGCGGGATTGCGCTATGCCTGCCTACCCTTTTCCCCCGGCCCGCGCCGGTTCCTCCGGTTTGCCGAGGGCTTGACACAAGCCCGAGCGGGCCCGCCCGCCGTCCGACAATTCCTACATCCCAATCGGCGCGCGCCGGAATGGCTGCGCCCGGCGCCCCACCTATTCTTGAGTCGTGGCGGGAGCGCCGCATCGCAGATCAGCGAGACCTACGCAATGCGGCGCGGCCCCGGAATGCAGGAGAGCAACCATGTGGAAACGACTGGCTGGCGCGCTCGCGGTGGGCGCATGCTGTTGGGCCCTCTCGGGCTGCACGGCAACCGGCGCCGTCGCGGGCGGCGTTGTCGGACACGAAGTGAGCGACGGTAGCGCCCTGGGTACGGTGGGCGGTGCCGTGGTCGGTGGCGTGATTGGCCACGAGCTTGGCAAGTAAAGATTAGAGGTAAGTCACGTTTTCCGCGGTCTGGATGGCGGGCAGGGTCGTCCAGGCTAGCGCGGCATATGCTTGAAGATGGGAAGGATATGCCGCCGCGCGCCGCGCCATGAGCATCGGCTGTTGTGTTTTTCAACGATGAGCGGACGTTTTCATCGCTGAAAGGCATCGCGGCACACAACGATGTCAGATCTCCCGATCGTCATGGCGCGGCCGTGGGAAACCCTGCAATGAGAAAGCCCCGGCGCGCGTGCACCGGGGCTTTTTCCTATCCAGCCTATCCTGCTATGCCGCTTGATCGAACTAGTACGATTTCGGCAGCCCCAGCACGCGCTCGGCGATATGGCACATGATCAGCTGGGCGCTGACCGGCGCGATGCGCGGGATGTACGACTCGCGCAGGTAGCGCTCCACATGGTATTCCCGCGCATAGCCCATGCCGCCCAGCGTCAGCACGGCGGTCTGGCAGGCCTGGTGCGCGGCCTCGGCGGCCAGGTACTTGGCGGCGTTGGCCTCGGCGCCGCACGGCTTGCCGTTGTCGTAGAGCCAGGCGGCCTTCCACACCATCATGTCGGCGGCTTCCAGCGCCATCCACGCCTGCGCCAGCGGGTGCTGGATGCCCTGGTTCTGGCCGATGGGCCGCCCGAACACGGTGCGCTCGCGGGCATAGCGGGTGGCGGCTTCCAGTGCGGCGCGGCCCAGCCCCACGGCTTCGGCGGCGATCAGGATGCGCTCCGGGTTCAGGCCATGCAGGATGTACTCGAAGCCTCTGCCCTCCTCGCCAATGCGGTCCGCCGCCGGCACCATCAGGCCGTCGATGAACAACATGTTCGAGTCCACGGCGCCGCGGCCCATCTTGTCGATCTCGCGCACCTCGATGTGCTTGCGGTCCAGCGCCGTGTAGAACAGGCTCAGGCCCTGCGTGGGCTTGGCCACGGCTTCCAGCGGCGTGGTGCGCGCCAGCAGCAGCATGCGCGTGGCCACCTGCGCCGTGGAGATCCAGATCTTGCGGCCATCCACGCGATAGGCGCTGCCATCGTCCGTGCGCACCGCCTGCGTCTTCAGGTGGGTGGTATCGAGCCCCGCGTCCGGCTCGGTCACGGCGAAGCAGGCCTTTTCCTGCCCGGCGATCAGCGGCGGCAGCGCGGCCGCCTGCTGGGCCTCGGAGCCGAACACCACCACCGGGTTCAGGCCGAACACGTTCATGTGGATGGCGGACGCGCCGGAGAATCCCGCCCCGGACGCCGACACGGTCTGCATGATCAGCGCCGCCTCGGTAATGCCGAGCCCCGCGCCACCGTACTGCTCCGGCATGGCAATGCCGAGCCAGCCCGCGCCGGCCATCGCCTTGTGAAACGCCTCGGGAAACTCATGGCGCTGGTCCAGCCCGGCCCAGTAGTCGGGGCCGAAGTCGCTGCATAGCTGGCTTACGGCTTCAACGATGGCGTTCTGTTCAGGTGTCCTTTCGAAGTTCATCGGCATCTCGCGTTATTCCGGCTGGATGCCAGCGTCCTTCACCAGCTTGGTCCACTTGACCAGCTCGCCCGCCACAAAGCCGGCGAACTGCTGCGGATTCTGGCCGAAGGCCTCGAAGCCCAGCGCCTCGAAGCGCGGCGCCACCTCCTTGCTCGACGCAACGCGCGACAGCTCGCGATTGAGCCGTTCGACGATCGGCTGCGGCGTCTTGGCCGGCGCGAACACGCCGTTCCAGGAAGTGATGTCGAAGCCCTTCATCTCCGGGGTGTCGGCAATCGGCGGCAGGTCCGGCAGCAGGCGGCTGCGCTGCGCGGTGGTCACCGCCAGCGCGCGCATCTTGCCGGCCTTCACGTTGGCGATGCCCGCGGCCACGTCGACGAACATCATCGGCACCTGCCCGGCAATCACGTCGGTCATGGCCGGCGGCGTGCTCTTATAGGGCACGTGCAGCAGGTCCAGCTTGGCCAGCCGCGAGAACGTGGCGCCAGAGACGATGCCCGTGCTGTTGCCGCTGGCGTAGGACATGCCCGGATGCG
The DNA here is from genome assembly GCF_046535395.1 of Cupriavidus sp. SIMBA_020. Taxonomy (NCBI): domain Bacteria; kingdom Pseudomonadati; phylum Pseudomonadota; class Betaproteobacteria; order Burkholderiales; family Burkholderiaceae; genus Cupriavidus; species Cupriavidus sp. SIMBA_020. Next base: position 412,017 of record NZ_JAWRWU010000005.1, on the reverse strand, counting down.
CCTTGGCATAGGCAATCAGCTCGGGCACCGTCTTGACCGGCAGCTTGGGATTGATCACCAGCATGAATGGCAGGTTGCCCATGCGGCCGACCGGCGTGAAGTCCTTGATCGGGTCATAGGGCAGCTTCTTCATCAGCGACGGATTGGCCGAATGCGTGGTGTTGGTGGTCATGAACAGCGTATAGCCGTCCGGGGCCGCCTGCGCAACCAGCTCCGCCGCGATGGCGCCGTTGGCGCCGGGGCGATTGTCGACCACCACGTTCTGGCCGAGCGCATCGCCCAGTTCCTTGGCCGTGATGCGCGCGACGGCATCGGTGCCGCTGCCGGCGGCAAACGGCACGACAAGGCGGATCGGACGGCTGGGCCAGCTATCAGCAGCGTGGACAGCGGGGGCAAACGACAGCGTTGCCAGCGCGGGCAACGCCACGATGGCGGCGGCAAGCACGCGCCGCGCACGGAAAGTCAGCATGGTGGTCTCCTCGGATTCTTATATAGGCAGGCGGCGCGGATTCAGGCGGGACGGATGACGCGGTCCGGCGATTCCTCGTAAGGCGGGGCGTAGACCACGAGCAGCTTGACGGGCTCGTCGCTGATCACCGTGAAGACGTGCATCGCTTCAGCCGGAAAGAAGCAGCAGTCACCGGGGCCCAGTTCCTGGGACTGCCCGTTGACTTCGGCCCGCGCGCGGCCTTCCAGCACATAGCAGACCTGCTCGATGCCCGGATGCGCGTGCGGCAGCGCGCCCTTGCCGCGTTCGATGGTGCCGTGGATGACTTCGAGCTGGGTGGCGCCGACGTTCTCGCGCCCGATGATGCGGCGGTTCAGCGTGCCGACGTGATTGGCGGGGTGGTAGCCGGCAACGTCCTCGGTGCGGACGAAATACACCGGCCCCGATGCGGGTGATGCGGGTGAAGCTTGGGTCATAAAGGGCTTGTCTCCAACAGGGAACTACAACGGCCGCCGCGTGGCATCACGGGCGTCTCTTTTCATGTTTGTGAAACTGATTTTATGCCCATGAAAAACGAAGTCAACTAGGGGATGGCCCTTGGGTGTGGCGCGGGTGCATCCCTCATTGATGAATCTGAGGCACGAATGAAGTGCATCGACCGAAATTATGTCGCCGCAGGCAAATGCTAGGATGCCAGCCATAACGACACCTATCCAAAAGGAGACAACCCCATGAAGCTCAGCCACCTCGCCTGTACCGCCCTGCTCGCCTGCACCGCCGTCGTGGGCACGGCCTCGGCCCAGTCCTATCCGCAGCGCCCGGTCCGCCTGATCGTGCCCTACGCCCCCGGTGGCAGCGCAGACATCGCCGCGCGCCTGATTTCGGATGCCTGGGCGAAGAGCCTCGGCGGCACCCTCGTGGTGGAGAACCGCGCCGGCGCGGGCGGCAATATCGGTGTGGATGCCGTCGCCAAGTCGCCGGCGGATGGCTACACCATCGGCCTGCAAACCGTGTCGCTGGCCATCAACCCGGGCCTGTTCCCGCGCATGCCGTATGACACGCTGAAGGATCTGGCGCCGATCGGCATGGTGGCCAGCTCGCAGCACGTGCTGGTGATCAACAACAAGGTGCCGGCCAGGAATCTGCAGGAACTGATTACCCTGGCCAAGGCGTCGCCGGACAAGCTGACCTACGGCTCCGCCGGCAATGGCAGCACCTTCCATATGTCGGCCGAACTGTTCAAGTCCGTGGCCAATGTGTCGATCGTCCACGTGCCCTATCGCGGCGGCGGCCCGGCCCTGGTGGACACCATCGCCGGACAGGTGGATATGAGCTTCCCCGTGATTTCCGCCGCCCAGCAGCACGTGCAGGGCGGCAAGCTGACCGCGCTGGCAGTGACCGGCGCCAAGCGCTCCGCCCTGCTGCCGAACGTGCCGACCGCCGCCGAGGCCGGCCTGCCCGATTACCTGTTCGAGACGTGGTTCATGGTCTTCGCGCCGGCCGGCACGCCCAAGCCCGTCATCGACAAGCTCAACACCGCGCTGAACAGCGCGCTGGCCGCGCAGGCCACCAGGGAGCGCATGGTCAAGGAAGGCTTCGAGCCCACCCCGACCACGCCGGAAGCCGCCCGCCAGCGCCTGGAGCGCGAAATGCCGATGTGGGCGAAATTGATCAAGCAGCGCGGCATCACCGCCGAATGACCTAAGCAGAAACCGTAGCAGAGACCGTAGCGATGACTTCCCGAACCCTATACAACAAGCTGGTGGACGCACACACCGTCGCCCGGATCGACGAGGACAACGTCCTCCTGTTCTGCGACCTGCATCTGATGAACGAGTACACCAGCCCGCAGGCCTTTGCCGGCCTGCACGAGCAAGGGCGCGGCGTGCTGGTGCCGGGGCAGAATGTCTCGGTCGTCAGCCATATCATTCCGACCCACCCCACCGCGATCCGCGTGATTGCGGACCCGGCCTCGGCGCTACAGGCCACCAACCTGCGCGACAACTGCACCCGGCACGCGATTCCGCTGTTCGACACCAACGACCGGCTGCAGGGCATCGAGCACGTGGTGGCGCCCGAGCACGGCATGATCCGGCCGGGCATGGTGGTGATCTGCGGCGACAGCCACACCACCACCTACGGGGCGCTGGGCGCGCTGGGCTTTGGCATCGGCACGTCCGAGGTGGAGCATGTGCTGGCCACCCAGACGCTGGTCTACCGGATGGCCAAGACCATGCGCATCCGCGTGGACGGCAAGCTGCCGGTGGGCACCACGGCCAAGGACCTGATCCTCAAGATCATCGCCCGCATCGGCGCGCAGGGCGCGCGCGGCTACGTGGTGGAGTACTGCGGCACGGCCATCCGTGACCTGAGCATCGAAGCGCGTTTCACGCTCTGCAACATGACCGTGGAAGCTGCCGCGCGCGGTGCGCTGATCGCCCCGGACGACGCCGCCGTCGACTACGTGCTGCGCCGTGCAGCGGATATGGACGAGGCGCAGCGCGCCGCCGCCCGCCAGTACTGGGATACGCTGAAAAGCGACGCCGACGCCACCTTCGACATGGAATACATGTTCGATGCCAGCGACATCGAGCCCTACGTTACCTGGGGCACCAGCCCGGACCAGGCGCTGCCGGTGTCCGGCCACATCCCCTTCCCCGAAGACCAGATGGACGATGCCGAGCAGCGCTCGGTGGCGCGAGCCCTCGCCTACACGCACCTGACCTCTGGCGCGGCGCTGGAAGGCACGCCGATCCAGCACGTGTTCATCGGCTCCTGCACCAATGGCCGCATCGAGGACCTGCGCGCGGTAGCCAGCGTGGTACGCGGCAAAACCGTAGCGAAAGGCGTGCGGGCGATGGTCGTGCCCGGCTCCGGCACAGTGAAGGCGCAGGCCGAACGCGAAGGGCTGGCCGACATCCTGACCGCCGCCGGCTTCGAATGGCGCCAGCCGGGCTGCTCGATGTGCCTGGCGATGAATGACGATGTGCTGGCCGATGGCGTGCGCTGCGCCTCCACCACCAACCGCAACTTCGAGGGCCGCCAGGGGCGCGGCGCCATCACCCACCTGATGAGCCCGGCCATGGCCGCCGCCGCCGCCATCACCGGCACGATTACCGATGTCCGCAAGCTGGAGGTCTCCCATGTCTGATCAAGCAACCATTACCGGCAAGGGCGCGGCCATCCGCTTCGAGAACCTCGACACCGACCAGATCATCCCCAAGCAGTTCCTGCGCGGGATCGACAAGGCCGGGCTGGCCCAGGGCGTGCTCTACGACCACCGCTTCGACGCCGCCGGCCAGCCGCGCCCCGATTTCGTGCTGAACCGGCCTGAATACGCCGGCACCCGCATCCTGGTGGGCGGCGCCAACTTCGGCTGCGGCTCCAGCCGCGAGCACGCGGTGTGGGGGCTCCAGCAGTTCGGCGTGCAGGCGGTCATCGCGCCGAGCTTCGGGGAGATCTTCTACTCGAACGCCATGAACAACCGCCTGCTGCTGGTGATGCTGCCCCGGGAGGTGATCGAGCAGCTGATGAACGACGTCGATGCCGACAGCGACAACGTCATCACCATCGACGTCGCGGCCATGCGGGTGCGCACCCCGGCCGGCGAATACCCGTTCGAGCTGTCCGCGCGGCACCGCCGCATGTTCCTGGAGGGGCTGGACATGATCGGCCTATCCCTGAAGCAGCGCGGCGAGATCGAGCAGTTTGCCGAGCGCTACTGGTCGGCATTCCCCTGGACCCGGGACGTAGCCCGGCGTACGCGCGACCGGGTGGCCTGAGCGTCACCCGCCACCTTCACGCTGATTCGCGCCACGGGCTGCCGGTCTGGAGCCCGGCCCGGACCTCGTCGCCATGCGCGCCCGGCGCGGGAATGCGCCCGACCGGCCGCACCGCGCCGTCGAAGCGCGGTGCCGGGGCGGTCTGCAGGAAGCCATCCGCCTCCACATAGACCCCGCGCGCCACGTTATGGGGATGCGCGGCGGCCTCCGCCGGGCTCAGTACCGGCGCAAAGCACGCGTCCGTGCCTTCCAGCCGGCGGCACCAGCCTTCGCGGGTGTCGGTGGCGAAGACCTCGGCCAGATGCTGGTGGAGTTCCGGCCACGCCTCCCGCTGCCATTGCCGGGCAAACCGGGCGTCGCCGGCCAGCCCCAGCGCCTGTACCAGCAAGGCGTAGAACTGCGGCTCGATGGCGCCCACGGTGATGAACTGGCCATCCGCGCAGCGATAGGTGGCGTAGAAGTGCGAGCTGTCGTGGAGGTTGCGCCCACGCTCGCCGTGGATATAGCCCTTGGCCTTGGCCCCCAGCAGCAGTTGCAGCATGTGCGCCGAGCCATCGACGATGGCGGCATCGACCACCGTGCCGACGCCCGTGCCCCGCGCGCGCAGGATGCCGGACAGCAGGCCCACGGCGAGGTACAGGGCCCCGCCGCCCACGTCCCCGGTCACGGCGAAAGCGGTCGAGGGCGGCGCGTCGGGCGCCCCGTTGTAATAGAGCGCGCCGGACAGCGCGGTGTAGTTGTTGTCATGGCCGGCCACTTGCGCCATCGGCCCGGTCTGGCCCCAGCCGGTCATCCGGCCATAGACCAGCCGGGGATTGCGCGCCATGCAGACCTCCGGCCCCAGCCCCAGCCGTTCCATCACGCCGGGCCGCATGCCTTCGATCAGCGCGTCGGCGTCCGCAATCAGGTCGAGCACGAAATCACGCCCCGCCGCCGTCTTCAGATCGGCCACGACCGAGCGCTTGCCCCGGTTGACCAGCTTGCGCGGCTGCCCCGGCGCGCCATCGCCCGGCCGCTCCACGGCAATCACATCGGCGCCGAGGTCGGCCAGATGCATCGCACAGAACGGCCCGGGGCCGAGCCCGCTGATCTCCACGATCCGCACGCCTTCCAGCATGGCTGCTCCTGACATCGATCAAACCACGCCGGCCGACTTGAGCGCCGCGAGATCCGCAGCGGTGACCCCGATCGCGCCATAGACTGCCGCGTTGTGCTCGCCCGTGGCCGGGCCGCTGCGCGGCGGCTGCGGCTGGTAGCCAGAGAAGCGCGGCACCACGCACGGCGCCGGAATCGTGCCGAGGTCGGCATCTTCAAGCCGGACGATGGCCTCGCGTGCCTTTAAATGCGGATCATCGATCACATCGGCGATGGTGAACACCTTGCTGAACGGCACCTCGTGCGCCTTCAGCGCGGCGGCGATGGCGTCATACGGCTGCGCGGCGAACCAGGCCACGATCAGGTCGTCCAGCGGGCCGATATTGCGGATGCGGTCCGGGTTGCGGCGATAGTCGGCGGACTCCGCCAGATCGGGCCGGTCCATGGCCTTGGCCAGCCGCCGGAAGGTGACGTCCGACGAGGCCACCAGCGAGACCCACTGGTTGTCCGCCGTGCGATACATGTTCGACGGCGCGGTGTAGGTCGCCCGGTTGCCGGAGCGCCCGCGCACCTGCCCGAGCTGCTCGTACTCCACCGCCAGCGGCTCCAGCAGGCGCAGCAGCGCCTCCGTGGCCGACAGGTCGATCTCGCGCCCCGGCCCCTCCGGCGCGCCGCGCGCCTCGGCAATCGCCGTGGCAATCGAGAACGCGCCGAACAGCCCCGCCACCATGTCCCCGATCGGGTAGTTCATATGCATCGGCCCGCCGGCGGCCTCGCCGCACAGGTTGGTGAAGCCGCTCATCGCCTCGAAGATCCGCGCGAAGCCCGGGTTGGCGGCATACGGCCCGGTCTGGCCGAAGCCGGTCAGGCGCAGCACGGTCAGGCGCGGGTTGGCGCGATGCAGGGTGGCGATATCCAGACCCCATCGATCCAGCGTGCCGGTGCGGAAGTTCTCCACCAGCACATCGAACTCGGGCAGCAGGCGCAGGAACAGCGCCCGGCCCTCGGGCGTCCGCACATCGAGCGAAATGCCCTGCTTGCCGCGATTGGTGACCTTCCAGTACAGCGACAGGTCGTCCTTCACCGGCGCCAGGCCGCGCAGCGGGTCGCTGCCGTCCGGGAGTTCCAGCTTGACCACCTCCGCACCCATGTCGCCGCACAGCGTGGCGGAGAACGGCGCGGCCACCACGGTGGCCATGTCGAGGATGCGCACGCCGCGCAGCGGGCCGCCTTGGGGCGAGTCGGAGGGGGTCCGCTGTGCGGAATTGCGTTCGGAGGGGTGCATGTCGTCGCCAGGAAGAAAGGGAAAAAGCACGGTGAGACGAGGGTGGGCTCGGCGGACCCGCCTTGCAAGCAGGGTTTCGCACAGCGAAACCGTTCCGGTTCATCATTGACTCCCCGACCTGCGGAAACCAAGATGAATCCACCCCAGCGCACCCCCGCCATGGACCCAAACACGATTTCCGGCCTGGCCAGCGCCGACGAGCTGGCCCACGACAGACAGTTCGCCACCAACCTGGCGCGCGGCGTGGAAGTACTGCGGGCCTTCACCCCGGCCCGGCCAATCCTGGGCAACCAGGACCTCGTGGTCAGCACCGGGCTGCCGAAGGCCACGGTCTCGCGGCTGACCTACACGTTGTGCCTGCTGGGCTTCCTGAGCCGGGTGCCCGGCACGCAGAAGTACCGGCTCGGTTCGGGCGTACTGGCGCTGGCGTACCCGATGCTCGCCGCCCTGCCGATCCGCCAGGTGGCCCGCCCTTACATGGAGGCCATCGCGCGGGAAACCGGCTGCACGGTGAACCTCGGCATGCGGGACCGGCTGACCGTGGTGTACGTGGATAGCTGCCGGCTGGACCCGACCAACGTGTACCAGCCGGACATCGGCAGCACCCGGCCCGTACTGTCCACGTCGATTGGCCGCGCGCTGCTGCTCGGGTGCAGCGCGGAGGAGCGCACGGCGGTGCTGAACCGGCTGCGCGTGGAAGACCCGGAGCGGTTTCGCGTGGAGAAACCGATGTGGACGGCGGAGCAGCAGCACTTTCCCGCACGCGGCTACTGCCTGAGCCCGGGCGAGTGGCGCTCCGAGATCCACGCGATTGCCGCGCCGATCCGCATGCAGAAACAGGAGCCGTTTGCCTTGAACTGTTCGATCTCGGCCTTGCGTGACAAGGACGGTTATCTGGAACGGGAAGTCGCCCCGAAGCTGCTGGAAGCCGTGCGACAAATCGAATTCGGCCTGATGCGATAGCCAGCCGGCCATCGCGCCCAGGCCACCCGGACGGCCCGCAGAGGCCGCCGGACCCATCGACGACCATCGTCCTATACGCTATACGGAGACAACCATGTCTGGCATGAAGATTCTGGCCCGCTCGCGTCGCGGGTGGCTCACTTGCGCGCTGCTGATGGCAGCCTCATCGGCCCTCTGGTCAGCGGCCGCTCAGGCTGCGGATAAGGCAGCGGATAAGGCCAACGAGAGCGCGGCGCGCTTCCCGGACCATCCGATCCGGATCATCGTGCCCTTCTCCGCCGGCGGCGTGGTGGATTCCGTGACGCGGGTGGTAGCGGAGCGGATGTCGAAGACGCTGGGCCAGCCGGTCATCGTCGAGAACAAGGCCGGCGCGGGCGGCGCCATCGGCACGGACGGCGTGGCCCGCTCGGCGCCGGACGGCTACACGCTGCTCGCCGTCAGCCCCAGCCACGCGGTGGGGCCGCTGCTCAACGCCAGCATCACCTGGAACGCCGAGCGCGATTTCCGCGCCATCGGCGGCTTCGGCATGATTCCCAACGTGATTGCCGTGCCGGCCGCCTCCAGCGCGCAGACGCTCAAGGCGCTGCTCGACGAGGCCCGCGCCCATCCCGACAAGCTCACCTATGCCAGCGCCGGCGTCGGCACCTCCAACCACCTGGCGGGCGCGCTGCTGGCGCAGAGCGCCGGGGTGCAGATCACCCACGTGCCATACAAGGGCCAGCCGGAGGCGCTGACGGACCTGCTCGGCGGGCGGGTGTCGATGATGCCGCTCACGGTGGCCATCGCCCAGTCGCACGTGAAGTCCGGCAAGCTGCGCGCGCTGGCCGTGACCTCCGCCAAGCGCTACCCCGGCATGCCGGACGTGCCCACGGTGGCCGAGGCCGCCGGCCTGCCCGGCTACGAGGCCGGCGCGTGGTTCGGGCTGGTGGCGCCGCGCAAGACGCCGGACGCCGTGGTGCGCAAGCTGGCCGACGCGGTGGCCCAGGCCGTGGCCGCGCCGGATGTCGCCAGCCGGCTCCAGGACCTTGGCATGGACGTGACCCCGCAGAGCGCGCCCGCCTTCGACAAATACGTCGATGCCGAATCGCGCAAGTGGGCCCGCGTGCTCAAGGCGTCCGGCATCACCGCCCAATAATTCTTTCCTGAGAGGCGACCTCCCATGATTAGCAATCCCTCCGCCCTGAACACGCTGCTGGCCGACATCCGCCGCTTTGTGCTGGAAACCTGCATCCCGCTGGAAGCCGAGATCGATCGCACCGATGTCATTCCCGAGCCTGTGGTGGCGCAGATGCGCGCGCTGGGCCTGTTCGGCCACAGCATTCCGCGCGAGTACGGCGGCGCCGGGCTGACCGCCGAGGAGTTGACGCTGGTCAATATCGAGGTGTCGCAAGCAGCCACGGTGTTCCGCGCCCGCTTTGGCGGCAATACCGGCATCGCCTCCGAATCGCTGGTGGCAGACGGCACCGAGGCCCAGCGCACGCGCTACCTGCCCCGGCTGGCCTCCGGCGAGATCACCGGCTGCTTCGCGCTGACCGAGCCCGAGGCCGGCTCGGACGCCACCTCGCTGCGCACCGTGGCCGTGCGCGATGGCGACCACTACGTGCTCAACGGCAGCAAGTGCTTTATCACCAACGCCCCGCTGGCGGACCTGTTCACGGTCTTCGCCCGCACGGACCCCGACACGCCGGGCGCGCACGGCATCAGCGCCTTTTTGATCGAGCGCGGCACGCCGGGCCTGAGCACCGGGCCAGCGGAGCGCAAGATGGGCCAGCACGGCTCCCCGGTGGGCGATGTGTACCTGAAAGATTGCCGCGTGCCGGCCTCGGCCATCGTCGGCGAGGTGCCGGGCCGGGGCTTCAAGACCGCCATGAAGGCGCTCAACAAGCAGCGCATCAACCTGGCCGGGCTGTGCATCGGCCCGGCCATCCGGCTGGTGGACGAGATGGTGCGCTACGCCGCCACGCGCGAGCAGTTCGGCCGCCCCATCGCCGACTACCAGCTGGTGCAGCAGATGATTGCCGACAGCAACACCGAGGTGCACGCGGCGCGCGCGCTGGTGCTGGAGACGGCCCGCAAGCGCGACAGCGGCGGCGACGTGACCATGGAGGCGTCCATGTGCAAGATGTTCGCCTCCGAGATGTGCGGCCGCGTGGCGGACCGCGCGGTGCAGGTCTTCGGCGGCAGCGGCTATATGGCGCGCACCGTGGCGGAACGCTTCTACCGCGATGTGCGCGTGTTCCGCCTCTACGAAGGCACCACCCAGATCCACCAGCTCAATATCGCCCGGCGCACCATGGAGGCGCGCGGCCGGGCGCTGGATTTGGAGCTGGGGGCGGGCTGAGGCGCGTCAGTTCCAGCCGTTATTGCAGGGTCACGCCGGCCTGCTTCACCAGCTTGCCGGTGCGGGGAATTTCCGCATCGACCATCGCCGCGAAGTCGCTGACGCTGCCGCCGCGCGGCTCGGCGCCGGTGGCTGCCAGCTTCTCGCGGAAGTCCGGCGTGTTCAGCAGCTTGTTGATCGACACGTTGAGGCGGGTCACCACGTCCGCCGGCGTGCCCTTGGGCGCGACGATGCCGTACCACGGCGCGATGTCGAAGCCGGCGTAGCCCTGCTCGGCGATGGTCGGGATCTCCGGCGCCTGCGGGGACCGTTTCGCGGTGGACATGCCCAGCGCGCGCAGCTTGCCGGACTTCACAAACGGCAGGCCGGTCATGATGGTGTCGAAGTACATCGACACCTGGCCCGAGAGCAGCGCGGGAATCGCCTCGCCGGCGCCCTTGTAGGGCACGTGGACGATGTCGATGCCGGCCACGGCCTTGAGCATCTCCCCGGCGATATGCGAGGTAGTGCCCGAGCCGAACGAGGCATAGGTCAGCTTGCCGGGGTTCGCCTTGGCGTAGGCGACCATCTCCGGCAGCGTCTTGAACGGCAGCGACGGGTTCGACAGCAGGATATTCGGCGTGATGGCCACCACCGCCACCTTCTCGAAGGCATCCGGGTCGTAGCTGAGCTTCTTATATAGGAAGCGGTTGGTCACCATCGACGCCGGGCCGGACATCAGCAGCGTGTAGCCGTCGCCGGGCGCGCGGGCGGCGGCCTCGCTGCCGATCATCGCGGCGGCGCCGGGCCGGTTCTCCACCACGAAACTCTGCCCGTACTCCTTGCCCAGCCCCACGCCAAGCTGGCGCGTGATGAGGTCCGTGGCGGAACCCGCCTGGAACGGCACGACGATGCGCACCGGCTGGGTCGGCCAGTCGCGTGTGGCCTGCGCCATGGCCGCCGTGGAGGACATGGCCGACACGGCCAGCGCGGCCAGCACGGAAGCCGTCATGAGTGCCCGGAAATTCGTCGATCTACTAAAACGCATGGTTGGTCTCTCGTGGATTCTGCGCCGGTTCGCGCTGGCTCTTATCCGCAACATGCGTGCCACACCGAATGGGCACGTGTCAGGTAGGTGTTGAGGTGAGTGTTTCCCGCCCCCTTCCTCGTGCGGAAGTTGGCCGGGGCGATGCACCGGCTTGGCGCGGGGGCACGCTGGGCGTGCCCCGCCATGGCGTCTGACTTACTCGACCATGGCCTGCGCCAGCACGCCCAGCGCGGCGTCGAACTGCGCCTGCGGAATCGTCAGCGGGTAGAGGAAGCGGATCACATTGCCGTAGGTGCCGCACGTCAGCAGCAGCAGGCCGGCGTCCAGCGCACGGCGTTGCACGCGCTGCGCGTGCTCGGCACTGGGCGCCCCCGTGGCGGGGTCGCGGAACTCGGCAGCGATCATCGAGCCCAGCCCGCGCACCTCGGCCAGCGCCGGGCAGCTCGCGCGCAGCGCGGTCAGGTGCTCGCTAAGCTGCCGGCCCAGTGCGTTGGCACGCTCGCACAGCTGTTCCTCGGCAATGGTGTCGATCACCGCGTGCGCAGCGGCCACGGCCAGCGGGTTGCCCGCGTAGGTGCCGCCGAGCCCGCCCGGCAGCGGGGCATCCATGATGGCCGCGCGGCCACACACCGCCGACAGCGGCATGCCGCCGGCGAGGCTCTTGGCCATCGTCACGAGATCGGGCCGCACGTCGTAGTGCTCCATCGCGAACAGCTTGCCGGTGCGGCCGAAGCCGGTCTGCACCTCGTCGGCAATCATCACGATGCCGTGGCGGTCGCACACGGCGCGCAGGCCGCGCATGAAGTCGGCCGGGGCCGGCTGGAAGCCGCCCTCGCCCTGCACCGGCTCCACGATGATGGCGGCCACGCGGTTGGGATCGATGTCGGTCTTGAACAGCCCCTCCAGCGCCTGCAGCGCCTGCGCCGTGCTGACGCCGTGCAGGGCGTTGGGGAACGGCGCGTGGAAGATGTCCGACGGGAACGGGCCGAAGCCGACCTTGTACGGCGCCACCTTGCCGGTCAGCGCCATGCCCAGCAGCGTGCGGCCGTGGAAGGCGCCCGAAAAGGCGATCACGCCCGGGCGGCCGGTGTGGGCGCGCGCGATCTTGACCGCGTTCTCCACGGCTTCCGCGCCCGTGGTGAACAGCGCGGTCTTGTTCGGCCCGGGCACCGGCGCCAGCTCGTTGATGCGCTGGGCCAGCGTGACGTAGCTCGGGTACGGCACCACCTGGTAGGCGGTGTGGGTGAAGCGGTCGAGCTGGGCGACGATGGCCTGCATCACACGCGGATGCCGATGCCCGGTGTTCAGCACGGCGATGCCGGCGGCGAAGTCGGTGTACTGGCGGCCCTCCACGTCCCACAGGGTGGCGTTCTCGGCCCGGTCGGCATAGAAATCGCACATCACGCCAACGCCTCGCGGCGTGGCCTGGGCACGGGATTGGTTCAGTTCGCTGTTTTTCATGGGTCCGAGGTCTTGGGGCAGGGAGTGACAGGTGTGACGTGCATTCCAATCTCCTTTGGCCCTACAATCCAGCGCCACTTTGACAAATTCGATGGTGCCAATGTGAAATCGATCTGCGGCGACCTGCTGCTCCAGCGACTCGGCCAGCCGACCGACCAACCGCTCAATCGGGCGCTCTACGCCTGCATCCGGGGGGCGATCCTGGACGGCAGCCTGGCGCCCGCCACGCGCCTGCCGCCCCAGCGCGACTTGGCGGCGGAACTCGGCCTGTCCCGCAACACGGTGATGTTTGCCTACGAGCAACTGCTGGCCGAGGGCTACCTGCGCGCCCGCACGGGTAGCGGCACCTTCGTGGCCGACACAGCGCCCGAGCGCTACCTGAACGCCACCGCCGCGGACAGCGCGCCGGCCACGGCACCGGCCATGCCGGGCCTCTCGCCGCGCGGGCAGCGGCTGGTCTCCAGTGCCGCCGCATCGCCCACGCAATGGGGCGCCTTCATGCCCGGCGTGCCGGACCTGACGCGCTTTCCGCATCGGCGCTATGCCCAGATCGCCGCGCGGCTGTGGCGCCGGCCGCAGCCCGAATGGCTCAGCTACAGCCACGGCGGCGGCCTGCCGGCCCTGCGCGAGGCAGTGGCGGCCCACCTGCGCGTGGCGCGCTCCGTGCGCTGCGACGCGGATCAGGTGCTGATTACCGAAGGCATCCATCAGGCGATCGACCTCGTGGCGCGCATGCTGGGCTCGCCGGGCGATCAGGCGTGGGTGGAGGAGCCGGGCTACTGGGGCATACGCGGCGTGCTGCAGGTCAGCGACATCGGCATGGTGCCGCTGCCCGTGGACGCCGAAGGGCTGTGCCTGCCCGAGGCGGAGGCCGACGCCCCCGCGCCGCGTTTTATCTTCGTCACGCCCTCGCACCAATATCCGCTGGGCGCCGTGATGAGCCTGCGGCGGCGGCGCGCGCTGCTGGAGTTCGCGCGGCGGCACGGCAGCTGGATCGTGGAGGATGACTACGACAGCGAATTCCGCTTCTCCGGCCAGCCGATTCCGTCGCTGCAGGGTATGGAGCCGGACGCGCCGGTGCTGTACATCGGCACCTTCAGCAAGACGCTCTACCCCGGCCTGCGCATGGGCTATCTGGTGCTGCCGAAGGGGCTGACGGAGGCCTTCCAGACCGCCCATTCCGACCTGTACCGCGCCGGCCACCTGATGACGCAGGCCACCGTGGCCGAGTTCATGCAGGCCGGCGACTATGCCGCGCACATCCGCCGCATGCGGCCGCTCTACGCCCGCCGGCGTGCGGTGCTGGCCGGCCTGATCGAGCGCTACCTTGGGGCGGAGGCCTTGCACGAACACGCGAGCAACGCCGGGCTGCACCTCGTGCTGCGCCTGCCCGATCACGTGGACGATGTGGCGCTGACGGCTGACATCCGCGCGCGCGGCATCCTGGTGCGGCCGCTGTCGCGCTATTTCATGGGGCCGGCGCTCCGGCGCGGGCTGCTGCTGGGCTATGCCTGCGTGCCCGAGGAAGACATCGGCCCCGCCTTCGACGTGCTGCTCGATTGCCTGCTGCCCCGGCTCAGACCGACCTAGGATACAAAGGCTTTGGCAACGCGGTGAGGGGGTGTCAGTGATGATTCGTTCACATCGATGGATGCTGTGTCGTCTGCTCGGCCTCGTCACGCTGTGGCTGGCCGGCTGCGGTGGTGGCAGCGGCGACATCCAGATCACCAGCGGCGGCACGCCCGCCACGCTCACGGTTGTGGTCTCCGGCCTGCCCGCCGGCACGCCCGCCAACATCACAGTGAACGGGCCGGGTGGGTATCGGCAGACCGCCGCCCAGACCATCACGCTGGGCAACCTCGTGGCCGGCACCTACACCGTGACGGCGGCCCCGGTGCTGACCGGCTCCACGTCCTACCAGCCCTCGCAGGCCGTGCAGACTGCGATGGTGGCCGCCAACACCGCGCCAACCATCGGCGTGAGCTACGGCGCGCCCTCGGACATGCGGCTGTCGCTGGCGCAGGTGGCGGACGGTTTCGCGGCGCCAATCTTCCTCACCGCACCCGCCAACGACCCCCGGCTGTTCGTGGTGGAGCGCGCCGGCCGGGTGCGCATCGTGCGGGACGGCAGCGTGCCTGGCACGGCCTTCCTCGACATTTCCAGCCTCACCACCACCGACGGCGAGCGCGGCCTGTTCTCGATGGCGTTCGACCCCGCCTACGCCACCAGCGGGCGCTTCTACGTCTACTACACCGACCAGAACGGGGCGATCACCGTGGCGCGCTACACCGTCTCGGCCAGCAACCCGGACGCGGCGAACCCCACCGGCACGGTGCTGCTGTCGATTCCGCACCCGGGCGCCAGTAATCACAATGGCGGCCAGCTCGCGTTCGGCACGGACGGCATGCTCTACATCGGCACCGGCGACGGCGGCGGCAGCAACGACCCGTCCAACAACGCCCAGAACAGCAACACGCTGCTGGGCAAGATCCTGCGCATCGACGTGAGCGGCGCCAGCTACGCCGTGCCGGCCGGCAATCCCTTCACGGGCGGCGGGGGTGGCCGGGCCGAGATCTGGGCCATGGGGCTGCGCAACCCATGGCGGTTCTCGTTCGATGCGAATGGCCTGCTCTATATCGCCGATGTCGGCCAGGGCCAGCGCGAGGAGGTCAACGCCGTGCCAACGGCCAGCGCCGGCCTTAACTACGGCTGGGACCGCCTGGAAGGCACCGCCTGCGTCGGGGCCACCCCCTGCGACCCCGCCGGCCTGACCCCGCCCGTCTTCGAATACAGCCACGACGCCGGCGGCTGCGCCATCGTCGGCGGCTACGTCTATCGCGGCGCAGCCCTGCCCGAACTCCAGGGCCGCTATTTCTATACCGACCTGTGCACCGGCAAGCTGGCCAGCTTCCTGTACCGCGACGGCGCCGTCTCCGAGCGGGTGGACTGGCCGGTCACCGCCAGCGGCAGCGTCTACTCCTTCGGCACCGACGCCGCGCAGGAACTCTATGTGTTGGCCGACCCGGGGACTTCATCCACGAGCGGCAAGGTGTATCGGGTGCAGCGGGCGCCTTAGGGGGAATAACGGGGCCGACTATGCCGTTGGCCTGTCGCAACACCCCCCTTGTGGCGAGCAGCGGCCGTGGCGGAACAGATGCTACTGTCCCCCGGGTAAAAACCAGAAGGCCGGTGTGCAGGCGCAAACGGCTCTGACTAGCATGCAAAAAAAAACGGAATCACGGACTGGGGACAAAATGGGCAGCGATGCAGGCTGGCTGCAGAAGGCCATGGATGCGGCCGCCCAATTTGTGGAGGCTGGCAAAGCCCTGCAAGGCAAGCAGGAAGATGACCAAAAGGATCGGGAGAAGCTGCTTCTGCAGTTTGATCGACCCCGAATCCCCACTGACGAATTCACGCTCGACCTGCTTCGGAGCTTGTCGTGGAACCGGTTCGAGGAACTGTGCAGCGCATACTTTGCTGCACATGGCTTCCGGACCGACAAAAAGAGCCACGGCGCCGACGGCGGCATTGATATCCGCCTCTACTTCAGGGACATGCCCGAGCCCGTAAAGCTGATTCAATGCAAAGGCTGGCGACGGAAGCGTGTTGATGTCGATCAAATTCGCGCATTGATGGGCGTCATGGCGCGCGAGAATGTCAAGGAAGGGGTATTCGTCACGATGTCGACCTTCACTCGCCCTGCCCAGGTTGAAGCGGCCGCCGGCAAGGTACTGCTGCTTGACGGCGAGACATTTGTCGAACGCCTCAGCATGCTGGATGCAGAGAGAAAAGCCCCCTTGCTACGAAAGGCCACGGAGGGAGAGTTCTGGCGGCCGATTTGCGCGCGCTGCGGCGTGGCCATGAACCCGGTGAAAAATGCCGAACGGCCATTCTGGGGATGTGCAAACTTCGCCCGCAAGAAATGCCGGTCAACGATTGCTCTGTCGAGCGGCCAAGGATAGCGTTCCGCAGCGCTCAAGGCGTTCCTGGCGGATAATCCCGCATCCCCACGACGCCCTCCCCACCCCCATGCATGCCAGCGCCACCCGACGCCTCGACGGGGCCACCCTGTTCCTGCTCACCTTCCCGCCACTGGCCTGGGCGGGCAACGCCATCGTCGGGCGGCTGGCCGCCGGTACGTTTCCGCCGATCACCCTGAACTTCGTGCGCTGGGTGCTGGCCGGGACCCTGCTGGGGCTCTACGCCTGGCGCGGGGTGGTGGAGCATCGCGCCACGCTGCGCCGGCATGCCGGGCTGCTCACGGCGATGGGCGTGCTGTCGATTGCCAGCTACAACGCGTTCCAGTATCTCGCGCTGACCACCTCGACGCCGATCAACGTGACGCTGATTGGCGCCTCCACGCCGCTGTTCCTGCTGATTATCGGCGCGCTCTTCTTCAGGGAGCGCATGCGGCCGTGGCATGTGGCCGGCGCGCTGCTGTGCCTGGTAGGGGTGTCCTTCGTGCTGGTGCGCGGGGATCTGGGGCGGCTGGCGCAGCTGGACTTCGTGCCCGGCGACCTGTTCATGCTCGCGGCGACCATCGCCTGGAGCGCTTACACCTGGCTGCTGCGCAAGCATCGCCCGGACCTGCCCCTGCCGGTGCTGCTGTTCGCGCAGATCGTGACCGGGGTGGTGGCCAGCGCGCCTGTCACGGCGTGGGAGCTGATGACCCTGCCGGCCCCCATCCCCTGGAACGGCAAGGTGCTGGGCATCCTGCTCTATGTGGCGACGATTCCCTCGCTGCTGGCCTACTTCGCCTGGGACCGCGCCATCGCCCGGGCCGGCGCGCAGTTGCCGGTGTTTTTCATCACGCTGACGCCGGTGTTCGCCGCCCTGCTCTCCACGCTGCTGCTCGGCGAGTCCCCCCACTGGTATCACGGCGTGGGGCTGGTCACCATCGCCGCGGGGATCGGGCTGGCGCAGCGGCGCTGAGAGGCGTTGCGTGGCGCTGAGTGGTCACCTAGCGCCGCAGCCGTTGATAAAAAGCCATCAGCGGCGTGGCCGTCAGGCCGTGCAGGACGATGGAAAACACCACGGTGCACAGCGTGGCGTGGATCAGGAAGGAACGCCATTCCTCCCCGGCGGCGTGCGTCAGGGCATAGGCCAGGTAGTAGAGCGAGCCGATGCCGCGAATGCCGAACCAGGCGGTCAGGCGCCGCTGGCCGCGCGCCAGGGGCAGGTCGAAGGTGGACGCATAGACCGCTAGCGGCCGGATCAGGCAGATCAGCAGCAGGGCCAGCGCCACGTACTGGGCGTGGAAGACCTCCCGGGTCAGCATCGCACCGATCAGCAGGGTGACGCACAGTTCGGCCAGCCGCTCGATATTGAACGAGAACTCCGAGGCGGTATGGGTCAGGTAGGCCGCAGCCTTGCGCGCGTGCGTGGAGGTGGTCTCGACATCGGCCGTATGCAGCGGCCCCATGACCTCCGCCGGCGAGGTGGCGGGATTCTCGCGGCGCTCCACCTGCCGCATTGCCAGCCCCGCCGCGAACACGGCCAGGAAGCCGTAGGTGTGAAGCAACAGCGCGGCGCCGTAGGAGACGCCGATCAGGCCGAGCGTGAGGAAGCTCTCCAGCCCCACCGCCTCGTGGAAGCGCAGGCGCAGGACCAGGATGGTCTTGCTGGCCAGCCAGCCCAGCAGCCCGCCGACGGCCAGCCCGCCAAGCGTGCTCCAGACCAGATCGACCGCCATCCAGCGCCCGCCCCACGGACCAAGCTCGTGATAGCCCAGCAGGCCAAGGCCGAGCATGACGAACGGGAATGCTGTGCCATCGTTCAGGCCGCCCTCGCCGGTCAGGCTGTAGCGCACCACGTCGCGATCCTCGGTATCGGCCATCTGCACGTCCGAGGCCAGCACGGGGTCCGTGGGCGCCAGGATCGCCCCGAGCAGCACCGCCACGCCCAGCGGCACCTGCAGCCACCCGGCCGCCACGGCGCACACGCCGCCGATGGTCAGCAGCATGGCCACGCTGGCCAGCCGCACCGGCAGGCGCCAGACGCGGTACGTCATCTGCACCCGCATCCGCAAGCCCACGCCGAACAGGGCGACGAGCACGGCCAGCTCGGTGATCCATTCCAGCACCTTCACGTGGCCCGGGTCGGTCAGGTCAAGCACGATCAGCCCGGCCCCGCCCGGCCCCAGCGCCATCCCCACTAATAGATACAGGCCGGACGGGGACATGGGCAGGCGCTTCACCATGGAGTCGATCAGCCCCATGGTGATCAGCAGCGCGCCAATGACCAATGCCCAGGTCGCGAACAAGCTGGCTCCCCTATTCGATACATCCCGGTCGAGACTTTCACAGTAGTCGGCGCGGCGGGCGGGCGCTGTCGGGCGGACCCCGTAGCGCCGTGTCAGTGAAGACCTCCCGACACTGGTGCGCGGGCGCACCGTGCAGGGGCTTGTGGATGGCCGGACGGGGGGGCTGGCGGGCGGCCAGACGCCCCCGGCGCTCCGACGACGCGGAATCGACCTCGCCACTAATCCACTGATTTCATTGAGATTTCCATCCCACGGGGCGGCAATTATCCGCCCAGAAGTGCCTTTGGCATGGCGATTGCTATCTTGTATCCAAGATTGGATTTCAGATAGGACACTCATGCGCACCTCTATCGCCGCTACCCCTGCGGCCAACCCAGCCGCCTCCGGCAAGGCCGATGCGGCGTGGATCGAGCGGTTCGACACCCCGGTCTCCGCCCCGCACCCGGATCACGCCCCGCTGGCCGGGTTGCGCTTTGCCGCCAAGGACAATATCGACGTGGCCGGCGTGCCGACGACCGCCGCCTGCCCCGAGTTCGCCTACGTGCCGGACGCCCACGCCACGGTGATTGCACGCCTGCTGGGCGCCGGCGCGGCGCTGGCCGGCAAGACCAACCTGGACCAATTCGCCTGCGGCCTGAATGGCACGCGCTCGCCCTACGGCGCCGTGCCTAACGCGTTCGACCCGGCCTATGTCAGCGGCGGGTCGAGTTCCGGTTCGGCATACGCGGTGGCCACCGGGGCGGTGGACTTCGCGCTGGGCACGGACACCGCCGGCTCGGGCCGTGTGCCCGCCGGGCTCAACAACATCGTCGGGTTGAAGCCGAGCAAGGGCCTGATCTCCGCCCACGGCGTGTTCCCCGCCGCGCAGAGCGTGGATTGCGTGTCGATCCTGGCGCGCACGGTGGCCATGGCAGTCCGCGTGCTCGAAGCCGCCGCCGGCCATGACCCGCAGGACCCGTATTCGCGTGCGTTGCCACTGGCGCGCACGCCGCTGCCCGCCGCGTTCCGTTTTGGCGTGCCGGCCGAGCCTGAGTTTTTTGGCGATGACCTCGCCCGCCGGGCCTTCGACGACGCCGTAGCCGCGCTGGAGGCGCTGGGCGGCCGCGCGGTGCCCATCGACTATGCCCCGCTCGCCGAAGCCGCCGCGCTGCTCTATGACAGCGCGCTGGTCGCCGAGCGCTACGCCGCCGTGCGCCCCTTCTTCGACCGCGCGCCGGGGGCGGTCATCGAGCCGGTTCGCTCGATCCTGGCCGCAGGCAGCCGCTACAGCGCCGCCGATGTATTCGATGCCCAGCACACGCTCCAGGCGCTGGCCCAGCGCGCGACTGCCATGTGGCAGGACATCGACGTGCTGTGCGTGCCCACGGCGCCGACGCATTGCACCATCGCCGCCATGCTGGCCGATCCGGTGGTGCGCAACCGTGAACTCGGCCACTACACCAACTTCGTCAACCTGCTTGACTACGCCGCGCTGTCCGTGCCCGCCAGCCTGCGCCCGGACGGGCTGCCGTTCGGCATCACGCTGATCGGCCAGGCCGGCAGCGACTGGCAACTCGCCGACCTGGGGCAACGCTTCCACCACGCCAGCGGGCTGACGCTGGGTGCGACGGGCGCCCCGCTGCCCGCGCCGGTAGGTATCGCCGCGCTCGCCCCGTCGCCGGCAACCCATCTGCCGCTGGCCGTGGTGGGCGCCCATCTCTCGGGCATGCCGCTGAACGGTCAGCTGACCGAACGCGGCGCGACGCTGGCCGAGGCCACCACCACCGCGCCGCGCTACCGCCTGCACGCGCTGCCCGGCACCACGCCGCCCAAGCCCGGCCTGCGCCGCGTGGACGCCGCAGAGGAAGCCGGCGCCGCCATCGCCGTAGAGGTCTGGCAGGTGCCGCTCGCCGCCGTCGGCAGCTTCCTGGCGCTGGTGCCGGCCCCGCTGGCGCTGGGCAGCATCGAGCTGGCCGATGGCCGCTGGGTCCATGGCTTCGTCTGCGAAGGCCATGCGCTGCAAGGCGCGCCCGATGTCAGCGCCCATGGCGGCTGGCGCGCCTATATCACGTCGCTCTCCGCCGCTTGACCGTCTTCCGAATCTCCAACTTTCACGCACAGGAACCCGCCATGACCCGCTCTACCACTCGCCCGGCCGCTGCTCCCGCCACGGTATCTCCCTCGCGCCGCCGCGCGCTGAAGGCCGGCGCCGCCGCGCTGTCCATGCTGGCCGCACCGGCCATCGTCCGCGCGCAGGGCACGCCCAAGCTGCGCATCGGCTACTGGCCGGTCGCCTCGGGCCTGCCCTTCTTTGCCGCCGTCGAAAAGGGCTATTTCAAGGAAGCCGGGCTGAACGTCGAGCCGATCAAGTTCGCCAGCCCCCAGCAGGTGATCGAGGCCATCCTGGCCGGCCGGTGCGACGGCAGCGCCAATGGCACCGCTTCGGCAGCACTGGCCATCGGTGACATTGCCCAGCCCGGCCTGCTGAAGATCTTCTGCACCAACCCGACCAACGCCAAGTTCGTGCTCGACGAATTCCTGGTGGCCAAGGACAGCCCGATCAAGACCGTGGCGGAACTCAAGGGCAAGCGCGTGGCGTGCGGCCCTGGCCTGCAGAACGTGGTGCTTGCCAAGACCATGCTGGAGCGTGCCGGGGCCGGCAAGATCAGCGTGACGGAACTGCCGATCGGCCAGCACGTGGCGGCGCTCGCCGCCGGCCAGATCGATGGGGTCTACTCGCTCGAGCCGACCGGCACCATCGGCCGGCTCAACGGCACCACGCGCACGCTGGAGGCCGGCGTGGTGGCGCGCTACATCCTCGGCGACCCGATGGCGCCGTGGCACGGCGGCTCGGCCAGCCTGACCACGGAGTTCCTCGGCAAGAACAAGGACGTAGCCAAGGCCTACCTGGCCGCCTACCGGCGCGGCGTGGTGCTGGTGCGCCAGAACCCGGCCGAGGCGCGCCCCTTCCTCAAGGGCTATACCGCCATCGAAGGCGCGCTGACGGCGGAAGTGCCGATGGCCGACTACCTGTTCTTCGATGAATTCAAGGCCAGCGACGCGGCCCACTTCCAGAAGTTCTACGACCTGTTCACCGAGAAGGGCATTTTCTCGCGCAAGGTGGACGTCAACACGCTGCTCTACAAGGCCTGACGACCATGTCCGAACTGTCTGATACCGCCGCCGTGCCGGCCACGGCTCCGCCCGCCGGCAAGTCCTGGGCGCCCCCGGCGTCAAACGACGCCGCCCCGCGCCGGCCCCTGGGTGACCGGCTGCTGCCGATGGTCGGCCCGCTGGTGCTGTTCGCCATCTGGGATCTCGTGGTCCGCTTCGGCCTGATCAAGCCGATCCTGCTGCCGAGCCCGGCCGATACGCTGGTGGCGCTGGCCACCGGGCTGGCCGGCGGCGAGCTGCTGGCGGACTTCGCCGTCACCGTGGCGCGGACGTTGCAGGCCTTCGCCATCGCGGCGGTGGTCGGCATGCCGCTGGGCGTGCTGCTGGGCAGCAATGAGCGGGCCTACCGCAGTGTGGAGTTCCTGATCGACTTCTTCCGCTCCACGCCGTCTTCCGCGCTGATTCCGCTGTTCCTGCTGATTTTCGGCGTGTCCGACATCAACAAGATAGCCATCGCCGCCTTCGGCGCCCTGCTGATCGTGGTCTTCAACAGCGCCTACGGCGTGATCAACGCGCGCAAGCAGCGCGTGATGGCGGCGCGCGTGATGGGCGCCTCCCGCTGGCGCATCTTCCGGGACGTGCTGGTCTGGGAGAGCCTGCAGCCGAGCTTTGTCGGCCTGCGCTCCGCCGTGTCGATGGCGCTGGTGATCGTGATCGTGGCCGAGATGTTCATCGGCTCCGAGAACGGCCTCGGCCACGCCATCATCGACGCCCAGCAGGTGCTCAACGTCAAGACCATGTACGCGGCCATCCTCGCGGCCGGCGCGCTCGGCTATGTGCTCAACATCGCGTTCCTGGTGCTGGAGCGCCGCATCGTCCATTGGAGTGGAAGGTAACCATGACCACCGTTCTGACCCCCGCCCGCCACGCCGACGTGCCGGTGCCGCCGTTCCGCCCGGGGCCGCCGGGCACCCACATCACCATCCGCGGGCTGACCAAGTATTTCGCCGGCTGGCCGCTGTACGAGAACTTCGACCTCGACATCCCGAAAGGCAAGATCGTCTCGGTGTTCGGCCCCAACGGCTGCGGCAAGAGCACGCTGATCAACATGATCGCGGGGCTGATTCCGATCGACCGGGGCGAGATCCTGTTCGACGGCAAGTCGCTCAAGGACACGCGCATTGGCTACGTGTTCCAGAACTACCGCGAGGCGATGTTCCCGTGGATGCGGACCATCGACAACATCGCCTATCCGCTCCTGCTGGAGGGCCGCAGCAAGGCCGAGGTGGACCGGCGCATGGCGGAGCTGGTGGCGTCCTTCGACGTGAAGTTCGACCTGAACCGCTACCCGTACGAGCTGTCCGGCGGGCAGCAGCAGACCGCGTCGATCATGCGGGCGCTGGCGCCCCGGCCCGAGGTGCTGTTCCTCGACGAACCGTTCTCCGCGCTCGACTTCGAGATGACGCTGTTCATCCGGGAGAAGCTGCAGGAGGTGTTCATGCAGACCGGCACGACCATGCTGCTGGTCTCGCACGACCTGGAGGAAGCGGTGTACCTGGCGGACCAGATCCTGCTGCTGACCAAGCGCCCGACGCGCGTGGCCGAGATCCTGGACTACGGCGATGCCCGGCCACGCACCGTGGAGACCCTGTCACAGGCGAGCTTCGTCGCGGCCAAGCGGCAGAGCCTGGAGATCTTCCAGCGTGAAGTCCGGCGCTGAAACCTGCCCCCGGGGCCGGTGGCGACCCGGCCGGCGCCGGCGCATAATGGGCGCCAGCGCCGGCCCAACCGTCCCGCCGAGACCCGCACCGCGCCTATCCCGATGAATGCCATGCCCCCTACCGATGCCGGGCGCACCTCGCGCGCCGACGATGTCTACGCACTGCTGAAGCGCGATATCGCCGACTTTCGCCTCGTGCCCGGCGACCGCTTCACCGAGAACGAAGTCTGCGAGCGGCTGGGCGTGTCACGCACGCCGGTCCGCCAGGCACTGTTCCGGATGAAGCAGGAAGGGTTCGTCGAGGTCAGTTTCCGCGCCGGCTGGCGTGTGCTGCCGTTCGACTTCGACAAATTCGAGCAGTTGTACGACCTGCGCATGGTGCTGGAGACCGAAGCGGTGCGGCGGCTGTGCGCGATGGCGCCGGACAGCAACCAGGCGGCCCTGGCCGCCCTGGCCGCGATCTGGCTGGTGGCGCCCGAGGCGCGGCTGCCGGACATGGCGCGCGTGGGCGAACTCGACGAGGCCTTCCACTGCACGCTGGTGGAGGCCGCCGGCAACCCCGAGATGGCGCGCGTGCATCGCGACGTGACCGAACGCATCCGCCTGATCCGCCGACTGGACTTCACCAAGCCAGCGCGCGTGGACGCCACGTATGAAGAGCACGGGCGCATCCTGCGCGCCGTGCTCGCCCATCGGTCAGATGAAGCCTGCCGGCTGCTGCGCTCGCACATCGGCGCGAGCCAGGCGGAGGTGCGCAAGATCACCCTGCACGAGGTCTACCTCGCCCGCAGCCAGGCGCGGGGCGAGGGCAAATGACGGCCACGGCGCCCGCCAGCAGCTTTTGCGGCGCCCCACTACAATGGCGCACACCCGGCCTGGGAGCCGGGCTGACCTGGGGAGTCGAACATGCGGATTCTGGTAGTCGGAGCGGGTGCGATTGGTGGCTATTTCGGGGCGCGGCTGCTGCAGGCCGGGCGTGACGTCACGTTCCTGGTGCGGCCCCGGCGCGCCGCCCTGCTGGCCGAGCGCGGCCTGCGGATCATGAGCCCGCATGGCGACGTGCGCATCGAGGACCCGCCCACGGTGCTATCCACCCAGATCACCGCGCCGTACGACGTAGTGCTGCTGAGCTGCAAGGCCTACGACCTGGACGGCGCCATGGACAGCTTCGCGCCGGCCGTGGGCCCCGACACGGTGGTCATCCCCATGCTCAACGGCATGCAACACCTGGACAAGCTCGATGCCCGCTTCGGCGCCAAGCGCGTGATGGGTGGCCGCTGCATGATCTCCAGCACGCTGGACGAGCAAGGCACCATCCTGCATCTGTCGGCCTTCCACATTCTCTCGTTCGGGGAACGGCCAGCCGGCACCACCGCGCGCGCGCGTGCCGTGGCCGCCCTGCTCGAGAACGCCGGTTTCGACGTGCAGCGCAGTGAAGCGATCATGCAGGACATGTGGGAAAAGTGGCTGTTTCTGGCGACGCTGGCCTCGTCCACCTGCCTGATGCGGGCGACGATTGGCGACATCCTGGCCGCACCGCACGGGCGGGAGACCATTGCGGCGCTGCTCGATGAGTGCGCGGCCATTGCGGCCGCGAACGGCTATCCGGCGCGGGCGCCGGCGCTCGAGCAGGCCCGGGCGACGCTGTTCGCGGAAGGCTCTCCGCTGATGGCGTCGATGCTGCGCGACCTGGAGCGCGGCGCCGCCATCGAATCGGACCAGATCGTGGGAGACTTGCTGGCGCGGCGCGGCCAGACGCCGGCGCCGACCCTGGAGTTGGCCTTGACGAGTCTCAAGGCCTACGAGGCGCGCCGCGCACGCGGCTGACGCCCCGGATTCTCAGACGCCGAAGCCCGGCGCGCCGAACTTCGTCAGCAACTGTTCGATCAGTGCCATGTCTTCGGTGCGCGGCGTGCGGTCCTCCACCACGCGGCACGGCCCGCCGTAGGTGGCGCTGACGTGCCGGCGCACGGTCAGCACGTCATCGGCCGGCGCGGCGATGTCCACGGCCTCGCCCGGCTCGTGCCGGTAGCTGCCGTCCATCCAGCCCGCGGGCGTCAGGTGCATGATTTCCCATTCGTCATTGGCAGACGTGGCGGACATGATGGCCTCGTCGGGGGCGGGATGGTTCATGACTGCGCTCAATTCTTGTGCCGGTAGTTGATGCGGCCCTTGGTCAGGTCATAGGGCGACATTTCCAGTGTTACGCGGTCGCCGGCCAGGATCCGGATGCGGTTCTTCTTCATGCGGCCCGACGAATACGCCCACACCTGGAAGCCGTTTTCGAGTACGACGCGGAAACGGTTATCGGGCAGCACTTCGGAAACGTGGCCGCCGAACTCGACGAGATCTTCCTTAGCCATGACGGGCTCCTTGATTAGCGTGGGCAATGGCGCCCGGTTGAAGGTGTCGCGCAGCCAGGCGCGTGATGGCGCCCTCGCCGGCACAGCGGGCGGCATGCTTGGCCCGGGCGGCGGTGCGGTGGGTGTCGTGGCGCATGGCCACGTTGGCCACCACGCGCTCCATGCCGTCCTTGTATTCGCGGATCAGATAGGCCGCGAACCAGACGCCTGGCTCTTGCTCGATGGGGTACACGGCAACCGTGTACGGCGATTCAATGATTTGCGTTTGCTGCAATGTGATGTGATGTCTCGTTTCGCGTGAACGCGCATGCGCAGGCCGGGCACCGATGTGCGCCACTGCTTGCCAGTTGGTTCCAACGCGATGGGAAGGAGGGTCAATGTGCGCAACACGCACTGAGGTGCATGTCGTCGCGATTGACGCGGAGTGACCGTGCTTGCGTAAGCTGGCGCGCTGGTACGGGGCGTGCCGGGTACGGAGCGGACTTGCCGCCGGTCAATATGGTGACGGGCCACGTGGCCCGGATCGATTCGGGTGTACGCCCGAAGGGTGCCAAAACTGAGTCATTGTAGTGATGTCGGCACCCGGTCCTGTCGTCTGGAGAGAGGACCAAGTCCGGCATTATAGCAGCTTCTTGCCTTGCGCCCTGATGCCATCGAACACGGCCCCGGCCAGGTCCTGCGGAAAATCCCGGGGCAGGCGGGCCGCGACGGCGGCAAGCGCCGGGTCCACGGCGGCCACGAGTTCGGCGATTATCGATTCCACATCCGCCTCGGGCAGCCCCACCTGCCGCCCCTGGGCTATCCAGTGCCGACGCTGGATCTGGGCCAGCCGGTAGTAATTCTGCGAGCCCCGCACCGCCATGGCCATGCGCGCCTTCTGCATGGCCAGCTGATTGGCCCCGCCCCCGACGATGGGATGTGCCGAGAGCACGTCATATAGCGGCGTAGCCCAGTAGCGGCCACCCGGGCCAATGCTCAGGCTGAAGTTCTTGGCGTGCCCGTCCGTAGCCGCGAGCATCCAGAACAGGATCTGCGTCTTGAAGAAATTGCGACGATCCGCCTCGCGCGCGTCGGAGCCGGACAGGATCGCCATGATGTCCGCGATGCCCGGCCCGCCATCGGCCTGGTACTTGACCAGCGGGGACATGCCCATCGCCTGGCAGAAGTCCTCCTGGGGCAGGCGCAGGATCCATGCGCCATCGGGCGCCACGCGCCGGTCGAAGCGCTCGACCACCAGCGCCTTCTGGTCCTCGAACATCGCCATCTCGCACGCCGCGATGGGCAGGCCGAAGGCCTCGACCAGCTGCGCGCAAAGCCATTCGTTCTCGACGGACGTGCGCATGTCCGCGCGCATATTGCCCACCAGCCCGAGCGGCAGCTTGAGAATATGGGTCGTGGGCGTACTGCCGTGCGGAATGAACCACTGGCCGCCCCGGCGCAGCAGCGCGGTCTTTTCCTGCGCACCGGCAATCGACAGGCGCAGGTCGGCATCGTCGCCATGCTGGCCGAGGGGCGATGCACTCGTGGTGTCGCGCAGCAAGCGGGCAATGTGCGCGTCATCGGCCGGACTGCCCTCGATGACGCGAAGCTCTTCGGGCACCTCGCCTTCGGGCAGCAGCTGCAGCGCGCCCACGCAGTCGCGGCCCAGCGCCGTGAGTAGATCGAAAGGAGCGATGCCACGCGTGCGATGGCGCTGCGCAAGCCGCCGGCGGATGGCGTCGCTATCCGGCAGCAGGTTGTCGAAGTAATCCGTGACCACGCGGCCACGGTACGGTGCATTGTCTGACCGGAACGGCATCGAGAGCGACAGCGGCCGGCCTTGCGGGCTGTGGATCCAACGTGCCGCGTAGTGGAAGGTCTCGCCCTCGCTGCCCTGAGCCCACACGCCCGTGAAATGGCCGTTCATCCAGACGCCGAGCTGGCGTCGCAAAGGGCGGCGTCCCATTACCAGGGCTCGTGCGGTGGGGGCTGGCGGAGCATGGCGCCGCCGCCACGATAGTCCTCGTCCCCATTGGTCGACAGCAGCATTTCCACGTCCAGCGCCTGCAACACCGCATGTAGCCGCTCCACGCTGACGCGCGCCGGGTTGGCTTCCAGCCGGGCATAGGTCTGCTGGCTCACCCCCAGGCGCGCCGCGAGTTGCGCCTGGGTCAGCCCGCGGGACTTGCGGAAGCCCTGGAGGATCGGCCGTAGCTGGCTGATGATGCGGATGGGATACATGGTGGGCGAGAATACAGCTAGAAAGTTGTAAAGCCGTTTTACGCTATTTCGGCTGTATTTTCAAGATACAGCTTATCGGGCGTAAAATTAGAATACATCCGATAAGCTGTAGCGACGGGGCCCATCGGGCACGCCGTGGTACATTCCGGCCCCATATCCCTCCTGATTGCATGCCCACGCCCCGATGCCCGCGCGTCCCGATCCGTCCGCTGCCAAGCCGCCCTCGATGAATGTCAAGACCGCCCTGCGCGTGATCGAGATCATCGAGACCTTTGCGCGCGAACGGCGCGCGCTGTCCCTCTCGGAACTGTCCCGGCTGCTGTCCGTGCCGGCCTCGAGCTGCCTGGCGCTGATCCGCACGCTGACTTCGCTCGGCTATCTTTATGAGACGGCCCGCCGCCAGGGCTACTACCCCACCGGCCGGCTGCTGGCCATGGCCCAGCAGATTGCCCGCCACGACCCCGTGCTCGATCGCGTGCACGGCACCATGAGCGAATTGCGCGAAGCCACCGGGGAGACCATCGTCATCGGCAAGCTGCACGAAGGCCATGCGGTGGTCTATCTCGATGTGCTTGAATCGCCACACGCAATCCGCTATATCGCCACGGCCGGCGAGCGGCGCGAACTCCATGCGAACTCGATCGGCAAGGCGCTGCTGGCCGCCATGGACGACGCCGAGCGCGCCGCCCTGCTCGCACAACTGCCCTTCCAGCCATTCACCGCGCGCACGCTGGCCACGCCGGCGGCGCTGGAGGCCGACCTCCGGCAAGCGCGCGAGCGCGGCGCGTACGTGAACCTCAGTGAGTCGATGCCCGATGTCGGCGCACTGGCCTGGCCGGTACGGTTGTCGGGCGAGAGTTACGCGATCTCGATTGCCGGCCCGGTCTACCGGATCGAGCCGCATCTGGAGCGCTACGCGGCCATCCTGCGCGCGGCATGCGCGGCGCTGGAGAAGATCTGACGCTACGGCTCTGCCGGGCGGATCTAGTCGATCTGTTGCGCGCGGAGGCGCCATCCAGCCGGATTGGGCACCGACACCGACGCCAGCGGCGCCGACGCCGTCAGCGCCAGCACCGCGTCATCGCGCCGCCACGTGACGCCATTGGCGTGCGCCATCGCCACCGGCACGGCTTCCACCACGTGGCCCATCATGGTCCGGAACAGATTGCCGCCGTGGCACTTGATCCAGGCTTCCTTGAGCGTCCAGAGGTCATAGAAGGCCTCCAGCTTCGCCAACTCGTCGCCCACGTCCAGCAGGGCCGGCACCGCGCCGCGCTCGGCCTCCGTGGTGGTGGCCTCGATCAGCGTGTCCAGGTGTTTGCGCGGCTGCATTTCCTCGATGTCGATGCCAACCGGCAGGTCGGACACGGCGCAAGCCAGGTGATCACCCGAATGGGCAATCGACAGGAATACCGGCGTGCCGACGGCCCCGCCGGTATGGGTCGCCAGCGGCGGCGCGTCCTCGGCCGCCGACAGCGACCATTCCGCTGCATCCCCGCCGAACGTCACCGCCAGCAGCCGGCGGGCAAGCCAGCGGCCCGCCGCGAACTGCTCGGCGCGGGCCCGGGCGCGCATGGCGGCCAGCCGCGCCAGCTCCTCTGGCGACATCCAGCGGCTGACGGGTGGCGCCATGGCCGCGAATGCCATGACCGATCCTGTGCGCAGCGCGAGCGGCATGGCAATCGTCCTGAAAACGTCAAACAGGTCCCGTCGATCGATGCCGCCTTACTTGGCGGCGACCTTGGCGTAGGTGCCCTTCAGCGTCACGCCCACCACCACGGCGCCGGCGTGGCACTCGTACTCGGTGGTGCTGGCGTTGGTGTCCTTCTTGTAATAGCTCACCATGTCCACCACTGCATTCGCGCCCAGCGACTTGGCCTTGTCCTGGAACGAGATCAGCGCCGAGAGCGCAGCCCAGCGGCACGCTTCCTCGTCAGCCTTGCCCACGCCGTTGGTCTTCTTGTTCGAGACGTCGCTGTCCTTCTTCTCAAGCACCTTCGGCGTCTTCTGCCCGGCCAGATAGAACATGACCGAGCCGTCGAGCTTTTCCTTGGCTTCCGGCATGTCCAGGACTTCCTGGAACGGCAGCATGTACTTGGTGTCGCGCGCGGCCGCAGGCGCGGACAGCAGCGTGCCGGTACTGGCGATGGCGAGGGCGACCAGCGGGAGAGCGAATTTCATTGACCTTCCTTTGTTCTTGATTGTTGAGCGATGAAACCAGACGGTGGTACGGCTCGGGTACGGCTCGGGTACGGCTATCTGCTCAGGCGTCCCAGCGGCGGAACACCAGCGAGGTGTTGATGCCGCCGAACGCGAAATTGTTGCTCATCACGTACTCGGTGTCGAATCGGCGGCCTTCGCCCATGATGTAGTCCAGCGGCGCGCAGCGCGGGTCCGGGTTGACGAGGTTCACCGTCGGCGCGAACCAGCCATCACGCATCATCTCGATGCTCATCCACGCCTCCAGCGCCCCGCATGCGCCCAGCGTGTGGCCGAGGTAGCTCTTCAGCGAGCTGACCGGCACGGCGCCGCCCAGCACCGCGTGCGTGGCATGGGATTCGGCGATGTCGCCATGGTCGGTGGCCGTGCCGTGCGCATTGACGTAGCCGATGCGCTCCGGCGCCAGCCCGGCGTCCTCCAGCGCCTGCCGCATGGCCACGGCCATGGTTGCGGCCTGCGGCTGGGTCACGTGGGCGCCGTCGCTGTTGGTGCCGTAGCCGACGATCTCGGCCAGGATGCGCGCGCCACGTGCCTGGGCGTGCTCCAGTTCCTCGAGCACCAGCGTGCCGGCGCCCTCACCCAGCACCAGGCCGTCGCGGTCCGCGTCGAACGGACGCGGCGTGGCCTCGGGGGCGTCGTTGCGCGTGCTGGTGGCGAACAGCGTGTCGAAAACGGCCGCCTCGGTCGCATCCAACTCCTCGCCGCCGCCGGCCAGCATCGCCACCTGGCGGCCCGCGCGGATCGTCTCGTAGGCGTAGCCGATGCCCTGGCTGCCGGACGTGCACGCGCTGGAGGTGGTCAGAATGCGCCCCGTGATGCCAAAGAACACCCCGATATTGACCGCCGTGGTGTGCGGCATCATGCGGATGTAGGTGGTGGCGCTGATGTCCTCGGTGGTGCGCTCGGTCATCATCCGGCCGAAGTCCTGGATCGCGGATGGCGTGCCCGTGGACGAGCCGTAGGCGATGCCCATCTGCCCGCCCGTGATGATCGGATGGCCGGTCAGGCCGGCATCCGCCAGCGCGGCCTCGCTGGCCAGCACCGCCATCAGCGAGACGCGGCCCATGGACCGCGTGGCCTTGCGCGTGTAGTGAGCCGGCAGCGCGAATGGCGGCACCGGCGCCCCGAGCTGCGTGTTCAGGCCCTTGATGTCGGCCCACTCCGGCATCCGCACCACGGCATTGCGGCCGCTGGCCAGGCGCTCGCGCACCGTGGTCCAGTCGTTGCCCAATGCGCTGATCGCGCCCGCGCCGGTTACGACAACCCGCTTCATCCGAACATCCCCCCGTTCACCGAAATCACCTGCCGTGTAATGTAACCGGCATCCGGCGAGAGCAGGAAGGCCACCGTGGCCGCCACCTCGTCCGGCGTGCCCATGCGCCGCGCGGGAATCATCTTCAGCGCTTCCTCGCGCACATGCTCGTCCACCATTTCCGTGTCGATCAGCCCCGGCGCCACGCAGTTGACCGTGATGTGGCGCTTGGCCAGTTCGATGGCGAGCGCCTTGGTGGCGCCGATGATGCCGGCCTTGGCCGCGCTGTAGTTGGTCTGGCCCCGGTTGCCCACCAGCCCGGACACCGACGACAGCGTAACGATGCGGCCCGGCTGGCGGCGCTGCACCATCGGCATCACCAGCGGGTTGAGCACGTTGTAGAAGGCGTCGAGGTTGGTATGGACCACCTCGTCCCATTCCTCGCCGCTCATGGCCGGAAACGCCGCGTCCCGCGCGATGCCCGCGTTGCAGACCACGCCGTAATAGGTGCCGTGTTCCTCGATGTCGGCATGCAGCACGCTGGCGGTGGCCTGGCGGTCGCTGATATCGAAGGCCAGCACGCGCGCGTTGCGGCCGAAGGCGCGCACGGCGTCCGCCACGGAGTCGGCGTCGTCCCGGCGGGCTCGGCAGTGCACCACCACGTCGTAGCCGTCGCGGGCGAGCCGCAGCGCAATGGCGCGGCCAATGCCGCGCGAGGAGCCCGTGACCAGCACGGTCTTGTTCGTCATGCTTGCTGCCCCTGGAGAAACGCCTGCGCATCCGCAGGCTGGAAAACGGAAACATTGGCGCGCGCCACGTCGCGGCCATCCATCTCGACCGTGCAGGCGAACAGGCCGAGGCCGTTGTCCCCGATCAGCTCCACCTGGGTGCGGATAGTCAGCACGCTGCCCACCGGAAACGCGGGCACGTCGCAGGCATAGCGGCGCGAGCCGAGCAGGAAGCCCAACCCCGGCGGGCGGCCCGCCGCGCGCTCGCGCACGCCAGCCCAGGCGGCAATCGTCTGGGCCATGTATTCGATACCGACCCAGCCGGGCATGCCGGCATCGTCCACGAACAGCTGGGTGGCGCGCACCGTGGCGCGGGCCACGCAGTGCTCGCCATCGGCCTGGACAAGTTCGTCGATCAGCCGCATGGCGCCCGCGTGGGGCACCACTTCGGACACCGGCGGCAGGGGCGGCATGGCGACAGGTGTCGAGTCAGGTGTCACATCAGGCGTTGTCATGTCAGCCCTCTCCCAGCACCAGCACGCTGTTGCTGCCGCCGAACGCGAACGAATTGCTCATCACGTAGCGCGGTGCCCGGCCCAGCGACTCGTCCGCGCCCACCACGTGCAGCGGCGGCAGCGTCGGATCGGCCGCGCCGTCCCACCAATGGGCCGGCAGGCGCCCACGCGGGTTGTCGGTCAGGGTCAGCACCATCAGCGCGGCTTCCACGGCGCCGGCGGCGCCCAGCGTGTGCCCGGTCTGCGGCTTGGTCGAGCTGACCGGCACGTCGAGCCCGAGCAGGTCTGCCACGGCGCGCGACTCCATTGCGTCGTTCTGCTCGGTGGCCGTGCCGTGCAGGTTCAGATAGTCGATGTCGGCCGGCTGCACGCCGGCGCGCGTCATGGCCTCCTGCATGGCGGCGCGGGCGCCGGCGCCAGCCGGGTCCGGCGCGGACATATGGTGCGCATCGGACGTCTCGCCCCAGCCGGCCAGCCGTACCGGGCCGGCCTCGCGCGACATCAGGAACAGCGCCGCACCCTCGCCCAGGTTGATGCCGTGGCGATGGGCGGACAGCGGATTGCACCGCTCCGCGCTGACCGAGTCGAGCGAGCGGAAGCCGGCGATCGTGAACGCGCACAGCGTGTCCACCCCACCGGCGATGGCCACGTCGGCCATGCCCTGCTCCAGCAGCCGCGCGGCGGCGGCCAGCGCCTTCGCGCTCGACGAACATGCCGTGGAGATCGTATAGGCCGGTCCGGCCGTGCCCAGCGCCAGTGCGAGGTACTGCGCGGGCGAGCCCAGCTCCTGCTGGCCGTAATGGAAGGCATCCGGCCAGGTGCCGGCGGCGTGCCGCGCGCGCACGGCCAGTTCGCCGTCACTGATGCCCGAGGTGCTGGTGCCGAGCACGATGGCCACGCGGGTCGGGCCCACGCGGGCGATGGCGGCTTCCACAGCGGGGCGCAGCGCAACCAGCGTGCGGTCCAGCAGCGCGTTGTTGCGGCTGCACAATGCGGGCGCGAGGCCGGCCGGCAGGTCGGTGGCCGCCACCGGCTCGCGCACGGTACCGAGGTGCAGCGGCGTGCCGGGTGTGTAGCGGTCTGTAACTTCGCCGCCCGCCGGGCCATCCGTGCGCCACAGCGCAGCGCGCACGGCGTCGTTGCCGCTGCCCAGTGCGCAGATGACATTCATCGCGTTCAGGAAAATCGTCATGGCCGTGCTCCTTCACCCTGCAGCGTGCGGATGGTCAGCCGGTAGCCGTCGCGGCGCTGCACAAACTCCGTGGTGGCTGCGTCGGGATAGCGGATCTCGGCCACGAGTTCGTCACCGGCCAGCAGGCGGCGCATGGCCGGCGTGGCGTCCAGGCGCCAGCCCGGCGGCAGCGCCGCGCGAATGGCTGCCACCGGCCAGAGCGACAGCTGCAGATCACTGAGGATACGCTCCGGCACGAGTTCCGCGGGCGCCCACGGCGCACGTGTCACGCGCAGGTCACTGCCGTCCCAGTCCAGCCGGGCCAGCACTTGCCCACCAGCCAGCGCGGCCAGCCGGGTGTGGCCGGCATCGGCCTCCAGCAGCGCGAGGATGTCGCGCGTCTGCTCGCCCTGCGGCGACGGATAACGCACCGTGATCTGCTGCTGCAATTGCAGCGTGCGGCCCAGCGACGCCGGCGGCAGGCGCAGCAGCGGCACCGCCGGGCGGTCCGCTTCGGCCACGGCTGGCGTGGGGCCGGCGGGCGGCGCCGCGGCGCAGCCAGCCAATATGGCCAGTACGGCAAGCGCCGCGCCCGCCGTTATCGAGCAGAAGAGCCTCAGGCCGCGCAAAGCTGCTCCAGCACGTTGAGGCGCCGCCGGGACTCGGCCACGAAGGGGTTGTCTCGGTCCCAGGCGTAGCCGGCCAGGATCGACGAGATCATCCGGCGAATCTCGGGCGTGGCGTTCGGATGGAAGATCAGGGTCTGGAAGCGGCCCTCGTACCAGGCTTCGACGAAGGTGCGGAAGCAGTCCACGCCAGCCTTCAGCGGTCTGGCGTAGTCGGCCTCCCAGTCCACGGTTTCGCCGGCCAGCTGGCGGGCGAGGCAGGCCGTGGCCAGGCTGGCCGACTTGAACGCAATCGTCACGCCCGACGAGAACACCGGGTCCAGGAACTCGCCGGCATTGCCGAGCAGCGCGTAGCCCTTGCCCCACAGCGAGCTGACATTGGCCGAGTAGCCGACGATCTGGCGCGCCGGCGTATCCCAGTTGGCGTCGCGCAGCAGGTGCGCCAGACCCGGTTCCTCGCTGACCAACTGCTTCAGCTTGGCCATCTCGTCGCCCGGATAGCGGTCCAGGAACGACTTCTCCGCCACCACGCCCTGCGAGCAGCGGCCATTCGAGAACGGAATGGTCCAGTACCAGACATCGACATGCTCGGGATGCACGCCGATGCGGATCTTGTTGCGGTCGAAGGTGCCGGGCGCCACGCGGTCTTCCACGTGCGTGAAGATAGCCGCGCGCACCGGGAAGTTCGACGGGGACTCCAGCTTCAGCAGGCGCGGCAGGATGCGGCCGAAGCCGGAGGCATCGAGCAGGAACTTCGCCTGCACCGTGTACGCCTGCCCGTCCGGGTCGCGCACGGTCACCACCGGCTGCGCGCCGGTGACATCCACCGCCTCCACCACGTGGCGGAAGCGCACCTCGGCGCCCTGCTTCTCGGCTTCCCGGATCAGCACATCGTCAAAGTGCGCACGCTGCACCTGATAGGTGGTGCCCCAGCCCTTGGAGAACTTGTCGCGGAAGTCGAATTCCGTGTAGCGGTCGCCCCGGGCGAAGGCGGCGCCGTTCTTGTACTGGAACCCGGCCTCCACCACGGCCTGCAGCATACCGGCTTCCTCTATGTATTCCATGCTCTGCGGCAACAGGCTCTCGCCGATGGAGAAGCGCGGGAACGTCTCCTTCTCGATGACGAGCACCTGGATGCCGCGCTTGCGCAGCAGGCCAGCCGCCACCGAGCCAGCGGGCCCGGCGCCGACGATCAATACCTCCACCTGTTCCGTTTTCATATCAATCAACCCTGTTCAGCTTGTTGTTGTGAGGCGTGCCGGCCCAATGGCCGGAACCATGGCGACAGCACCCAGACCGCGCCCACGCCCGAAAGCATCGTCATGCCGAACGCATGCAGCGCCGGCGTGGAAGACAGTGCGAGCAGCCCGAACGCCAGCAGCGTGCTGGCCGCGCCGAGCACGATGGCGGTCCAGGACACGCCATCGCCGGGATGCTCAAGCAAAAATATGCCGTAATCGACACCTACGCCCAGCAGCAGCGCCAGCGCCAGCACCGAGAACAGCTGCAACGGCACGCCGAGCCACCCCAGCACGGCCACGCTGAAGGCGGCGGCCAGCAGCGTGGGTGCCAGCGCGCGCCAGCCCGCACGGCCATAGCGCCATGCCAGCAGCAGCGCCACGCCGGCGGCGCCGGCCAGCAGCAGCCAGCTCATCAGCACGCGGTAGTGGTGCAGCAGGAAGGACAGATCGGCGATGCGGTCCGCCCATTCGGCGCCCTGTACCGTGTTAACGGCGGTGGCGATGCCAGACATGACTGCCGGATTTTCCAGCCCGCGCAGCAGCATCACGCTGGCGTAGCCGCTGCCCTCGCGGTCCAGCCACAGGTGGCGCAGCGTGCCGGAGACCGGATTGGCCAGCCAGGCGGGCAGCGTCAGCACGGCATCGGCCGGGGACGCCGCCGGCGCGGCAATCGACCCGCCCAGCGTGCGGGCCACCCGCTCGCGCACGGCGGCCTCCTGACGGCCAGCCAGCGCGGCGTCCGCGCGTTGGCGGGCGGCGGACGGCACCCAGTCGGAAATCGCCAGGAAGCCCGCCAGTTCGCCGCGCCGGATGGCCGGCGCCAGCGCGGCCTTGACGGCCTCCTCGCGCGCCAGCACCTCGTCCGGCGTGGCGCCGCGCACCAGCACGAATTGCGCGGGGCTCGGCGTGCCGAGCAGGCGGCCGGTGAGGCGCTGCGCCTCGATCAGCGCCGGCGGTGAGCTTTGCAGCTGGCGCACGTCATCGACAATCCGCAGCTGCCAGATCCCCGGCACGATAAACAGGGCCAGCGCCCCAAGCGCCAGCGCCGTGCGCCGGTCCGCGCGCACGCGCGGCCAGCGGGCGAGGCTCTCGGCCAGCCAGTTCGACACCCGCGTGGGCCGCAGCGCGCCCCGGTCCAGCAGCGGGAACCAGAGCACCACGGTCAGGAAGGCGGCGACCAGCCCCACCGCCGAAAACAGCGCCATCTGGCGCAGCCCCGGGAACGGCGCGATGCCGAGCGCCAGATACGCCACCACGCTCGTTGCCAGCGCCAGCGCCATGCCGGGCAGCAGGTGGCGCATGACCGATGGCGGCGTGGCGCGCGGCAGCGCCTGCCGCGAGACGAAGTAATGGATGCCGAAGTCCTCCGCCACGCCCACCAGACTGGCGCCGAACACCAGCGTAATCAGGTGCACGCGGTCGAAGACGATGGCCGTGGCCGAGATCGCCGCCGCCGTGCCGATGGCCAGCGACAGCCCCACCAGCACGATCGGCCGCAGCGAGCGGAACGCCAGCCAGACCAGCAGCAGCACCGCCGCCAGCGAGCCCCAGCCGATCACGTTCATTTCGAAATTCGCCTGCGCGGCGGCGGCCTCCGCGTGCAGCGGAATGCCGGCGGCCACCACGCGCACATCGGCATCGCCCTGCCGCGCGGCGGCCCCGGCGGTGCGCAGGAGGTCGCTGTAATCGGTACTGCCGCTGACCGAGAACGCCGGCTTGGTGATGTGGTACGTCAGCAGCACCCATTCCTTGCCATCGCCGGACAAGGCGGCCAGCCCGTCGCGCTCCTGCACGCGCGTCACGGCGGCGCGGGAGAGCCACCAGTCCTGCCACAGCCCCAGCGGATCGGCCGCCCAGTCGGTCAGGCGCGGCCCGGTGGAGAGCTGGTAGAGGCGCGTCAGCGCCTGCTGGGCGAGCTGATCCGGATTTCCTTGCTGCAACTGCTGGCGCTGCGCATCGGTCAGCAGGTGGTCGCGCCACGGGCGATAGAAGTCGAGCGCCTTGTCGAAGTCGAACGCGGCGATCTTGTCCACCGGTTGCAGCAGCGTGCCGCCCTGCGCCGTGGCCTGGCTGAAGCGCTGCGCGGCGGCGCGCGTGCGCGCCCAGTCCGGGCTGCCGACAAGCACTACTACCTCCTGCGCCACACTGTCGGCCAGCCGGCGCAGCACGCGGTCCGCCGCCGCCGTACGTTCGCTGGTCGGCAGCAGCGCCATCACGTCCGTATCGAGCCGCGAGCCGCGCCAGAACTGCACCTGATGGGCAATCATGGCCAGCACGATCAGCAGCCAGGCGATGGCCAGCCCACGCGCCAGCCGCGTGATGCCGCCCTGCATCGCCACGCCGCCCGCCACGTTACTCAAAGCGCTGCTCCTCGGCCGGGGTCAGCTTGGCGGCGGCCGCCGGGTCGATCATGCGGACCACGGTGCTGTCGCCGCCGGCTTCCTCGAGCCGCACGTCGCGCACGAACTTGTCGCCGGCCAGCTCGATCCGCGTGAACACGCGCCGCATGCCGGCATCCTTTGGGATCAGCGTCAGCGCCCATCCGGCGCTGCCAACCAGCTTGCCAGTTACGTCGAAGCGCGCGGAGAGCCCGCGCAGGTCGCCACGCAGCACGGCAATCATCGACTCGCCCACCACGCGCATCGCGGGTTGGGATTCGGCCTGCATCTGCTGCTGCACGCTGCCGTCGGCGCCGCGCATCACCAGTTTCTCGGGCGTGACCAGCAGGCTCGACGGGAACGGCTCGCGCGTCTGCCAGACCACGCCACGGCCGCGCGTGAGCACGAAATCGCCGCGCGAGACCAGCGGATTGCTGAAGCCGGACAGCCTGCGCGTCTGCTCGAACTTGCCGCGGATGACCGGCGCGTCGGCCAGCCGTCTGGCCACCGAGGCGAGCAGGTCTTCGGCATGGGCCGGCAGCATAGCCAGCAGCGCCAGCGCGGCGCCCGCGTGCAGCATCTGGCGGCGCCTCATGACGGCACCCCCAGCTTCTCCAGCAGCACCGGCGGGCAGACGTAGAGCATCTCCTGCGTCGTCATGTCCACGGCCACCTGGATCGAGTAGCCCTTGGTCAGGCGCTGGCCAGACGCCGCGTCACGAATCTCGTAGTCGATCTTGAGCCGGTTTTCCCATTCGACGATGGTGGCGCGCACGATCATCTCCTGGCCGTAGACCAGCGGGCGCACGTACTTGACGCGCAGGTCCACCACCGGCCACGCGTAGCCGGAATCGCGCATCTGCGGGTAGTCGTAGCCGATCTGCTGGAGCAGCGCGCAGCGTGCCACCTCGAAGTAGCGCACGTAGTTGCCATGCCAGACCACGTTCATCGGGTCGAGGTCATGGAACGCCGGCGTCAGCGTGATCTCGTGGCTGATAGGTTTGGACATAGGTCTCCGGTGGGCGGCGCGGCCTAGTGCGCGTCCTGGTGCGCGTCCTGGCGACCGGTACGGACCGGATCGTCCGCCCAGAAGTCGTAGAAGTTGAACCAGTCGAATGGCGAGCGCACCAGCAGCGCCTCCAGCCATGCGGCGTAAGTCGTGGCCAGCGCGGTCAGCGCGGCGTCACGGCTCGCCCGTGGGAGCGTCACCGCGCGCGTGAGTTCCGTGAAGCGCAGCAGATGGCCGTCGCCATGGCGCACGCAGCCCATCGCGTACAGCGGGCAGTGCATCAGCCCCGCCAGCACGTATGGGCCCACCGGGAAGCGCGCCGGCGTGCCCAGGAACGGCACGCGCACGGCACGGCCGCCGTGCGCGGGCGCGCGGTCGCCGGCAATCGCCACAAACTCGCCCGCCTGCACCTTGGCCGCCAGCTCCAGCGCCGTGGCGGGCGAAATATCGTCCACCTGATAGAGCTGGAGGCCCGATTTGGGATCGAGCCGCGACAGGATCCGGTTGAAGCGCTCGGCGTGGGCGGTATGCACCAGCACGGTCAGCCGCAGCCCCTGCCGCTGGTTGGCCAGCACCCGGCACAGCTCCAGGCAGCCCATGTGCGCCGTCATGATGATGCCGCCCTGCCCGCTGGCGATCTGGTCCAGCAGCACCTGATGGCCTTCCCGCGTGACGTTGCCGAAGCGGTACTGGCCGCCGATGGACAGCAGCTTGTCCAGCAGCGTGTCGGCGAACGAGAACAGGTGGCGCAGCGTATGGCGCCACGTGGGCCGCCCGCCGACCGCGCCGGCGGTGGCCTCCATGCGCGTGAGGTAGTCCATCGACGCGCGGCGCGCCAGCGGATGCGTGATCCAGTAGTAGGTGACCACCGGGTACAGCACCGCCCGGAACAGCGTGCGGCCGAAGACGCGATAGAGCCCGTACAGGCACCAGACGCCCCAGACGCACGTGGCCTCGCCGATGGTGCTCCAGTGGCGCGATGGCGTGCGGCGCGTGGCGGCGTCAGCCGTACCCCCGGCCTGTGGCTTCGCCGTGCTCATGCGGGCCTCACCTTGCGCCAGAGCAGGCGCGGCAGCCGCCACACCATGCCGAAGAACAGCCGCGTATGCATGCGCGAGATCAGCAGGTTGTCTCGCCACGCCTGGAAATGCGAGACGCCATCGGACGGATACGTCACGCGCGTGGGCACGTTGACGATGCGCACGCCGCGCCAGACCAGATGCACCAGCACCTCGGTGTCGAACTCCATGCGCCGGCCCAGGTCCACCTCACGCATCAGCGCGGTCACCGCCGCCAGCGGGTAGACCCGCAGGCCGCACATCGAATCCTTGATCTGGAACGACAGCGTGTTGATCCAGACCCAGATGTGCGTCAGGTAGCGCGCATAGAGGCGCAGGCGCGGCACCGAATCGTCGTACACCGGGTGGCCGCAGATCATCGCGGCGGGCTGGGCCTGGGCGAGTGCGACGAACTGGGGAATGCAGCCGGCATCGTGCTGGCCATCGGCATCGATCTGCAGCGCGTGCGTGTAGCCGAGCCGCGCCGCTTCCGTGAACCCGGCCATGATCGCCCCGCCCTTGCCCTGATTCACGGACAGGCGGATCAGGCGGGCGCGCTCGGGATGCGCGGCGGCAATCCCGCGCAGCACCTGCTCGCAGGCCGGGCTGCTGCCGTCGTCCACGAGCAGGCACGGCAGCGGGTGCGCGAGGATGGCATCGACCATGGCGCCGATGGCGCCTTCGTGGTCATAGACCGGCACGAGCACAACCGGACGGAACGGCGTCATGGCGTATCGGGATGGGGATGGGGATGAAAGACGATCTTGCCGCTGGCGTGCGGGCCGGTATCCGACGTCAGCCGGAAGCCGAGCGAGAGCGCATCCGGCTGCCACGTCAGCGCCATCCGCACCGTGGTGCCGGGCTGGATCACGGCCTGGAACTTGAGCGTGTCCAGCCGCGCGAAGCGCTCGCGCGGGGGAATCGGCAGGCGCTGGGGCGCCAGCGCCATCACCCAGTCCACCTGGGCCACGCCCGGCACGATCGGGGTATCGGGAAAGTGGCCGTCGAAGATCGCCAGGTCATCGGTCACGTCCAGCGCGGCCGTGGCCGAGGTGGCCGAACTGGCCGAGGTGGCATCGGCCTCCAGCCAGTGCGCGGCCGGCACCGTGCGGCGGAACAGGTCGCGCAGCATGGCTTCGGTGGTCTTGCCCTGCGCGTTGCACGGCAGCGTCGGCACGAAGGCCCAGCGGCGCGGCAGCGCCACCGGGTCCACGGCATCGGCCAGATGCGCGCGCAGCGCGGCGGTCAGCGCGGCGCGGCCATGGGTGTCGAGGATGGCCTGTCCGGCGTCACCCGGCACCACGGCGGCAGCCACGCGGGTGCCGACATCGAGTTCGACCATGACGACCCGCGCCTCGCGCACCAGCGGCGAGGCAGCCAGCCGCTGCTCGATCTGCGTCAGCGAGACACGCTTTTCCTCGATCTTGACGATGCGGTCGGCGCGGCCGGCCAGCACGAAGCTGTCATCCCCGGCAGGCAGCGCGCGGTCCGCGCAGACATACCAGCCGTCATCGGCCAGATGCGGCGAGCGCACGGCCAGGAAGCCGTCCTGCAGGCGCCAGGCGATGCCGGGCAGCGCGGTCCAGCGGTCTGCCTGCACGGCGCGCTGGCGCCAGGCGATGCCGCCGGTCTCGGAGCTGCCGAATACCTCGATGGGCGAGCGGCCGGTGTGGCGCAGCGCGTCGGCGGCGGCCTCGGGCGGGAGCGGCCCGCCGGACGAGAACACCGCTTGCAGCACGGGGCGCGTGGCGGGCCAGTCAAGCCCGTCGGGCATCCGCTTCAGGTGCGCCGGGCTGCTGACCAGCACCGCCGGGCGGGTGTCGCGCGCGCAGGCGCGCACCAGTTCCTCATGGAAGGCCAGCCGCGCGCCGGGCATCGGCCGTCCTGCCGCCAGCGGCCAGAGCACCGTGAACAGCAGGCCGTAGATGTGCTGGTGCGAGACCGTGCTCAGCACGCGCACATCGGCGGGCAGGCGCGCGCCGAAGGCCTGCTGGAGCGTGTGGACCTCGGCATCGAGCTGGGCCAGGCGCTTGTCGATGGCCCCGGGCTCGCCCGTGGAGCCGGAGGTGAACAGCGTCACCCACGTGTCGTGCGTGCCGAGCGGGGGCCAGCCGGCCTCCCCTTCCCCGGGCACTGACACGGGTACGGGGGCTGGCGTCAAGCCGCCCGGCAACTCGCCGGCCCAGCCATCGGCATGGCCGCGCAGCGCCGCGAGCGTCTCCGCGCGGGTATCGCCGGGCAGCACAACATGCTTGCCGGCATGCCACGCGCCGAACAGCGCGGCGGCGAAATCGGCCGTGCCCTCGAAGTACAGCGCCCAGCGCGCGCCCGGCGCCGCCGTGAAGGCTCGGCGCCACGCCGCCACGCTGGCAACGAACGCCGCCGCCTGGGCATTGCCCTGCGCGGCCCGTGCCGCCTGAGTGGTCATCACGGCACCCACGCCGGTGAAGCCCGTGAAGCCCGTGAAACTACTCAGCGCTGGCTCAGTCATGACGATTCTCCGCATGCCGCGCCATGACGCGCTGCCGCACCAGCCATTCGCCGGCGAACATCGCGCCGATCAGGCCATAGGCAATCGCGCCGTTGTACAGCGCCCAGACCCGGTCGCTGGCGGCCAGCGCGGTCACGGCGGCAACCGCGCCATTGCAGATAAAGAACACGCACCAGGCCTGCGTCACCCGGCGCGTATAGGCCACGCCGCTGGGCGGCAGGTTCGGCTCGCGCAGCCGGGCCATGCGCTCCACCAGGGAGGGCGGATGGCGCAGGCTCCAGCCGAACACGCCCAGCATCGCCACGTTCACCAGCACCGGGTAGAGCTTCAGGGGCAGCGCGTGGTCGGAGGCCAGCACGATCAGGGCCAGCCCCGCCGCGAGCACCGCCATCGCCCGCCAGCCGGCCTGGCGGCTGGTGCCGGCACGCAGCAGGGCGAGCGCCACCAGCGCCAGCGCCATCACGCGCGGCGAGAAGTGCTGCAGCCCCAGGTAGATCACCACCGGGTACGACAGCGTCAGCAGCCCCAGCCCCCACTTGCGCCAGGTCATCGGGCGTCAGGCGGTGGCCGGCGAGTCGATCAGCAGCGCAAGCGCCTGCACCACGTCCTGCACGGTGCGCACGGACTTGAACTGCTCGGGCTTGAGCGGCTTGTTCAGCATCGGCTTCAGCTTCACCAGCAGGTCAACGGCGTCGATGCTGTCGATGTCGAGGTCGTCGTACAGCCGCGCCTCGGGCGTGATGCGCTCCGGGGCAATCTCGAAGGTTTCCTCGAGAACCGCCGCCACGCGCGCGAAGATTTCGTCGTGAGTCATGATCTGGCTCCGTATAGCAGTATTGCGATTTCCTCGCGGGTTCAGGCCGGGGCCTGGCCGCGCTGCGACGCCACGAACGCCGCCAGCGCCGAAACACTGGCAAAGCGCGCGCGGATTTCCTCCTTGTCGCCATTCATGGTGATGCCGTAGCGCTTCTGCAGCGCCAGGCCCAGTTCCAGCGCGTCGATGGAATCGAGGCCCAGGCCTTCGATGAACAGCGGCGCGGTGGCGTCGATATCGTCAGCCGCCATGTCCTCGAGGGACAGCGACGAGATGATCAGTTCCTTGATTTCTTGCTCAAGCGCCTGCACGGCGGATCTCCCTGGAGAAAAACTCGGATAGTGATTGGGTCAGGTGGCGCACGGCCATGGCGTCGTCGGTGCCCGGCGCCACCCACTGTGCGGGCGGCACGTCCGGGTGCACGTCGATGACAAAGCGCGGGCGGCGCACCGGCACGTGGTACCACTTCTCGCCCTTGGTCAACGTGGGCGGTTCGCAGCGGATGACCACCGGGGTGAGCGCAAAGCCACCGCGCACGGCCACATTGGCCGCGCCGCGCTGGAGTTGCAGCGGCTGGCCCGGGCGCGTGCGCGTGCCTTCCGGAAAAATGATCAGGTTGTTGCCGGCGCGCAGCGAGGCGATGCAGTCGTCCACCATCGCCGCGCCGCTATCGTTCTGCACCCAGCCGGTGGCCAGCACCGGCCCGCGCGTGAACGGGTTGCGCGCCAGGCCGGACTTCACCACGCAGTCGGCACGGCGCGTCAGCGCCATCAGGAACACCACGTCGATCAGCGACGGATGGTTCGCCACCACCAGCATCCCCTCGCGTTGCAGCCGTTCGGCATGGCGGATTTCGTAGCCGATGACGCCAACGCTGCGCATCAGCCAGAGGAACAGCCGGAAGGCATGATGGATGACATCGCGGCACGCGCGCTGGCGGGTCTCGGTGGACCAC
The DNA here is from genome assembly GCF_046535395.1 of Cupriavidus sp. SIMBA_020. NCBI lineage: Bacteria > Pseudomonadati > Pseudomonadota > Betaproteobacteria > Burkholderiales > Burkholderiaceae > Cupriavidus > Cupriavidus sp. SIMBA_020. Next base: position 367,500 of record NZ_JAWRWU010000005.1, on the reverse strand, counting down.
GGCAGCAGCGAAAGCGCCGGGAACACCAGCACGCGCAGCAGCAGGCCACCCACGCCGAAGCTCGAGAAGCAGAAGCCGGTGGCACACACGCGCCAGGCGCGGTCGAGGCGTTCAACCATGGCGCTGCCACCTCCAGACTGCGCGTTCGCCGCGGTGGCGCAGCTCGGCGTCGCCGATCAGCATGAATCGCAGCACGTCCAGCGCGTGCGGGAGCACCGGATGGGCGGTGTCGGGGTCCGCCGCCTCGCGCACATGGTCGATGTCGAGCCGGAACACCGGCTCGCCCGGACGCGGCTTGCCGATGCGCCAGGCCCAGCCGAACAGGCAGCCGGGCTCGTCGGCGAACTCGGCATAGGCTTCGGGCAACGGCGCGTCGTAGCAGACCAGCAGCACCTCGTCCGCGCCATCGGCCAGCAGCGCGCAGGCTTCGAAGGCGGCCGTTTCCACGGTGTCGCGGCCAGCGGCCACGGCCTGGAGGTTGGAAGCGTCACCCCGGTCGATCGTGAACAGCGCGCCAATGGCGTTGTGGACGGAGAGGCCGAACGCGGTGGGAGACAGCGGCTCGCCGGCGGCCAGTTCGCTGAGCATGTCGAAGGCGCGGCGGGTGTCGCCGTGGCGCGACGCGAACACGGCGGGCGCGGCGGGCGCGGCGGGCTTGGCGGGTGACTCGTCGGGCGGGAGGGTGTCGTAGGCGGGATGTAGCGCCGCGCGGCCGATGGCATTGACGCGTCGGCGCAACATCGGGGCCATGGCCGCGAGCGCCGGCAGATCCGATCCCTCGGGCAGCCATGGCGCAAGACTCCACGCCTGCCAGGCTTCCGGGGATTGCAATGCCGGCGCACAGGCCGCCCATGCGCGAATTCCGAATTCAATTGCCATGCCGTGCGCGTTGGGTGGAATGTGAGCCCCGCGTCCCCCCGTCGTGCCTGGGGCAACGTTGGCCGCGCGCGCGCGCCGGCCCGCGCGCGACCAACGCACCGGGGGACAGATTCCGTTTTTCCCTGAAATTAGAAGCAAAATCCGTGGATTTCGCCGAAATTAGTTATCGACACCCGGATCTCGCGTATGCCGAGCTAACGGCGGGATTCGGCCTAAGCTGAGCCGCCCAGTCGAGGGGTGTCAGTGGTGCGCGCTCCGGGTGGTCATTCCTAGCAAAAACCGAAATGTTTCAACCCGGCGAACTTCGCCACACGTTTTTTGTCAGGGGCGAATTCTCGCATAAAGCGGCACCCGTAGGAATGGCGCAACCGTAACGATCCTTCGCAAATGTAACGAGGGCGGGCGCGGCTTTTCAGCCGCCCCGCCCTTGTGCAGAGGACGCCCCCGAGGGGCTTTCGATCAAGCCGCCGGCAGGATCTTCCCCGATACCTCGCCAAAGCCAACCCGGTAGCCATCGCCCTGGCACCAGCCGGTCATGGTCACCGTGTCGCCATCTTCCAGGAAGCCGCGCTGCGCGCCGCCGGCCAGCGCCACCGGCTCGGCGCCATTGCGCGTGGTCTCCAGCAGGCTGCCGCAAGAATCCGGCGTGGTGCCGCTGATCGTACCCGAGCCCATCAGGTCGCCCACGCGCACATTGCAGCCAGACACCGTGTGGTGCGCCAGTTGCTGCGCCATGGTCCAGTACATTGCCTTGAAGTTGGTGCGGCAGACCGTGCTGGGCGCCGCGCCGGCCGGTTGCAGCGCCACTTCGAGCGCGATGTCGTAGGCGTTGCGGCCCTGCTGCCGCAGATACGGCAGCGGTTCCGGAGACTGCGCCGGATTGTCACGGCGAAACGGCTCGAGCGCCTCCATCGTCACCACCCATGGCGAGATCGACGTCCCGAACGACTTGCTGTTGAACGGCCCGAGCGGCACGTATTCCCACTGCTGGATGTCGCGCGCGCTCCAGTCGTTGAGGATGACCATGCCGAACATGTGCGCGGGGGCGTCCGCCGTACTGACCGGCTCGCCCAGCGCCGACGCCTTACCGACGATGAACCCCAGCTCAAGCTCGTAGTCGAGCTTGCGGCACGGGCCGAAGGTCGGGCGCGGCTCGTTCGGCAGCTTGGTCTGGCCGTTGGGGCGGCGCAGCGCCGTACCGCTGACCACCACCGAGCTGGCGCGACCGTTGTAGCCGATAGGGATCTCGAGCCAGTTCGGCAGCAGCGCGTTTTCCGGGTCACGGAACATGCGGCCGACGTTGGTCGCGTGCTCGCGCGACGAATAGAAATCGGTGTAGCCCGGAATCTCGACCGGCAGGTGCAGCGTCACCCCCGCCATCGGCACCAGGGCCTGGGCGCGCAGCGCCGCGTTATCGCGCAGCGCGGCATCTTCGCCGGAGAGCAGCGCCGTCAGCCGGGCGCGGGTGGCCTGCCACACGGGCTGGCCCAGCGCGATAAAGCGATTGAGGCTGGCCGACGCAAACGCGCCCTTGGCCGCCGCCGGCAGCAGGCCGGCATCGTCGAGCGCGGCAAGGTCCAGAACCTGGTCGCCAATCGCCACGCCCACACGCGGGGTCTGGCCGTTTGCCGAGAACAGGCCGTACGGCAGGTTCTGGATCGGGAAATGGGTCTGGCCGTCGTTGGCCGATTCGACCCAGCTGGTGGCACGCGTTTGCACGCCGGTATTGGGGGCAGTCATCTTGGGAATCTTCCGTAAATCAGCGCACGTTCGGGTTGAAATGCTTCTTCAGGCCTTGCCAGCAGGTGTAGTAGTCATGCTGGAGCAGCGCCGACTGGGCCGCGTACGGCGTCGGGCGGATCACGCCCGGCGTCTCGAACATGAAGGCCATGGTGTCGGTGATGTGGTGCGGCTGGCTCGTGTCGGCCCTGGAGGCCCGCTCGAAGGTCTCCGCATCGGGGCCATGGCCGCTCATGCAGTTGTGCAGGCTGGCGCCACCCGGCGCGAAACCATCGGCCTTGGCATCGTACACGCCTGAAATCAGGCCCATGAACTCGCTCGCCACGTTGCGGTGGAACCAGGGCGGGCGGAACGTGTTCTGCGCGGGCAGCCAGCGGGGGCCGAAGATCACGAAGTCGATGGTGTCCACGCCCGGCGTATCCGACGGGGACTGCAGCACGAGGAAGATCGACGGGTCCGGATGGTCGTAGCTGATCGATCCGATCGTGTTGAAACGGCGCAGATCGTACTTGTACGGCGCGTAATTGCCGTGCCACGCCACCACATCGAGCGGCGAATGGTCGATCTCGGCCTGCCAGAGATTGCCCTGGAACTTGGCGACGAGCTCGAACTTTCCCTCGCGATCCTCGTAGCTCGCCACCGGCGTCAGGAAATCACGCGGATTGGCCAGCCCGTTCGAGCCGATTACGCCGAGGTCCGGCAGCTTGAACAGCGCGCCGTAGTTCTCGCAGATATAGCCGCGCGCGGTGCCGTCCGGCAGGTCGACGCGGAAGCGCACGCCACGCGGAATCACAACGATCTCCTGCGGTTCCACCGCCAGCCGGCCCATTTCCGTCGACAACAGCAGGCGGCCCTGCTGCGGCACGATCAGCATCTCGCCATCGGCGTTGTAGAAGTAGCGGTCCTGCATCGACTGGTTGGCCAGGTACAGGTGGATGCCGCAACCGGTCATCGCTTCCGGGCTGCCATTACCGGCCATCGTCACGATGCCGTCGATAAAGTCGGTCGGCACGGTCGGCATGGCCGGCGGGCTCCAGCGCATCTGGTTCGGCGACGGCGGCACTTCGTCAAATCGGCTCAGCCAGCGGCCCGGCTCCAGACGGCTGAACGGCTGGTGCATGGCGGCCGGGCGGATGCGGTACAGCCACGCGCGGCGGTTGTGGGGGCGCGGCGCCGTGAAGGCGGTGCCCGAGATCTGCTCGGCATACAGGCCATAGGGCGCGCGCTGGGGTGAGTTCTGGCCCACGGGCAACGCGCCGGGCAGTGCCTCCGTGGCGAATTCGTTGGCGAAGCCGGACAGATAGCCCGCCGCCGAGGCGTCCGCCATCGCTTCGTTCAGTTGAGTCTGGGTCATGAAGTCTCCTCTCGGGCCCCGGATTGCATTCGCCGCAGCGACGAATTACGAATTGTGAAATCAGTTTCCCATATCGTAATGATGGTGGACGGACGTGTCAAACCGGGGGCGACCCTAGGTCGTTCCTAGGATGACAATAGGTGACCCGGCGGCGTGTGGCAGCGCGGACGATGGAAACGAGAAGCGGAAATCAGAAGACCGTGCACGAAGATGTGCACGGAAACGCACGCGGCACGAAGGCTGCGGCGGGAGATCGCGGGCGCGATCGGCATGAAGGACCGGGCATTGCCAGCGCGGCCGATCGGCCGCGCCAGAAATGCCCGGTGGACTTGCTATCCGAGGACCATGCGGGCGGGTGCCCCCAGGTCTACGGACTGGCGGTGTTACATGGGCTTGTGGCCCTCCCCGGTGCTGGGTCCGGAACCGAACCCGCCCTGCCCCTGCGGCGTAGCCGCGGGAGCCGAGCCGGCCGGCTGGCCGGCCATCGAGGCTGCTGTAACGCCGCCATTGCGGCTGGCGATGAATGCGTTGACGTCGGCTGCCAGATGCTGCGGGGCCAATACCACTTCCAGCCCCAGCGCCTCACAGGCCGCCAGGAACGTGGACATGCGTGGATCGGCTTGTCCCGATTCCGCCCGAAGATAGGCTTCCCGGGAAATTCCCGCCTTACGGGCGACGTCCTCCTGCTTGAGCTTGCGCGCTCGACGCAACGCCCGCAGTTGCCGGAACGGTTCGCTAGCGCCTCTTGGCACGGCTGTACTGTTCATGTCGGTCTCCAGTCACCAGTGAAAAAAAAGTGCGCGGACGTGCATTCGAGTATAGAGCACGTAAAGGGTTCCGTAAGGTCATGTTTGGAACACTTTTACAGATTTCTTATGATGGCCTGATCTCGCCTGCCGGAACCTCCTCCAAAAGGCGGATACAGCACAACTTCCTCTTCCCGCCTCCTCATAACGACAACGCACGCTTTGCGTTGACGTCACTTCAGTATCAACGATGTGTGGAATAAGGCAAGTTGACAAACCGACCGGTCGTGCTATTCTCCACCTCATGCAAAAAGGCCAGCTCACCCGTACCGCCATCATCGAACAGGCACTCGCCTCCGCCGCGCGCGTGGGCTTCGAGCAGCTTTCGCTTGCCACGCTGGCGGCGGACACCCATATGTCGAAGAGCGGGCTCTACGCGCACTTCCGTTCGAAGGAAGCGCTGCAGGAGGCCGTGCTCGAGCGCGCGGCGGAGCGCTTCAACGATGTTGTCGTACGTCCGGCGATGCGCCAGCCGCGCGGCGCGCGCCGCCTGCAGGGGCTGTTCGATGGCTATATGGACTGGCTCGGCGCCACGGTGACCGAGGGGCGCTGCCTCTTCATGGCGCTCTCCCAGGAGTACCGTGACAAGCCCGGCGTCATTCGTGACAGGGTTGTGCAGGCCTTCAAGGACTGGCACAGCACCATCTGCCGCGTGATCACCGACGCCGTGGAGGAAGGCGATCTCCGCGCCGATGTGGACCCGCGCCAGTTCGCGTTCGAGATGGCCGGCATTGGCATGTCCTTCCAGACATCGTTCAAGTTGATGGCGCGCAGCGATGCCGAGGCGATGGCCCGGCGCGCGTTCGCCCGGCTGCTCGACGACGCCCGGATCACGCGGGAAACCGCCCCGGCAGACGCCTGAAACGGCTCGCCAACGGCTTCACACCCCTGCGTTCCCGGGCACGGACGCAGTGTGTCAGACGGCATTTTCGTCGTCATTTATTGCCCAAAAAATAGCACGACTGGTCGGTCGTGAATCATAAAAAAACAGGCGGGAAGCCAGTGAACCTGGCCGATTTCGCCGGCAAGCCATCGGTTGGAGGTGTTCGCCGTGCCGCAAGTGCTGTTTTCCTCATCCACACCACGCGCCGCCGGGTCACATCATGTGACGCAAGCGGAACCCGTTTCCATCGTCCGCGCGGGGCCGCCCGTGTGGCTCAGGCTGCGGTGGCAAGCCGCGAGCCTCCTCCATCCGGCGGGCACCGCCCGCGCCCTGGAGCGCCTATGGTTCACGCCGCCCCGGGCCAGGTCCAGCCCCGATGCGCTGCGCCTGCTCGACGCGGCGCGCAGCGAATGGGCGCTCGTCACTGGCCAGGGTGCCAGCCGGCGCGTGCGCGTCTATCGCTGGGGCACCGAAGGGCCGGTGGTCCTGCTTGCCCATGGCTGGGGCGGTCATGCCGGCCAATGGCATGCGCTGGTCCATGCGCTGCTGGGCGCCGGGATGCGCGTGGTGGCCTTCGATGCGCTGTCTCATGGCGCCTCCGATGCCGGCGCACGCGGGCCAAACCAGACTTCCTTGCTGGAGATGGCACGCTCGCTGCTGGCTGTAGCGTGGCAGGTGGGACCAGTCCACGCGGTGGTCGGTCATTCCCTCGGGGGAGCCGCCGCCGCGCAGGCGATACGCGAAGGCTTGCCGGTGCGCGGCGCGGTGATGATCGGCTCGCCGGCCGATATGGGCGAATCCTGCGCCGCCCTTGCCTGGCAGCTCGGCATCGCGCCGGGCATCCTCGCACGCATGCGGCAACAGAGCGAACAGTGGCTCGGCACGTCCTGGGCGACGTTCAACGTGCCCGATGTGGGCCGCACGCGGCCGGTGCCGCCCGCGCTGGTGATCCATGACCGCGACGACAAGGAAGTGCGCTGGGAAGACGGCGCCGCCATCGCCGGGGCGTGGCCGGCGGCGCGGCTGGTGACCACCACCGGCCTCGGCCATCGGCGCATCCTCCAGGACAAGGCCGTGGCGGGCGAAGTCATCAGCTTCGTGGCGGGGCTGGCTGGCGAGAATGCCGTGCGGAGCCTGGCACGCGCGGTGGCTGCGCGCCCTCTCAGCTAACCCCCTTCCATATAGACAAACTAAGGGCCGCGCGCTGCGTCAGCAGCCCCGGCCCTCGTTTATGGTGCGCCCGCAACTTGGCGGTTAATTGCAGATTAGAACCCGGACAGCACCAGCTTGCCGATGGTCTGGCCACCTTCCAGCTGCGCGTGGGCGCGGCGCAGGTTCGCTGCGTTGATCGTGCCGAGGTTCTCGCCCACCGTGGTTTGCAGGCGTCCGGCATCGATCAGCCGCGCCACCTCGTTGAGCAGGCGATGCTGCGCGATCATGTCCGGCGTGCCGAACATCGCGCGCGTAAACATGAATTCCCAGACGAACGTCGCACTCTTGCTCTTCAGCGCGCCCACCGGCAGCTCGCCCGCGTTCTCGACGATCGAGCAGATCTTGCCCTGCGGCGCGATGGCTTCGGCCATCGCGTTGAAGTGGCGGTCCGTGTCGTTGAAGCAGAGGATGAAATCCACCGCGTCAAACCCGAGTTTGCGCAGTTGCGCGGGGATGTCGGCACGATGGTCGATGATATGATCGGCACCCAGGCGGCGGCACCAGGCTTCCGACTCCGGCCGCGAGGCCGTGGCGATGACCGTCAGCCCCGCCAGCACCTTGGCCAGCTGGATGCCGATGGAGCCCACGCCCCCTGCCCCGCCGATAATCAGCACCGAACGGCCGGCATCGTCGCCCTTCGGCGAGACGCCCAGGCGATCGAACAGCGCTTCCCAGGCCGTGATGGCCGTCAGCGGCAACGCGGCGGCATTGGGAAAGTCCAGCGATGCCGGCTTATGGCCGACGATGCGTTCATCCACGAGGTGGAATTCGCTGTTGGCGCCGGGCCGCGTGATGCTGCCTGCGTAGAACACCGGGTCGCCGACCTTGAACAGCGTCACGTCCGGGCCCACGGCGGCCACGGTGCCAGCGGCATCCCAGCCCAGCACGCGCGGCGCATCTTCCACCTTGTCCTTGGGCGCGCGGACCTTGGTGTCCACCGGGTTCACGGCAATCGCCTCCACCTTGACCAGCAGGTCGTGGCCCGAGGCGGCCGGCTTGTCGATCTCCACGTCCACCAGCGCCTGGGGGTCGCTGATCGGCAGGTAACGGGTCAGTCCAATGGCTTTCATTGCAGGCATCCTTTCCAACAGTTCGAGGGGATGCCTGCATCCTAACCGTTTCGGATTGCCCTGATTAGCCGAATGAATCCGCAATCACTTTCACGAATTTTCGGAAAATCATCCGGGCAAGGCCAGGGCGCCGGTCAGCGAATCCAGAATCTGCCCGCCGCCGAAGCTCAGCTGCTCGGGCACCGCGCCGCCCAGCGTCATCCGGATCGCGCAGTACTTGAACTCCGGAATCTTGCCGAACGGGTCGAGCGCCGGGTTGGTCAGCTTGTTGATGGCCGCCTCGTAGTAGCAGAACGGCACGAACACGGCGCCGCGCGGGGTGCCATCGTCGGCGCGCGCGTAGAGCATCACCTGCCCGCGCCGGGACGTCAGCGTGACCACGTCGCCGGGCTTGCCGCCGAGCGCCGCCAGATCGAGCGGATGGACCAGTGCCACCGGATCCGGCTCGATGGCGTCGAGCACGCCGGCGCGGCGCGTCATGCTGCCCGTATGCCAGTGCTCGAGCTGTCGGCCCGTGATCAGGACCGTCGGATATTCCTGATCCGGACGCTCTGCCGCCGGGATGATGTCCGCCGGCACGAAGCGCCCGCGTCCGCCAACGGTCGGGAACGTCTCCGTAAAAATCACCGGCTCGCCGGGATCTCCCTCCGTCTCGCAGGGATAGGTCACTGCATGCTCGCGCTGGAGCCGCGCCCACGTCATGCCGGCGATGCTCGGCATCGCATGTCGCATTTCGTCGAAAACCAAGGCCACGGGCGCCGCATCGCGGGTGGCATGCCCATAGTCCCAGGGCAGCCCGAGCCGCGCGGCCAGCTCGCACAGGATCCACAGGTCCTGGCGTGCCTGCCCGGGCGGGTCGATCGCCTGCCGGCCCAGTTGCACCGTGCGGTCCGTATTGGTGAAGGTGCCAGTCTTCTCGGGGAAGGCCGAGGCGGGCAGCACCACATCGGCCAGGCAGGCGGTCTCGGTCAGGAAAATGTCCTGCACCACCAGATGGTCGAGCGCGGCCAGCGCCTCGCGCGCGTGCTGCGCATCCGGGTCCGACATCGCCGGGTTCTCGCCCATGATGTACATGCCGCGCACGGTGCCTGCCTCGATGGCCTGCATGACCTCCACCACGGTCAGGCCCGGCTGCTTGTCCAGCGGCATGCCCCACAGCGCCTCGAAGGCGGCGTTGGCGGCCGGGTCATCCACGCGCCGGTAGTCCGGATACATCATCGGGATCAGCCCCGCGTCGGACGCGCCCTGCACGTTGTTCTGGCCGCGCAGCGGATGCAAACCCGTGCCCGGCCGGCCGATCTGGCCCGTCATCAGCGCCAGCGCGATCAGGCAGCGCGCGTTGTCCGTGCCATGCACGTGCTGGGACACGCCCATGCCCCACAGGATCATCGATCCCTTCGAGGTGGCGTAGAGCCGGGCCACCTCGCGGATGGTTTCCGCGTCGATGCCGCAGACCGGGGCCATGAGCTCAGGGCTGTACGGGGCCACATTGGCCGCCAGCGCCTCGTAGCCGGACGTGCGCGCGGCAATGAATTCGGGATCGACAAGCCCTTCCTCCACAATCACATGCATCATCGCGTTCAGCAGTGCCACGTCGGTATCGGCCTGGAACTGCAGGAACCGGTGCGCAAAGCGCGACAGGTCAGATCGACGCGGATCGGCGACGATGAGCTTGGTACCGTTGCGCACCGCGTTCTTGATCCAGGTGGCTGCCACCGGATGGTTGACCGTGGGATTGGCGCCGATCAGCAGCACCACCTCGGCCTTGCCCACGTCCATCACCGGATTGGACACCGCCCCCGAGCCGATTCCTTCGAGCAGCGCCGCCACCGATGACGCATGACACAGCCGCGTGCAGTGATCGACGTTGTTGCTGCCAAACCCGGTCCGCACGAGCTTCTGGAACAGATAGGCTTCCTCGTTGCTACCCTTGGCCGAACCAAACCCGGCCAGCGCACGGCCACCCAGCGTGTCCCGGATGCGCGCAAGGCCGCCGGCGGCCAGGGCCAGGGCCTCTTCCCAGGTTGCTTCCCGGAACACCTCCATCACGCGATCGGGGTCCAGCACCATGTCGCCGGACTTGGCCACCCCTTCGCGCCGCACCAGCGGCACTGTCAGCCGGTGTGGATGCTGGGCGTAGTCGAAACCGTAACGCCCCTTCACGCAGAGCCGGTTGTGATTGGCCGGGCCGTCGCGCCCTTCCACGAACAGGATGCGGTTGTCCTTGACGTGGTACGTCAGCTGGCAGCCCACGCCGCAATACGGGCAGACCGAATCCACCTCGCGGTCGGGCACGGCCAGCGCCACATTGCGCGCCGGCATCAGCGCGCCGGTCGGGCAGGCCTGCACGCACTCGCCGCAGGCCACGCAGGTGCTGGCGCCCATCGGGTCGGCCATATCGAAGACGATGCGGGCATGATCGCCGCGAAATGCCAGCCCGATCACGTCATTGGCCTGTTCGTCGCGGCAGGCGCGCACGCAGCGCGTGCACTGGATGCAGGCATCGAGGTTGACCGCGATGGCGGGGTGCGACAGATCGGCCGGCACCGCCTCGCGCGGGGCAAAGCGTGGCTTGCCGACTTCGAGCCGGGCCGACCACTGATCAAGTTCACTATGGCGCGTGTACGCGGTCTCCGGCATGTCGGACTGCAGCAGTTCCAGCACCATGCGCTGCGCGCGCCGGGCGCGCTCGGAGTCCGTGTGCACCGTCATGCCATTGGCCGGCGCGCGGCAGCAGGACGGCGCCAGCACGCGTTCCCCGTCGATCTCGACCATGCAGGCGCGGCAGTTGCCGGCGGTATCCAGCCCATCCTTGTAGCAAAGATGCGGAATCTCGATGCCTTCCCGGCGCGCCACCTGCAGCAGCGACTCCCCGGGGCGGGCGGTCACCTCCCGGCCATCGAGCCGGAAGGTGACCTCGGTGTCGGACGACGCCTGGACGAGCGCGACTTCAGCGCGGGTCAGTGCATTCATGGCTGGCCCTCCTGAGCGACGGGTGCGACGGCAGTCACCGGCGCGAGTTCATGCGGGAAGTAGCGGATCACGCAATCCACGGGATTCGGCGCGGCCTGCCCCAGCCCGCAGATCGACGCATCGCGCATCACCGCGGACAGGTCAGCCAGCGCGGCCAGGTCCCAGGCCGCTGCCGGCTGGCGGATCAGGTCGAGCGCCTTGGCCGTGCCCACGCGGCACGGCGTGCATTGGCCGCAGGACTCGTCGCGGAAGAAATGCATCAAATTGCGCGCGGCATCGACGGCCCGGTCGTGGTCGGACAGCACCACGATGGCCGCCGAGCCAATAAAGCAGCCATGTGGCTGCAACGTGTCGAAATCGAGCGGAACATCGCCCATCGCCGCCGGCAGGATGCCGCCCGAGGCCCCACCCGGCAGGTAGCCGTAGAAGGCGTGGCCGTCCAGCATGCCGCCGCAGTATTCGTCGATCAATTCACGCACGGTGATACCGGCCGGCGCCAGATGCACGCCGGGGCGGCGCACCCGGCCAGACACCGAAAACGAGCGCAGGCCCTTGCGGCCATGCCGGCCCTGCCCTGCGAACCATTCGGGGCCGCGCTCCACGATCTCGCGCACCCAATACAGCGTCTCGAAGTTGTGCTCGAGCGTTGGCCGGCCAAACAGCCCGACCTGCGCTACATAGGGCGGGCGCAGCCGGGGCATGCCACGCTTGCCCTCGATCGATTCGATCATGGCCGACTCTTCACCGCAGATATACGCGCCGGCACCCCGGCGCAGATGGATCTCGGGCAGGCCGGGCACCGGCGGCGCGGCGCGCAGTTGCGCCAGCGCCTCGGTCAGCACGGCGCGGCAGCCCGCGTACTCATCGCGCAGGTAGATATAGATGGCGGCCACGCCGGTCACGCGCGCAGCCACCAGCATGCCCTCCAGGAAGCGATGCGGATCGCGCTCCAGGTAGACGCGGTCCTTGAACGTGCCCGGCTCGCCTTCGTCGATATTGACGGCCATCAGGCGTGGCGCCGGCTCGGCCCGGACGATGCGCCATTTGCGGCCAGTGGGAAAGCCCGCCCCGCCGAGCCCGCGCAGGCCGGAGTTCTCCATCACGGCGATCAGCGCGTCCGCGTCGGTCTCGCCCTGCTCCAGCGCCTGCAACAGGCGATAGCCGCCCTGGGCGCGATAGTCGTCATAGCTGAGATAGGGCTCGGGGTCATGCCGGACGGTGCCGGCCTCCACGCAGGCCTGCACGGCGGCGGGGGTGGCGGCGTCCACCGGATGCTGGCCCACCAGCACGGCCGGCGCCCGCTCGCAACGGCCGATGCAGGGTGCGGCGAGCACGCGGACATCGGTGCCAAGCAGCGCCGGTAGTCGCTCCAGCAGCGAGGTCGCCCCCGCCATCTCGCAGGCAATGCCCTCGCAGACGCGCACGGTCAGCGCCTGCGGGGCGGCGATGTGGCCATCGGCGTCCTCTCGGACAATATCGAAATGGTGATAGAAACTGGCCACCTCGAAGACCTCGGTCTGGGCCATGCGCATTTCCTGCGCCAGTGCGGCCAGATGGGGCGTGGCCAGCTGGCCGAAGTGGTCCTGGATGGCGTGCAGATGCTCGATCAGCAGGTCTCGGCGGCGCGGGGCATCGCCCAGCAGCTGGCGCACCTCGGACAGTGCCGCCGGGTCCACCTGCCGGCCCTTGGGCTGGCGGCGTTTGCGCTCGCGGCCTCCGCCCTCCACCACAATCGGAATCACAACCTGGTTCATGGGGAATCCTGTGGGTTGTTGTCTTGCTCGTCGGCTATGCTGCCGGCTGATCTTGATCATACGCCCGGCGTCGCCTGGCGGCGCCAGGTGTCGCCGGACGGCGGACGGCGCACGCACAAGGGCCCGCGCGCCGGCGGGCCCTTCCCGTGTGTCCTGGCGTGCCCGGGTCAGGTCAGGTCGTCCGGGACGGGCCGGTAGCCCATCGACGGCGCCGCATTGTCGTTGACGTACTTCCGGGCATGGGCCTCGCGCATCGGCTTGAGCACGAAGATCGCCAGCACCGCCGAGAGCGCGGCCATGCCCGAGGCCAGCATGAACACCGCGTGCCAGTCGCCGGTGGCGGCGGTAATCACGCTCGAGAACGGCACCAGCAGCGCGGCCGTGCCCTTGGCCGTGTACAGCAGGCCGGCGTTGGTCGCCGCGAACTTGGGGCCGAAGGTATCGCCGCAGGTGGCCGGGAACAGGCTGTAGATCTCGCCCCAGGCGAAGAACACCACACCGGTCAGGATCACGAACGCCACCGGGTTGTGCCCGTACTTGGACAGCAGCAGGATGCCGACTGCCTCCACCGCGAAGGCCAGGAACATGGTGTTCTCACGGCCGATGTTGTCCGAGATCCAGCCGAAGAACGGCCGGGTCAGCCCGTTCAGCACGCGGTCGATGGTCAGCGCGAAGGTCAGCGCCGGCAGCGTCAGCCCGAGGATGGACACCGGCGAGTCATGGAGCCCGAAATCCTTGGCGATGGGGCCCAGCTGCGCCGTGGCCATCAGCCCGCCGGCGGCCATCATCACGAACATCGCGTACATCACCCAGAAGATCGGCGAGGACAGCACCTGGCGCGGCGACGCATTATAAGTAGCAGCCGCCTTCAGGGTGCTCTTCACGTCGGAGAGGATCTTGGCCGACGGCGGATAGAGCGCCAGGCCCAGGATCACCACCACGATGCCCTGCCCCAGCCCGAAGGTGAGGAAGGTGCTCTCGTAGCCGCTGGTCTTGATCATGTTGGCGATGGGCACCACGGTCAGCGCGGAGCCCGCGCCGAAGCCGGCCGCCGTAATCCCCGCCGCCAGCCCGCGCCGGTTGGGAAACCACTTGAGCGCATTGCCCACGCAGGTGCCATATACCGCGCCAGCCCCTACGCCGCCGATGGCCGCAGCGAAGTACAGCATCGGCAGCGACGACGCCACCGAGTTCAGCGCCCACGCAATCGCGCAGAGCAGGCCGCCGCCCACCACCACCGGGCGCGGGCCGTACTTGTCGACCAGATAGCCCTCGATCGGCACCAGCCAGGTCTCGGTGACCACGAAAATGGTGAACGCCACCTGGATGGCCGTGCGGCCCCAGTGGTATTTGTCATCGATCGGATTGACGAACAGGGTCCAGCCGTATTGCATGTTGGCAATCATCGCCATGCAGATGACGCCGAATACGAGCTGCGTCCATGGGGACGCAAATCGTGACGTGGACGCGCCTTGCTGTAGTTCCATGGTGTCTCCTTCTGGCGGTCATCGCCGCCGTTGTGGGTGGGCATCTGATTCGATGCCTCTGTGTACCGCCTGGTCTTTTTCGTAGAGTGGCTCGCCGCTCTAGTGCTATACAGTATGTGGTATATCACCCAAGTCAAGCCGTTTTCGGTGAGCGGTTTTGCTGCCCGGATACAACCTGGCCACCGACGCCCGGAGAGAGAGCGGCAGTGGTGCGCCGGGCGCATCAAACCATGCCGCAAAACGGCTTACGATTCGTTGCCGATCAATGACTTAGCGGGTGGTGCCAGATCAATGGCAGAGGCTGGCGGCAAACGCCCGGGATGCTGCAATGCGAAGGGAAAAGAGATGTCCTAGGGAAAGTCCTAGGCGAGGAAAAAGCCGGAAAACGCAAGGAAACGCAGGAAACGCGGGGATGGAGCGAGGGGAAAACGAAAGATACGGCCGATGAGTACGACGACTGCTGGGAGGGAGTTGCCGGCCGCTACAAGCTCCCTGCCTTCGATACCAACTGACTTACGCGTGGGCGAACTGGGGACGCGTGCCGGCGTCAGGCGTCGCACGGCCAATCCCGTCCACGGCCTGATCCGAACCGAGGCCAGCAAAGCGGCCATGGTCGCCGGCGGTGGTCAGCAGACCCATCGGCAGGCGCGTGGCAATCAGCCAGGTTACGGAAACACCCGAGGCAATCAGACCGAGGGCGATGACGGAAAGCTGTGCGGCGTTCATGAAAACTCCTGAATGAGGTAGGTCAATGAGTCTTCAGTATATGCTGCACCGCGAGGTCTGTAAATATCCTGTATGTGATATATCAATGGAAGATTGGCACTAAAAACAACAACGCACCCCTGGGGGTGCGTTGTGGGTCGCTTCTGCCGAAGATTGCTGCCGAAACGCCGTCAAATAGCGCCTTATTCTGCGCAAAAGCCGTTGCGGCGCTGCATCAGATGAATCCGATTCACGGCCCTACCCCGCTTTCTTCATCTGGCCCTGTTCGTACTCCTGGCCACGCAGGTTGTCCCACACCGCCGCCGCATTGGGCTTGAGCGAGCGGGCCTTCCTTCGGACCAGCATCACGTTGTTGTTGACCTGTGGCCGCAAGGGCCGCAGCACGGCCGCGGGCGCCAGGCCGGCGGCCTGCGTGCGCGACGGCACCACGCCAATGCCGAGCCCCATCGCCACCATGCCGAAGATCGCCGAGAAATGGCCGAGCAGCTGCAGGGCGCCGGGGCGTACGTGATAGGTGGCCAGCGCGCGCTCCACGGCGGGCTGCACGCCCGAGTTGTGGTCGAGCACGAGCACCGAGGCATCGGCCAGTTCGCCCCAGCCAAGGGACTCGCGCGCGGCCAGCGGATGCCCGGCGGGCAGCACCGCGTGCAGCGGGTCCATATAGAGCGGTTCGCAATAGAGGTCGTCGCAGGCCACCGGGTTGCTGGCGATGCCGAAGTCAACCTCGCCGCTGCGCACGCTTTGCAGCACGCATTCGTGCGAGCGGTCGCGCAGCGTGATGCCGATGCCGGGCCACGCGGTGCGGCAGCCGGCCACCCACATCGGCACGGACATCGACGACAACACCGGATCGGTGGCGATATGCACGGTGCCCTGGCTGGGCTTGCCGGTGCCATGGCTCTCGCGCAGCGTCTGCTCGACTTCCTCGATCAGATGGCAGATCCGTTGCGAGAGATGCTCGCCGGCGTCGGTCAGCTCCACCTGGCGCGTGGTGCGGTCGAACAGCCGCTGGTCGATCTCCTCCTCCAGCTCACGCACGCTACGACTGATGGCCGACTGGGTCAGGCCAAGTTCCGCCGCCGCGCGCGTAAAGCTCTTCTGGCGCGCAACCGCAGCAAAGGCCTTCAATTGGGGAAGCGAAACATTCATGGTGCCGCTCCTTGTCCTTGCATGGTGGGATGGGCCGCCGCGTGGCCGGTGATGAAGCGCCGGCGCATCGGCTGCAACAGGAACTTGGCGGACAGCCCCGCTGCCACGGTCAGCACGGCCGCCACCGTGAAGACCAGGCTCCAGCCACCTTGATGCGACAACACCGAGGCCAGCGGCACCAGCATCGCTGCCGTGCCCTTGGCCGTATAGAGCGTGCCCGCATTGGCTGCGGCGTACTCGCTGCCGAACGTATCGGCACAGAGCGCCGGAAAAATCGAGAAGATCTCGCCCCAGAACAGGAAGGTGAGCGCGGCGAAGAACATGAACCAGTACGGGTTGTGCCCGAACTCCATCAGCCCGATCAGCGACAGCCCCTCGCCGATGAAGATGAAGAACATGGTGTTCTCGCGGCCGATGCGGTCGGAGATCAGGCCGCACAGCGGGCGCGTCAGCCCGTTGCAGAGGTTGTCGATGGACAGCGTCATGGTCAGCAGCGGCAGCGTCATGCCCAGCAGCGTGATCGGCATTGCCGCGAAGCCAAAGTCCTTGGCGATGGGGCCGAGCTGCGCGGTGGCCATGATGCCGCCCGCCGCCACCGCCACGAAGGATGCGTAGATCACCCAGAACACCGGCGTGCGCACCATCTGGCCCGGCGTCAGCGCCACGGGGTTGGTCAGGTTGGCCTTGCCGGCGACGAGCCCCCTGGGCGGCTTCGGCTTGACCAGCAACATCGCCAGGATGAAGATCAGCACGCCCTGCAGGATGCCGAACGTGAAGAACGCGTGCTCGTAGCCCGATTTCTGGATCATGTTGGCGATGGGGATCACGGTCAGCGCCGAGCCCGCACCGAAGCCGGCGGCCGTGAGCCCGGCGGCCAGGCCGCGCTTGTCCGGGAACCACTTCAGCGCATTGCCCACGCACGTGCCATAGACGCCGCCCGCGCCAATGCCGGCCACGACGGCGGCCGCGTAGAGCATCGGCAGCGAGGTGGCGAACGAGTTCATGACCCAGGCCGCCCCGGCGCACAGCGCGCCCACGGCCACCACGGGGCGCGGGCCGAACTTGTCCACGAGCCAGCCCTCGACCGGGACGAGCCAGGTTTCGGTGACGATGAAAATGGAGAAGGCGACCTGGATGGGGGACTCGCCCCAGTGATGACGCGCATTCATGGGCGTCACGAACAGCGTCCAGCCGTACTGGAGGTTCGCCACGAGCCCCATGCAAAGGACGCCGATGAAGAGCTGGAACCAGCGATTGCGGAGCAGGCCGCCCTGCCCGTCCAGATTGCCATTGCCAAAGGCGGGGCCTGCCGCGTGCGGGTGCGCCATGTCGTGTCTCCTTGCATTAGTGTGTCTCGCGCTCTGGCGGCGCGACTGGTGGGCAGACCTGCGTGGGGACGCCCTACTTCACTACTGAATGAGCGCGCCTGACATTGCGGCACGTTGCATCGCTGATTGATGCTACTTCAAACTTAGATACGCACAGCATAAAGTTTTTTATTATGATCATTGACGATCCTTTATATATTGCAGGATATCGACCAATGAAGAACGCCACGCTGCGCCAGCTGAAAGTGTTCGAAACGGTGGCCCGCCATCTGAGCTTTTCGCGCGCGGCGGAGGAACTGCATCTCACGCAACCCGCTGTTTCCACACAGGTTCGGCAGCTCGAGCATCACGTGGGCCTGCCGCTGTTCGAGCAGTTGGGCAAGCGGATCTACCTCACGCCGGCCGGCACGGAGATGCTGCATTACAGCCGCAGCATCATCCAGCAATTCCGCGAGGCCGGGGACGCGATGGCGCAACTCAAGGGTATTTCCGGAGGCCGTCTCAACGTGGCGGTAATCAGCGCCGGCGATTATTTCTTTCCCCGCCTGCTGGCCGAATTCATGAATCGGCATGATGGGGTGACGCTGAATCTCGCGGTGCACAATCGTGAGGAACTGTTGCACCAGCTGGCCGGCAACCTCACCGACCTCGCCGTCATGGTGCGCCCGCCCGAGGGCATGGACACCATCGCCGAGTCGTTCGCACCCCACCCCTACGTCATCGTGGCCGCGCCGAACCATCCGCTGGTCGGGCGCCGCGACATCCCCCTGGCCGGGCTGGCCGAAGAGGCGTTCGTTTCACGCGAGAAAGGCTCCGATACCTGGAATTCGATGCAGGAAGGCTTTGCCGGGCGGCTCTCGAACCTGCGTATCGCCATGGAGATCAAGAGCACCGAGACGATCAAGCAGGCGGTCATCGCCAATATGGGCATCGCCTTCCTGTCCGCGCACACGGTGGGACTGGAGCTACAGGCGGGCAAGCTGGCCGTGCTCGATATCGAAGGCTTCCCAGTTATGCTGAACTGGTATGTGGTGCACCGCAAGAACAAGCGGCTGCCGCCGGTGGCGCTGGCATTCAAGCATTTCCTGATGGAGGAAGGTGCCACGCTGATCCAGCAGATCACCGGCGTGGAGGGGCTGATCCGGCCGCGCATCGCCCGTCAGGTGTAGTCACCCCAATATATAAACGATGCCTTATGATTTCTCGATGAAACTTTAATTATCGTAAATCGTTCGTCACGCCTACTCTGCACTTGTACCAAGCTCGTGTACGTGCAAACACAGGAGACGATCATGAACCCACTGTATCCCGCCGCGTCTTCCGCGTCCGTTACGTCGCCCGCCGCCGGCGACACGGGCCCTGATCGTGCGGTGCAACTCGCCGCCTTCAACGCCGCCTTCGCCGAACTGGGCCTGCGCTTCCGCTGGGACATGCCGATGTTCGAGTGGCTCTGCGGCATCGAATGCGAGAAGACCCGCGTGACCCGCTATATCGAGGAACACCACGCGCACCTGCTCAACGCCTATGACGCGCCGTTCCTGAGCCAGCTGATCTTCAACAAGAAGAACGAATACCTGCGTGCGATGTCCGGCACGGGCATGAACTAGGCGATTTACGACCTTCTTTGACGATTCGTCGCGCAATATCAGCGTCACGTCCTGCGAGATGCGGCTGCCCCGCTATCTTGCGTTTGCGACATCGGGCTCTCCTCAGGTTCTAAAAAAATGCCCCTAACGGTTGCTGTCTCGTTGGGGGCTGGTTGTGCTGGAGATGCCGGCAAATCTGGCTATGCCGGCGGGGCGGACCGCATCAGATCTTGCCCGCTCCCCTCGCCCACTTGTACTTCGCGCCGAGCACTGCCACCGGGATTTCGGTGGAGTACGCATAGGACGGCACACCGTGCTCGTAGAGGTATTCAGCGGCTTCCTCTACCTGCACGTCGCCGGCCAGCGATGCCACGATCGGCTTTTCGATGCCCTTCGCCGCCATCTCTTCCTTCACCTCGATGACCAGCTTGGCGAACACCATCGGCGGGGTGATGATCGTGTGCCAGTAGCCAAGGATGATCGCGTGGATGCGCGGGTCTTCCATGCCAAGGCGCAGCGTGTTCTTGTACGTCGTGGGCGGCTCGCCGCCGGTGATATCCACCGGGTTGCCGGCCGCGCCGAACGGCGGGATGAACTTGCGGAACGCCGCGTCGAGGTCGTCCGGCATGGTCATCAGGGACAGGTTGTTGTCCACGCACGCATCGGACAACAGCACGCCCGAGCCACCCGCGCCCGTGATGATGACCACGTTCTCGCCCTTCGGCGTCGGCAGCTTGGGAATGCCCCGCGCGAACTCGAGCAGGTCGCGCAGCGAGCGCGCCCGGATCACGCCGGACTGCTTGAACACGTCCTCGTAGATGCGGTCGTTGCCGGCCAGCGCCCCGGTGTGCGAGCTGGCTGCCCGCGCGCCCATGCTGGTACGGCCCGCCTTGAGCACCACCACCGGCTTCTTCTTGGACACCCGGCGCGCCGCCTCGGCAAAGGCGCGGCCATCCTTCAGGTCCTCGCAGTGCTGGGCGATGATCTCGGTGTTGTCGTCCTGCTCGAAGAAGGTGAGCAGATCGTCTTCGTCGATATCCGACTTGTTGCCCAGGCCGACAATCGCCGACACGCCCATCTTGGCCGAGCGCGAGAAGCCAATGATGGCCATGCCGATGCCGCCCGACTGCGACGACAGCGCCGCCTTGCCCTTCACGTCATACGGCGTGCAGAACGTGGCGCACAGGTTCTTCGGCGTGTAGTAGAAACCGTAGATATTCGGTCCCATCAGGCGGATGTCGTGCTTGCGGGCAATCGCGACGATCTCGTCCTGCCCTTCCACGTTGCCGGTTTCGGCAAACCCGGACGGAATCAGCACGGCGCCGGGAATGCCCTTCTTGCCGACTTCTTCAAGCGCCTGGGCCACGAACTTGGCCGGGATGGCAAACACGGCCACATCGATGTTGCCCGGCACATCGAGCACGCTCTTGTAGGCCGTCATGCCCATGATCTCTTCGGCCTTCGGGTGGATCGGGTAGATCTTGCCCTGGTAGCCGCCGTTGATCAGGTTCTTCATCACCGAATTGCCGATCTTGCCGTCCTCGGCCGATGCGCCGATCACCGCCACCGTGTCCGGGCGCATGATGCGGTTCATCTGCTTGACGATCTGTTCCTGCGTGGGACGGTACTTCTCCGGCTGCGGCGAGAAGTCCACCACAATCCGCACGTCGGCGGCGATGGCGCCGTCCTTGCTGGCGAACACCGGGTTCAGGTCCAGCTCGGAAATCTCCGGAAAATCGGTGACCAGCTGCGACACGCGCTCGATCATGCCGGCCAGCGCCTCGCGGTTGGCCGGGTCGGCGCCGCGCACGCCCTTGAGCACCTCGGCGGCGGCAATGCCGTCCAGCATCGACAGCGCATCCTCATTGGTGGCCGGCGCCATGCGGAAGGTGATGTCCTTGAGCACTTCCACCAGCACGCCGCCCAGGCCGAAGGCCACCAGCTTGCCGAACGACGGGTCGGTCACGGCGCCGATGATGACTTCCTGGCCGCCCGTGATCATTTGTTGCACTTGCACGCCGATGATTTCGGCATTGGCGTTGTACTTCCTGGCGTTCTCGACGATGGTGCGGTAGCCCTGCTCCACATCCGCCGCCGACTTCAGGCCCACCAGCACGCCGCCAGCCTCCGTCTTGTGCAGGATGTCCGGCGAGACGATCTTCATCACCACCGGGAAGCCCATCTTCGTCGCCAGTTCCACCGCGTTCGACGGCGACTTGGCCACGCCCTCGCCCGGCACCGAGATGCCATAGGCGTCGCAGACCAGCTTGCCCTCGGGCGCCGTCAGCGCAGCGCGCCCCTCTTGCTTCACGGTCGCCAGAATCTTGCGTACCGCATCCTTGTCATGTGCCATGTCAGGTCTCCATCTGTTCAGGCATTGCAGACATGCATTCGAGAGGTGGCGCGGCTCAGACCGCGCCGGCCGCCTTCAACGCCGCGATCTGGGCCGGCGAGCGGCCGAGCCAGTCGAGGATTTCCTCGGTGTGCTCGCCCAGCAGCGGCGAACGCTCCACTTCCACCGGCGAGGCCGAGAGCGTGATCGGGCAGCCCAGCTGCACGTACTTGCCGCGCTCCGGGTGGTCCAGCTCGACCAGATAGCCGCGGTCGAACATCGACTTGTCCTCGATCAGGTCCTTCATCGAGAGAATCGGGCCGCACGGCACGTCGACCTCGTTCAGGGCGTCCATGACCTCGAATTTCGTCTTGGTCTTGGTCCACTTCTCGATGATGGAGAAGCACTCGCCCAGGCATTTCAGGCGCGCCTCCGGCGTGGCGAATTGCGGATGGGTGATCAGGTCCTCCCGGCCGCACAGGCGCATCAGCGGCTCCCAGCCTTGCGGCTGGATGATCACGTAGACGTAGTCGTTGGCCCCGCCCGGCGAGCAGCGCAGCGCGGCGCCCGGCTGGCCGCCGCCCGACGCATTGCCGGCACGCGGCACGTAGTCGCCGAAGGTTTCGTTCGGAAATTCCTTAAGCGGACCGGCCGCGAGGCGCTGCTGGTCGCGCAGTTTCACGCGGCAGAGGTTCAGCACCGAGTCCTGCATCGCCACTTCCACGCGCTGGCCACGGCCCGAATGCTCGCGGTGCAGCAGTGCGGCCAGGATGCCGACCACGCAGTGCACGCCGGTACCCGAGTCGCCGATCTGGGCGCCGGTCACCGTGGGCGCACCGTCCTCGGTACCCGTCGTGCTGGCCGAGCCGCCCATGCACTGGGCCACGTTTTCGTACGCCTTGCAGTCCGCGTACGGCCCCGGGCCGAAGCCCTTGATCGACGCGTAGATCAGGCGCGGGTTCAACTCCTGCAGGCGGTCCCAGTCGAAACCAGCGCGATCGAGCACGCCGGGGCCGAAGTTCTCCACCAGCACGTCGCAGCGCTGCACCAGGTCTTCCAGCAGCGCCTTGCCCTCGGGCGTCTTCATGTTCAGCGTCAGGCTGCGCTTGTTGGAGTTCAGCATCGTGAAGTAGAGGCTGTCGGCGTTCGGCACGTCGCGCAGCTGGCTGCGCGTGATGTCGCCCCGGCCGGGCAGTTCCACCTTGATCACGTCGGCGCCCAGCCAGGCCATCAGCTGGGTGGCCGAGGGGCCGGCCTGCACGTGCGTCATGTCCAGGATGCGGACACCATCCAGTGCTTTGTTATTCATGGCGTTGTCTCCTTGAAGATTCTCTTGCGCGCTTGCTGGATAACGTATGTGATATATCACACCACAACAAGAAGAAAATGCAGCGCGGTTCAGACTTTTCATTCCGCATCGCAATAGATCCTGCGGCATACACCAGCGTTAACCCGCAACATAGAAGGCTTTGCGATCAATCTTGCTCTATTGATGCGATGGCCTTGTCAGCGCGGACATCCCTTTTGCGCAATTCAGCTCGCACCCGTTTCGGCTTGATTTTATTACTGATATATTACATATCATATTTTACGCTGCGAAAAACTGAACAGGCGGGTCCCGACCTGCGGCCCGCGGCGCTTTTCAACCGAGGAGACACGTGAACATTCACGAATATCAGGCCAAGGAGTTGCTCAGGCGCTATGACGTGCTTGTACCGCATGGCCGCGTGGCCTTTACGCCAGACGAGGCCGCCCATGCCGCCCGCAAGCTGGGCGGCCCGGTCTGGGTGGTGAAGTCGCAGATCCACGCTGGCGGCCGCGGTGCCGGCCGCTTCGCGGATGACAGCTCGGGCAAGGGCGGCGTGCGCGTGGTGAAGTCGATCGATGACGTCCGCTCGAGCGCCGCGCAGATGCTGGGCAAGACCCTGGTCACCAGGCAGACCGGCCCGGCCGGCCGGGTAGTGCGGCGCCTCTACGTCGAGGAAGGCTGCGACATCGCGCGCGAGCTCTACCTGGGCATCCTGATCGACCGCGCCACGTCGCGCATCACGATCATGGCGTCCACCGAAGGCGGCATGGAGATCGAGGAGGTTGCCGCACGCACGCCCGAGAAAATCCTGAAGGTGGCAATCGATCCGGCCAGCGGCATCCAGCCGTTTCATGCACGCCGGCTGGCATTCGGCCTGGGGCTGTCGGGCAAGCAGGTGGGCGCGGCTACCCGTTTTATCCTCTCGACCTACCGCGCGTTCACCGAACTCGACGCGTCGATCGTCGAGATCAATCCGCTTGTGGTCACCGGCAGCGGCGACGTGATGGCGCTCGACGCCAAGTTCAGTTTCGACGATAACGCCCTCTTCCGCCATCCCGACATCGATGCCATGCGCGACGAGAGCGAGGAAGACCCGGCCGAGACCGAAGCCGCCCGGCACGCCCTGAACTACGTGCGGCTGGACGGCAACATCGGCTGCATGGTGAATGGCGCAGGCCTGGCGATGGCCACGATGGACATCATCAAGCTCCATGGCGGCGAGCCGGCCAACTTCCTCGATGTAGGCGGCGGTGCCACGACGGAGCGCGTCACCGCGGCGTTCCGGCTGATCCTGGCCGATCCCGAGGTCGAAGGGATTCTCGTCAATATCTTCGGCGGCATCATGCGCTGCGACGTGATTGCCGAAGGCGTGGTGGCCGCCGCGCGCGAAGTGGACCTGACCGTGCCGCTGGTGGTGCGGCTGGAAGGCACCAACGTCGACCTCGGCAAGAAGATCCTGCGAGATTCGGGCCTGCCGGTCGTCTCCGCCAAGGATCTTGCCGATGCGGCCGAGAAAGTCGTGGCCGCCGTGCGCACGCACCAATCGAAGAAGGGAGGAAAGTGAAATGGCCGTGCTGATCGACAAAGACACCCGCGTGATCTGCCAGGGCTTTACCGGCGCACAAGGCACATTCCATTCGGCACAGGCACTGGCCTATGGCACGAAGATGGTGGGCGGCGTCACGCCCGGCAAGGGCGGTGAATCGCACCTGGGCCTCCCGGTCTTCGATACCGTGGCCGCTGCCGCCAATGCCACAGGCGCCGACGCCTCGGTCATCTATGTGCCGCCACCATTCGCCGCCGATGCCATCCTGGAAGCGGTCGATGCCGGCATCGCGCTGATCGTCTGCATCACCGAAGGCATTCCCGTGATGGACATGGTGCGGGTCAAGCGTGCGCTGTCGGGGTCCGGCAGCCGCCTGGTTGGCCCGAATTGTCCGGGGATAATCACGCCGGGGCAATGCAAGATCGGCATCATGCCCGGCCACATCCATACACCGGGCAAGATCGGCGTGGTGTCGCGCTCGGGCACGCTGACTTATGAGGCCGTGGCGCAGACCACGGCGGCCGGACTGGGGCAATCGACCTGCATCGGCATCGGCGGCGATCCGGTGAACGGCACCGACTTCATCGACTGCCTGGAGATGTTCCTGGCCGACGACAGGACCGAAGGCATCATCATGATCGGCGAGATTGGCGGATCGGCGGAGGAAGAGGCAGCCCAGTTTCTGCGCGATGCGCACAGGCGCAAACCGGTGGTGGGCTTTATCGCCGGCACCACGGCGCCGCCGGGACGCCGCATGGGGCACGCCGGCGCGATCATCTCGGGCGGGACGGGCACGGCGGAAGCGAAGGTCAACGCCATGCGCGAAGCCGGCATCCATGTCGCCGGGTCGCCAGCGGAGCTGGGTGCGACCATGGCGGCGGCAATGAAGCAGGCATCGGAACGCGCCCCGCTCACACGAAACCTGGCGTTGGCCAGCGCGTGAACGTAGAAACGGAAAAGGCCGGGAGAATCGCCCGGCCTTATCGTTCCTGCGCCATGCTGCAACTGCGTCCGGTGAGTCAGCCGGCTCCGGCCTCGGCGCCCGTCCTGGCTTCCAGTTCCGTGATGCGCTTGCGCAGCGCCCGCTCTTCCTGGAAGCGCACGGTCTCGTCACGGATCACCGCCACGATGCCGGTGATTTCCCCGCCCTGCCCGTGCAGCAGCGCCACGGTAAAAGCGATCGACATCGCTTCGCCGTTCTTGTTGATCGCCGGGACCTTGAGCAAGTCATGGCCGTAGCGGGTCTGGCCCGTTGCCATGGTCTTGTCGTAGCCCTCCCAGTGGCGCGCACGCAGGCGCTCGGGAATAATCAGATCCAGCGACTTGCCCAGGGCCTCCTCCCGGGTGTAGCCGAACATGTACTCGGCGGCCGGGTTCCATAACGTGATGGCACCGTCGGCGCCGGAGATGATCACGGCGTCGCCGATGGCCGACACCAGCTGTTCATAGTCGATCGCGGTCTGCATGGTCTT
This sequence comes from Cupriavidus sp. SIMBA_020, assembly GCF_046535395.1. Lineage (NCBI taxonomy): Bacteria > Pseudomonadati > Pseudomonadota > Betaproteobacteria > Burkholderiales > Burkholderiaceae > Cupriavidus > Cupriavidus sp. SIMBA_020. The sequence goes on along the minus strand of NZ_JAWRWU010000005.1, from coordinate 341,894 downwards.
GGTCTTTCCTGAGCTTTCCAGGCGAATGGGAGGGTGGCGAGGTTCGCCACCAGGGGTCCGGGCTGTCATTGTGGCACCGTCGGCCATGCCGGTCCCTCAGCTTGGCGTCCAAACCATGAAGCGCCAGGGTGCGTTACGTCCCGTCTACGCATTCCCCGGCGCTCCAGGTGTGACCCGCTGTCACATTGGGCGCTGGCAGTGCTGGCGCCTGGCTCAGATCACCTGCGACTCACGCAGACGGGAGATCTCCTCGGCGGCATAGCCCAGGCTGGCCAGCACTTCCTCGCTGTGCTCGCCCAGCAGCGGCGAACCGGTGATTTCCGGCTTCATGGCCGAGAACTTGATCGGGCTGCCCACGGTCAGGTAGGTGCCACGTTCCTTGTGCGGGACTTCCACGATCGAACCGCTCTTGCGCAGCGATTCATCCGCCGCGATTTCCTTCATTGACAGCACCGGCGAGCAGGGAATATCGAACTTGCGCAGGATGTCCACCGCCTCGTACTTGGTCTTGTCGGCAAGCCATTCTTCGATGGTCTTGAAGATTTCGAAGATATGCGGCTGACGGCCCTTGGGCGTGTTGTAGTTCGGATCGCTGATCCACTCTTCCTTGCCCAGTGCCTTGCAGATCGGCTCCCAGGCGTGGCCCTGGATGGTGAAGTAGATATAGGCGTTGGGATCGGTCTCCCAACCCTTGCACTTCAGCACCCAGCCCGGCTGGCCGCCACCGCCGGCGTTGCCACCACGGGGCACCACGTCGCTGAACGTGCCGTGCGGATACTGGGGATACTCTTCCAGATAGCCCTGGCGGTCCAGTCGCTGCTGGTCGCGCAGCTTCACGCGGCACAGATTCAGCACGGCGTCCTGCATCGATACGGCAACCTTCTGACCCTGGCCGGTCTGCTGGCGGCCGATGATCGCGGTCAGGATGCCGATGGCCAGGTGCATGCCGGTGTTCGAGTCACCCAGGGCGGCGGCCGACACGGTCGGCGGGCCGTCCCAGAAACCGGTGGTCGACGCGGCACCGCCAGCGCACTGTGCCACGTTCTCGTAGACCTTCAGGTCTTCATAGTGGTGGCCGTCGCTGAAGCCCTTGACCGATGCCACGATCATCTTCGGGTTCAGTTCCTTGATGCGCTCCCAGGAGAACCCCATGCGGTCAAGCGCACCGGGGCCGAAGTTCTCGACCAGCACATCCGATTCGCGGATCAACTGCTCCAGGATCTTCTTGCCTTCCGGCTTTTTGGTGTCCAGCGTCAGCGAGCGCTTGTTGCTGTTCAGCATGGTGAAGTACAGCGCGTCCGCGTCGGGAATGTCGCGCAATTGCGTGCGGGTGACGTCGCCGGAGCCGGGGCGTTCCACCTTGATGACGTCTGCGCCGAACCATGCGAGAAGCTGCGTGCAGGCGGGGCCGGCTTGCACGTGCGTAAAGTCGATGATCTTGATGCCGTTGAGTGGGAGGTTCACAATCGCTCTCCTGATGGAATAGAGGGTGAAACTGGGGTGGATTACTTCTTGGCCGCGCTCTGCGGATTCAGATTGGTCAGACGACCGCTTTCGGTGCCGGCAGCCGGATCGATGACGGCGTTGACCAGCGTGGGCTTGCCCGACCGCAAGGCTTCGTTCACCGCGGCTTCGAGTTCCGCCGGTGTGGTGACGTTGTGACCAACCCCACCGAACGCTTCCATCATCTTGTCGTAGCGCGCCCCCTTGACGAACATCGTGACCGCCGGATCGTTGCCGCCGGTCGGATTCACGTCGATACCCTTGTAGACGCCGTTATTGTTGAAAATGACGATGCAGATCGGCAGGTTGTAGCGGCAGATAGTTTCCACCTCCATGCCCGAGAAGCCGAACGCACTGTCACCGCACAGCGCGAGGACCGGCTTGCTGGTTTCGACCGCCGCAGCGACCGCGTAGCCCATACCCACACCCATCACGCCCCAGGTGCCCACGTCCAGGCGCTTGCGCGGCTCGTACATGTCGATCACGGCACGGGCGTAGTCCAGCGTGTTGGCGCCTTCGTTGACAAACGAGATGCCCGGATTGGCTTTGACGACGTCCTTCAGCGCGCGCAGCGCGCTATGGAAGTTCATCGGCGACACATCCTTGGACAAGGTCTCGGCCATCTTCGCCAGGTTCTTGTCCTTGCGTTCGTCCACCGCGTTCAGCCAATCGGCGTCCGGCTTGGCAAAGCCGTTGCCGATCTTGTCGAGCATTGCCGATACGCACGAACCAATGTCACCCACTACGGGCGCGGCGATGGCCACGTTACTGTCCATCTCGGTCGGCGAGATGTCGATCTGGATGAACTGCTTCGGCTTGCCCCAGGTCTTGCCTTTGCCGTGCGACAGCAGCCAGTTCAGGCGGGCGCCGACCAGCATCACCACGTCAGCTTCCGCCAGCACGTACGAACGTGCGGCCGAGGCCGATTGCGGGTGTGTATCGGGCAGCAGGCCCTTGGCCATCGACATCGGCAGGTACGGAATGCCAGTCTTCTCGACCAGCGCGCGGATATCCGCATCGGCGCGAGCGTACGCGGCACCCTTGCCCAACAGGATCAGCGGGCGCTTGGCGCTCTTCAGCAGCGCGACGGCACGGTCGATCGAGTCCGGTGCAGGGAGTTGGCGCGGGGCCGGGTCCACCACCTTGATCAACGACTTGCGGCCACGCTCGGCTTCCATCGACTGGCCCAGCAGATTGGCCGGCAGGTCCAGGTACACACCGCCGGGACGGCCCGACACGGCGGCGCGGATGGCACGCGCGATACCGACACCAATGTCTTCAGCGTGCAGCACGCGGAAGGCAGCCTTGGCGTGCGGACGGGCTATAGCCAGCTGGTCCATCTCTTCGTAGTCACCCTGCTGCAGATCGACGATCTCGCGCTCGCTCGAGCCGCTGATCAGAATCATCGGGAAGCAGTTGGTGGTCGCATTCGCCAGCGCCGTCAGCCCGTTCAGGAAGCCGGGCGCAGACACGGTCAGGCAAACGCCCGGCTTCTGCGTGAGAAAGCCGGCAATCGCTGCGGCGTTGCCGGCATTCTGCTCATGACGAAAGCTGATAACGCGCATGCCGTTGGCCTGCGCCAGACGGGCCAGATCCGTGACCGGAATACCGGGCAGGCCGTAGATGTTCTCGATGCCGTTCAGCTTCAGCGCTTCGATGACCAGATGAAAACCATCGGTTTGTGCCTGATGTTCTTCGCCAGCCTGACGCTGCAGCTCGTTTCCGACTTCTGCCATGGTTGCATCCTTCTATACAAATTGACGGGGATTGGAAAACTTCTGCTTCAAGGTGTCCTCAGCGGTCGTTCTCGCGCCCGCCTGGCTACTTCGGACTTCACGATGTCTCCTCCTTGACGATTCGCTACAGGCAGCGACCTTTGGCAAATACGGTATGTGATATATCAGCATTCAGCAAGCACTGATGCGAACTTTCGTCGATGCGCCGCAGCATTTCCCCGAAATTACGCAACCAGATAAGGGAAACTACCGAGCTTCCCGCCTTCGCAAACTGGCTCGTTCAGCCGCGCACATGGTTGACCAGCGAGCCGATCCCGCGGATCGACACCTCCACCACAGAACCCTCCTTCATCGACCCGACCCCGATCGAGGTGCCGACGGCGATCACGTCGCCCGGCATCAACGTCATGTCCCGCGACAGCAGGCTGACCTGCTCCTCGGGCGAAAAAACAATGTCGGACAACGGGTAGTTCTGGCGCTCGACGCCGTCCAGACGCGTTACCACGCTGGCGCTTCGCCAGTCAAAGCCGGAGACAATGGCCGGACCGACGCAACCGAAGGTGTCGGAACCCTTGGCGCGCGTCCACTGCGGGAAGTTGGGATCGGCATTGAGCAGCTCGCTCGCCGTGACGTCATTGACGATGGTGTACCCGAAGATGTGCGAGGCAGCCTCGGCGAGCGGCACATTCCGGCATTCGCGGCCAATGACGATGCCGAGTTCGCCTTCGTAGGCGATCTTGCCGGTATACCCGCTCGGACGCAGGATGCCGTCGCCGGGGCCGGCCAGCGAACTTGCCGGCTTCAGCAGGAACAGCGGATGCACGGGCACCGCTTTCTCCAGCCGGGCCGCGAGGGCGTGAAAGTTGTTCCACAGCGCCACGATCTTGCCCGGCTGGCACGGGGCCAGCAGGTCCAGCGAGGCGTAGCTGTAGCTATTGCCCGTGGGGCGAGGATCGGTATAGCCAGGGCCATCGCATTCGATGACGCGGTCGGCATCACCCTCGTCAAGCCGGCCATAAGCGGCGTCGCCATCAGGACGGCGGAAGCGAATCCAGGTTTGCACGGCAGAACTCCTCTGACAGGCGCGAGCGTGCCGCGCCTGCTCTTTCAGCAGAGAATGGAGAGACCCCCGTCAGGGGCTGTGGAGACGAGGCACCGGCCGGGGCCGGACGCCTCGGGTCAGATCGCTCCCGCCAGGCGCAGCGCAGCAATCTGGGCCGGCGACCGCCCCAGCGATTCGAGGATCTCGTTGGTGTGCTCCCCCAGCAGCGGCGAGCGCTCGACGTTCACCGGCGAGTCGGACAGTGTGATCGGCGAGCCGAGCTGCACGTATTTGCCGCGCACCGGGTGCTCCAGCTCGATCAGGAAGCCGCGCTCGTACATCGACTGGTCCCCGATCAGGTCCTTCATCGACAATATCGGGCCACACGGCACATCCACCTTGTTGAGCGCGTTCATCACCTCGAACTTGGTGTGGCCCAGGGTCCATTGCTCGATGATGCCGAAGCACGCGGCGAGCTTTTTCAGACGCACTTCAGGCGTGGCGAATTCCGGATCGGTGATCAGATCTTCGCGGCCGCACAGGCGCATCAGCGGCTCCCAGCCCTGCGGCTGGATGATGACGTAGACATAGTCGTTGGCACCGCCCGGCGCGCAGCGCAGCGCAGCGCCCGGCTGGCCGCCGCCCGACGCATTGCCCGCGCGCGGCACGTGGTCGTCGAACTGATCGTTGGGGTACTCGCGCAGCGGGCCGGCATCCAGGCGCTGTTGGTCGCGCAGTTTCACGCGGCACAGGTTCAGTACGGCGTCCTGCATGGCGACTTCCACGCGCTGGCCGCGCCCCGAATGCTCGCGCTGCAGCAGTGCGCCCAGGATCCCGACCACGCAGTGCACGCCCGTACCCGAATCGCCGATCTGCGCGCCCGTCACCAATGGCATGCCGCTGGCTTCGCCTGTCGTCGATGCGGCACCGCCCATGCACTGAGCCACGTTTTCATACGCCTTGCAGTCCTGGTAGGGGCCGGGACCGAAGCCCTTGATCGACGCATAGACCATGCGCGGATTCAGGTCCTGGATATGTTCCCAGTCGAATCCGGCGCGGGCCAGCACGCCCGGACCGAAGTTCTCGATCAGCACATCGCTCTGCTGAATCAGGTCTTCCAGCAGTGCCTTGCCTTCCGGCGTTTTCATATTGAGCGTCAGGCTACGCTTGTTGCTGTTCAGCATGGTGAAGTACAGGCTGTCAGCGTTGGGCACGTCACGCAGCTGGCTGCGCGTGATGTCACCGCGTCCGGGCAATTCGACCTTGATCACGTCGGCGCCCATCCAGGCCATCAACTGCGTAGCCGAGGGGCCGGCCTGAACGTGCGTCAGGTCCAGGACGCGAATGCCGTCCAGGGCTTTGCGTTGCGCCATGGTGCTGGTCTGACTTTGGTTGGTAGCCTCGGCCATGCTCGTCTCCTGATATGTGTCTCGCTCTTTTGACATACAGTATGTGGTATATCAGCAAGATGCAAGAGGGTTTAAACCCGAATCATGGAAGTTTCGACGCTGCATCGCAGCAAATGCGCATAAAGCCTTGCGGTGCCTACGCTGGCAGAGGCTGTGTGAACCGGGGAGGTGTTGCGGATGACGCAGAGGCCGTTCCAAGGACAGCCCCTCGCCCCTGCGAGATCGGCAAATAACCAAGGAAAAGTGCCAAAGAAACGTGCCAAAGAAAAAGCCCCAACGTGCCGTAAAGCTGTTGGGGCGCTAGAAGATTCGGCCACATCGCGGAACAATGCCCGCGCCCCGTCATGGGCCGGGCGACGGGGCGTGCATGACGTGGCCGGCAGTCAGTCCAGGAAGTCGCAGTTCTTTTCCACGTAGTCGGCCAGATCGAGCGAATGCTGGCGCACCAGCTTCTCGGCCAGCTCCGTATCGCGCTTCTCCAGCGCCTCGATAATCCGCAGATGATCGACGATCGACCGCGCGGCCCGGTCGCTCTGCGAGATCGTCATTTTCCGAATTGCACGCACATGGACGAAGATGTTCTTGATCGCGTCCATGATGATCTGCGACTTCGATAGCTGCACGATCGCCTGATGAAAGACGATGTTGGCGTCGGAATACTCTTCGATGTGCTCGGCCGGCGTGGAGTCTCGGAAGCTGTCGAACATGTGTCGCAGTTTGCCGATTTCCTCGTCAGTGGCATGGAGCGTGGCCAGGCGGGCCGCCATGCTTTCCAGCGCGGCCCAGACCTGGATCATCTCCACGATCTCGCGCTTGGTCTTGCGCATGATGTAGATGCCGCGGCGCGGCACCGTGCGCAGGAAGCCTTCCTGCTCGAGCAGCGTCATCGCCTCGCGGATCGGCGTGCGGCTCACGCCCAGCGCCTCGGACAGCACGCGCTCGTCCAGTCGCACTTCCTCCCGCGACTGATAGATATCGGCATCGGCAATGGCCTGGCGCAGCATCGCATAGGCCTGGTCGCGCAGGCTGGCGCCCGCGTTGATCGGCTGCAGCGACAGGGTCAGGCCGGCGGGCTGGACTTCGGGTGTTTGGGCGGACATGAATGCACTCGTCTATGACCGGCGCCCCGGGGGCCGAGGCGGCCTCCGGCGGCGTCCCGCCCTGCTTCTCTGCCGGGGCCTGACGCGCGGACGCATGGTGACCAGTTTGGCATGGCGCCATGCGGTTTGCTCATCAATTTCGTCGATGATCGCGCGTCAAGAACCCGAACGGGTGAGAAAAGGGCGGGTCCGGCCTTTCGTATATGGTATATCAAGATCACCACATCGCCGGGGATTTCTCCCGCGTCATGCCGCGCGCGCTACCGGCCCGGGCGGCGCAGTCTGGCCGCCCTGCGCCATCCTGTCGCGCTGCTTGATCAGGCCAAGCACGGCATCGACCATCGGTGTGGGCTGGCCGATCATCCGCCCCATCTCCTGCACCACGGTCAGCAAGGGGTCGATTTCCATCGCCCGGCCGGCCTCCAGGTCCTGCAGCATCGAGGTCTTGTGCGCCCCCACCGCGCCGGCGCCGTCGATGCGGCGCTCCACATCCACGCGGAAGTGCACGCCAAAGCGCTCGGCAATCGCCTTGGCCTCCAGCATCATCTGGCGGGACAGCGCGCGCGTGGCGGGGTCGGCGGTGATGATGTCCAGCGTGGCATGCGTCAGCGCGCTGATCGGGTTGAAGCAGAGGTTGCCCCACAGCTTGAGCCAGATCTCATCGCGGATGTTGTCGCGCACGGGCGCGTCGAGATCCGCCTTGACCATCAGCTCGGCCAGTTGCGTCACGCGCGAGGAACGGCTGCCGTCCGGCTCGCCGATAGGAAACTTCTTACCGTAGACATGGCGGATCACGCCCGGCGACTCGATCTCCGCCGCCGGATACAGCACGCAGCCGATGGCCCGCTCCGGCCCGAGGCCGCGCCACTGCTTGCCGCCCGGGTCCACGCTCTCCAGCGTGCGCCCGGCAAACTCGCCACCGTGCTTGTGGAAGTACCAGTAGGGAATGCCGTTGACACCGGTCACCACGGCCGTTTCCGGCCCGAGCAGCGGTTGCATCAAGTCCACCACGCCGGGCACCTGGTGCGCCTTGAGCGTGATGAACACGTAGTCCTGCGGCCCCAGCTCACGCGGATCGCTGGTGCAGCGCACGCGCGCCACGCGCTCCTCGCCCTCGATATGAAGGCGCACGCCGTTGGCCTGCATGGCCGCCAGGTGCGGCCCGCGTGCGATGAAACTCACGTCGGCGCCCGCGAGCGCCAACTGCGCGCCCATGTAGCCGCCAATCGCCCCTGCCCCATAGATACAGATCTTCATGGGTTGTCTCCTCGATGGTTGTGATGACCGGTATTGTTTTGATATATCACATACTATATTCCAGTCTTGGCGTTTCACAACCTCAATCTCACCCTAACTGCTCTCCCCTGCGCCGCCGGCGTGCGCTACCATGATCCTGGTAGTCCGCTTTCGGGTAGCCCTGCCCCAGCCCACCCCAACCAAGGAGTTCGCATGGAATCGCTACTCGCGCTGGCGCGCGATCCGGCCGCCTGGGCCGCCCTGGCCACACTGGTGGCCATGGAGGTCGTGCTCGGCATCGACAACCTGATTTTCATCTCCATCCTGACCAACAAGCTGCCCGAAGCCATGCGCGAGAAGGCGCGGCGGCTGGGGATCACTCTTGCGCTGGTGATGCGCCTGGGCTTGCTGGCGACGATTGCCTGGATCGTGGCGCTGACCGAGCCGGTCTTCACGATCCTTGGCAAAGGCATTTCCTGGCGCGACATCATCCTGATTGCCGGGGGCGCGTTCCTGGTCTGGAAGGCCACGCGCGAGATCCATCAGCACGTCTCGCCCGAACCCGGGCATGGCGAGGAAGGCATCGTCGCCCGCGCCGCGCCAAGTTTCGCGGTGGCCATCGGCCAGATCCTCGTGCTCGACCTCGTGTTCTCGATCGATAGCATCATCACCGCCGTGGGCATGACCGACCACGTCCCGATCATGTTCGTTGCCGTGATCGCCGCCGTGACCGTGATGCTGTTCGCAGCCGCGCCGCTGGCCAACTTCATCAACGCGAATCCCACCATCATCATGTTGGCGCTGGCCTTCCTGATCATGATCGGCATGACACTGATTGCCGACGGGCTGGGCCACCACGTGCCGAAGGGCTATATCTATGCGGCGATGGCCTTCTCGACCGGCGTGGAGGGATTGAACATGCTGGCGCGGCGGCGGCGCAGCCGGCGCACGGAGCCGCCGCCGGCCTGATATCGGGTATTCGGGCCTGGTGGCTGGCGAGTGGCCTGCCCGAGCGGGTATGATGGCTGTCTTTGCTGTCATCCCCACTCACACGCATCCATGCTTCCTGCGGATCTTGCCGGCGCCGATGGCGACCAGAGCGCGTCGCTGCCGCGTTCCGAACGGGCCTACCAACAACTCCGGGGCGCGATCCAGGCCGGCCACCTGCCACCCGGCACGCGCCTGCGCGAGGTGGAACTCGCCGAATCGCTAGGGCTGTCGCGCACGCCGGTGCGCGAGGCGCTCTCGCGGCTCGAGTCCGAAGGGCTCGTCGTCAACGAGCCCAATCGCGGCATGATGGTCACGCGGCTCGACGCCAGCATGGTGAGCGAGCTGTATGTCATGCGCGAGGTGCTTGAATCCACCGCGGCCGCCCTGGCCGCCCGCCATGCCACCGACGTGGAAATCTCGTTGTTGCGCGATATTGTCGAGCGCGATCTGGCCTTCGCTGAAGACCCCGACAAGCTGGCCGTCAACAATCGCCTGTTCCACGAGACGCTGCACCGCTGCGCGCACAATCGATATCTTCTGAAAACCTTGCGCTCGCTGCATGAGTCGATGGCGCTGCTTGGCCGCTCCACACTGGCCGTGCCGGGCCGCGCCCGGGGGTCGTACGAGGAACATCTGGCGCTGGTGGAGGCACTCGAGGCCCGTAACCCGGCGCAGGCCGAGCAGATTGCCCGGCGGCATATCCAGCAGGCGTACAAAGTGCGGCTGTCGCTGTGGATCGAGGAACAATCGGCTGGCGGCCAGTCACTATCGCTTTGATTTGCCGATAGTTTTTGAGCCTCCCAAACCCCAGCAGCCCCAGCAGCCCCGCCCCGTGCGGGGCTTTGTTTTGGAATGTTGGCCTGGATTGTTCTAGGGACTACAAGAGTGTGTTCCCCTGCGCGCGCTATGCCGCGCCGATCGCGCTTGCTATCGTCCATACCGAGGCCGAGGCTCTTCTCTCCCTTTCGGCCTCACGTCACCTCCGTGGCGGCTTTTTCTTTGAGGCGCGGCCTGATCGCCGCGCCTCCTTTCTTAGGGAGGTCTGCCATGACCGACAAATCCGCTGACAAGTTAGTCCGGATTCCCGGCCCGGATCATCCGATCACGATCACGCCCCAGGCCGGCCGCGTGGTGGTGAGCGTAGCGGGCCGCGTGATTGCCGACACCCGCCGGGCCCTGACACTCGCCGAGGCCTCGTACCCGCCGGTCCAGTACATTCCGCGCGAAGACGTGGACATGTCGCAACTGACGCGCACCCAGCACACCAGCCACTGCCCGTATAAGGGCAATGCGGCGTACTACAGTATTCCCGCCGGCGGCACCCGCTCAGGCAACGCGGGGTGGACCTATGAATCGCCCCATCAGGCGGTCGCCCAGATCGCCGGCCATCTGGCCTTCTACCCGGATCGCGTCGATCGCATCGAAGTGACTCGTTAAGCACCCATATAAGCCAAAAACCGACCCGCCGCACACCTCGAAGGGGTGTGCGGCGGGTCGGTTTTTCAATGGCGGCGCCGGGAAGGCGCCGCAGGCACTACGGGTGTTCCGACCGGATTAACCGTTCGCGTAGACGACCTTGGCCTTGCGCGCTTCCGATTGCAGACGGGAGAAAACGTTCTGCACGGCAGCCACGACGCGCTTCACGTCGTTGGCAAAACCCAGGCTTTGCGTGCCCAGTTCGCGCTCGATCAGGTCGCGTTCGAGTTGATCGGTCATCTTGATGTCGGATTGGGTGTTCATGGCGTCCTTCCTTGAGGGATTACCCTTATGGGGTTTTCACTAATTGTAGCAGAAGGATTGTCGCAATGCAGCATTAGGTGATAGTACGTATGCGCGGAAGCAACGGGACGGCCTTATGAGTCACTCTACGCTGATCCCGGCAGCATCTTCACAACGCGGACCACATCGACCGGCGCTGCCGCATGCTCCGACAGCACGAGCGCATACATGGCGAGATGCCAGGAATGCTCGGCACTATTTTCTCGACGCGATCGATCGATAGGCGGCGACATCCGCACGACGCTCTTCAGTCGGTCAATTTCTCTAAGGAAAGCGAGCTGCCGCTCCAGGTGGGGAAGATTCATGGTGAACACCAGGCGATGAGCATCACAGGGAGATGTCTGGCAGACAACTATGCCGGACATGGCTGGCAAACGCATGGATATGCGGGTCAAGGCGTCCCCTCGCCCACATGGGCACCTGGCCCCCGCCCCGCCATCACGTCCTGTGGATTGCGCAACGGACACGCCTTCAGCGACAGGCAGCCGCAGCCAATGCAGCCGTCGAGTTGATCGCGGAGCATCGTCAGCGCGCGGATGCGGGCGTCGAGATCCTCCCGCCAGGAAGCAGACAGCCGGCGCCAGTCGGCCACGGTCGGTGCCTTGCCCGCCGGCAAACGCGCGAACGCCTCGGCGATGACCGCAAGCGGCACGCCCATGCGCTGGGCAATGCGTAACACAGCCAGCCGACGCAGGATGCCGCGTGGATAGCGGCGCTGGTTGCCAGCGCTGCGCGTGCTCGAAATCAAGCCCTTCGATTCATAGAAATGGAGCGCGGAAGCGGCCACGCCGCTGCGTTCGACCACCTGCCCAATGGTCAGCGGGTCGCGGGCGCGCATCGGGCGCACGGGTGGTTCCAACGGGTCGATTTTGTCGATTTTCGGGGGGCGGCTCATGACAAGACCATAGCGGACAAGGAAAGCCCTTGCAGCGCGCATGGTATCGCACTCGAGCTTGACCTCAATCGCACTTGAGGTTTGACACTGGCATCCCTTTCCACCCAGGACCCTGCCATGCAGCTCGAATCGCCGCGCGCCCCGTACCTCCAGTTCATGAACCCGCCCGATCTCTACGATCCGCGCCTGAACGGCTATTCACATGTCGCGGTAGCGATCCGCCCTGCGAAGCTCATCTTCGCGGCGGGCCAGGGTGGCGAGGACATGTGCGGCGGCCTGCGGGCCGACTTCACGGCGCAGGTCAACCGCGCACTGTCCAACCTGCGCGTGGCGCTGCAGGCCGGCGGCGCAGACATCCCCGACATAGCCAAGATCACGGTGCTGGTCGTCGATCATTCAATGGAACGGCTGGCCATCTTCAGCCGCGCCTGGCAGGCCTTGCTGGGCGACTGGCCGGCACCCGCCTGCACGCTGATTCCCGTGCCAAGGCTGGCGATCGACGGCATGCTGTTCGAGATAGAGGCCGTAGCCGTGTTGCCGGAATAGCCATCCCCTTCACGATGAGAGAGGCGTCAGAATCACCGGGGGCAGGTCTCGGTGCGCGTCATCGCCAGCTGCCATGAAGGTGGGGCGCCAATGCATTGGTTCAGGTGCGATGTGAAGGCCCGGAGCTTTGCCGATGCGCGCGGCTGGGCGCGCAGCAAATAGATGCCGCCTTGTGCCTGCGGGCGGAGGCCATCCAGCAGCAATTCCTCCAGCCGCCCCGCCCCGATATCCTCGCCGACCGACCAGTCCGGCATCAGGGCGATGCCCAGCCCTTGCAGTACCGACAGCCGCCGTGCATCGCAATCGTCGCACTCCACCGCGAACAGCGCCTGCGCGGCGTGGGTGGATTCCAGGAGTTCGCGCCAGCCGCGCATGCTCGTGCTGTGGCCCCGGTCGATAAGGCGGTGGCGCGATAGTTCATCCGCGTGCACGGGTCTGCCGTGAGCGCGCAGGTAGTCTGGCGTGGCGCAGATCACGTATCGCTGGCTGGCCACTCGCTGGGCGATCAGGCTGCTGTCGGCCTGTTGCCCGACGCGCACCACGACATCAAACCTTTCGAGCACCGGATCGACCACACGCTCGGTCAACTCCAGCTCAACGGTCAGGTCCGGATACTGCGCGTAGAGGGAACCGAGGTGGGGTACGACGTGCCGCCGCGCGAACGCCGGCAGGCACGCCACGCGCAATCGGCCGCTGACACCCTGCTCCAGCGCCGTCACCGCGTCGCGCGTTTCATTGAGTTCCTGGAGGATGCGCGCGGCCCGCTGGTAGAGAAGATCGCCCGCCTCGGTGCAGACCAGCGCCCGCGTGGAGCGGGTGAACAGCGCCACGCCCATTTCCCGCTCCAGCACGTCGATCTGGCGCGACACTGACGATGCGACCTGCCCGCGCCGCCGCGCAACGGCCGAGAAGCTCCCTTCACGTGCCACATCGACGAAGACAGCCAGATTCTCAGCAAAGCGAATGAATTCCATTTGTGCGCTCTCCGCAAAGGCATTACGCGCCCGGATTGGCTTTCCACGGCAAACCGACGGGAATAGTATCAACACCTCAGCCCAGAGAGGCAAGTCTTTGCGAAAATCGCAAAGCATGCAGCCTCCGTCATCCGGATTGTCGAAACCCTACTGGAAGGCACCGCAATGGAGACAACCTACCTCTCAGCCGCCCTGCGCTCGATGCGCGGGCGCCCCCGCCGCATGCTGGCCATCGCGCTCCTCATGTGCGCAACGGGCCACGTCATGGCCGACGACTGGCCCGCCAGGACGGTCACGATCGTCGTACCGTATGCAGCAGGCGGCACCGTCGACAAGGTCGCACGGCAGGTGCAGGATGGCCTGCACACCCGCCTGGCGCAGACCGTGGTGGTAGATAACCGCGCGGGCGCCGGCGGCACCATAGGCACCGGCCAGATTGCCCGGAGCCCCGCCGATGGCTACACGCTCGGCATGGTGTTCGATTCCTTCGCCACCGAGTCCCACATTTATCCGAAACTGCCCTATGTCGGGAAGCGCGACCTGACGGGTGTGTCGTACATGGTCCGCTCGCCCATGGTGCTCGTGGTGCCGGCCAGTTCGCCTTACCAGACCCTCCAGGATTACGTCAGTGCCACGCGCACGCCGAAGAAGGTCTCGTACGCATCGGTAGGCGCCGGGAGTTCCAACCAGCTTGTGGCGGAAGCGTTTTTCGAAGCCGCTGGCACCAGCGGTATCCACACCCCCTACAAGGGTGGCGGACCCGCGATCAACGACCTACTGGGCGCCCACGTGGACTCGATGATCGCCAGCCTGCCGCTGATCCTGCCTTATGTACAGGCCGGCAAGCTGCGCGCGCTGGCGGTGACGTCCCCGCAGCGCGACGCCCGTCTGCCCGAGGTGCCCGCCGTGGCGGAACGCTACAAGGGCTTCGAAGCATACTCGTGGGTGGCCATGATCGCGCCGGCCAAGATCCCGCCGGCCGTGCTGGAGAAACTGTCAGCGGCGGTGACCGCCACCCTACGCGACCCTGCCATCGCGAAGCAGCTGAGCGCTGGCGGCTTCGAGATCGTGGCAGGGAACGCCACCCAGACCAACAAGCTGATCCAGGACGAGTCCGCGCGCTGGGGCCGCCTGATCAAGGCCCGCAACATCACACTCGAATAGATGCCGCCGTCATGAACCCTTTCGTCTATCAGTCCCGCCCCCAACGCGTGGTCTTCGGCGCGGGCGCGCTGGCCCGACTGGCCGATGAAGCCGATGCGCTCGGCGTCAAGCGCGTGCTCGTGCTTTGCACGCCCGGCCAACGTGCGCTCGCGGAGCGCGCCAGCGCGTTGCTGGGCGACCGCAGCGCGGGCACCTTCGATGGCGCCGTCATGCACGTGCCCGTGGAACAGGCCCGCAAGGCGCGCTCCGTGGCGGCGGAGCGCGGCGCCGACTGCGCGCTGGCCATCGGCGGGGGGTCGACGATCGGTCTCGGCAAGGCGATTGCGCTGGAGTCCGCGCTGCCCGTCATCGCTGTGCCCACCACTTACGCCGGCTCGGAAGCGACGCCGATCTACGGCCTGACCGACGCCGGCCTCAAGCGCACCGGACGCGATGCCCGTGTCCTGCCACGCACTGTCATCTACGATCCGGAGTTATCCCTGCGTCTGCCGCGCATGGTCAGTGTGACCAGCGGCATCAATGCCATCGCCCATGCGGCCGAGGGCCTGTACGCGGGCGATCGCAACCCGGTCAGCGACTGGATGTCGCGCGAAGGCATCGCGGCGCTGGGTCGTGCGTTGCCGGTCATTGCCCGGGAAGGTGGCGAGGACGGTGCCGAAACGCTCGCCGCACGCGGCGATGCGCTCTACGGGGCGTGGCTGTGCGGCGCCGTGCTCGGCAGCGTCACGGCAGGGTTGCACCACAAGCTGTGTCATACGCTGGGTGGCACCTTCAATCTGCCGCACGCGGAGGTCCATACGATTGTGCTGCCGCACGCGCTTGCCTACAACGCCGCTGCCGCGCCGGCCGCCATGGAAGCCATCGCCCGTGCGCTGGGTGCCACCGATGGCAATGCACCGGCGGCGGTCTTCGACCTCGCCGCCTCGCTCGGCGCCCCTACCGCGTTGCGCGATATCGGCCTGAAAGAAGAGGATCTGGAGCGGGCATGCGAACTGGCACGACAGGATCAGTACCCGAATCCGCGTCCATTGGAAGCGTCTGGCATCCGCACCCTGCTGCGCGATGCGTTCCTGGGCAATCGTCCGGCGCTCTCCTAGGAAAGCATCGATCAACCCTGCCCAGGCGGCGCCCCCGTGGAGCCGCGTACCACCAGTTCCGGCCGCAATTCGATGACGACGGTGGCAGTCTGTGGCTTCTCGATCCTGCGCAGCAGCAGTTCGGCCGCCTGTTCGCCCATGTCATGCACCGGGATGCGAATGGTCGTCAGCGGCGGCGTCAGTGCATCGACGAAAGGCATATCGTTGTGGCCCACCACGGAGACGTCTTCCGGACAGCGCAAGCCGCGCTCGCGCAGAAAGTCGTAGCAACCCATGGCCACGAGATCATTGCCTGCGGCAATGGCGGTCAGGCCGGGCAGCGCTTCGAACAACTGGGCACAGGCCCTGCGGCCGGCCTCCCGGGTATAGCTCTCGGCCTCGACGACGGCATACGCGCCGCGCCGCAACCGATGGCGTTTGACCGCCTGCATGAAGCCTTCCCGCCGCAGTTCGCCCGTGGAGGTACTCGCGGGACCGGCGATGTGACCGATGCTGCGGTGGCCGAGCGATACCAGATGATCGACGGTCAGCGCCATCGCCAGCTGGCTGTCGCTGACCACGCAGGACGCCCGGCCGGTATGCTCGCCGCGATTCACCATCACCACCGGAATGCCGAGCTGGAAGCAGTAGTCGAGCAAGGGATCGTCGCGTTCCGCCGTGGCCAGCACCAGCCCTTCCACCTGCCGGGCCAGTAACTGGTCGATCACGAAACGCTGCCTGGCGCGCTCCACGCCAGCATTGACGACGATGGGCACATAGCCGTGCCTGCCGAGAACGGCCTCGATCCCCGCCAGGATGGGCGGGAACACCGGATTCGCGATGTCCGGCAACACCACGCCGATCAGCCCCGAGCGTTGCGTACGCAGCCCCGCCGCGATGCGGTTCGGACGGAACCCGCGCAATTCGGCCAGCTTCAGGATTCGCGTGGCCACCTCTTCGGCCACAAGATGGCGCGTGGCGGGGTTCATCACGCGAGACACCGTCGAATAGTGGACATCGACCTCGGCGGCGAGGTCCTTGATGGTCACGCGTTTGCGCTCGGACATGGGCAGGCAGACGCCACGTTGGCTATTGGAATGCGCCATTCTAGCGCCTGCCGCCGCCGCGCCGGCTATTCCCCTGCCCGCACGCCGGACTGTTTCACCACGGGCGCCAGCTTGCCGATTTCGGCCTGGATATAGCTGGCAAACTCCTGCGGCGTGCTGCCGCGTGCCTCGGCCCCCTGCGCGGCCAGCCTCTCGCGCACATCGGGCGACGCCAGCGCCTTGCCGATCTCGGTGTTGAGCGCCTGGATCACCTCCTTCGGCGTGCCGGCCGGCGCCAGTACGCCGAACCACGAATCGAACGCATACCCGGGCAGCCCCGCCTCCGCCACGGTTGGCACATCGGGCAATGCGCCGGCGCGGGCTGGCGTGGTCACGGCCAGCGCGCGCAACTTGCCTTGCCTGACGAACGGCATGGCCGATACGGTCGGCGCGAACATCATGTCGCCGCGCCCCGCCATCACGTCCGTCAGCGCTTCGCCGGTGCCCTTGTACGGAATGTGCACGATGTCGATGCCTGCCTGCATCTTGAACATCTCACCGCTCAGGTGCGTGGAGCTGCCCGAACCGGCGGAATCGAAATTCAGGGTGCCTGGCTTGGCCTTGGCGGCGGCCACGATGTCGCGCATCGACTTGTACGGACTGGCGGCATTGACCACCAGCACGTTGGGCACCGAAGCGACCAGCGACACCGGCGCGAAGTCCTTGAGCGTGTCGTAGCCCAGCTTCGGATAGAGCGTGGCGTTGATGGCATGGCCCACGGAGACCAGGATCAGCGTGTAGCCGTCAGGCGGCGACTTGGCAACCGTGCTGGCGCCGAGGGTGCCGCCGGCGCCGGGCCGGTTGTCCACCACCACCTGCCATTGGCCGCCCTCCCCCAGCTTGCCGCCAATGATGCGCGCCAGGATATCGGTGGCGCTGCCTGCCGAGAACGGCACGATCAGCCGGATCGGCTTCGCGGGATACTGGGATTGCGCGATGGCCGCGTGCGGCAGCCAAAGCGCCGCGATCAGCCCAAAGGCGGTGATGGGGCGGAAAAACTGTCGTCTCATGGTTGTCTCCTCACGGTGCAAATGGCGTGCGCGGACGTCAGAAAAAGTGCCGCATGCCGAGCGCAAGGGTCTGCGGATCGGCACCGGCGCTGACACCGAGCTCGTTGATGGCGAAGTCGTAGATCGCGTTTTTCTTGTTATGGATGCGGCTGTAGTAGGCGTAGAGCGCGGTGCGCTTCGATAGCGGGTAGTCGTAGCCCACCGTGAACTGCATGGCATTGGTCTCCGAGCCGCTACGGAAGAAGCCGATCGTGTCCGTGGACGACCCCGTGCCGTTGGCGGCATAGGCCACCCCCACCCGCACGCTGCCGGTCCCAAGCTTCTGCACCAGCGATGCGTAGTACCCATTGCGCTGCAGATCGCCCGTATCCGTGCGGTAGTGCAGGTGTTCATAGAGCGCGGCCAGGCGCGTACCCGGGAACAGCTGGTAGGCCAAGGCTACCTTCAGCGCATCGTCATTGCGTCCGGCTGCCTGGTAGTGCGAGTGGACTTCATAGGCAATCGTGGCGCCGAGCGGGCCTCGCTCGTAGACCAACGCGGCGGAGTACAGCGCCGGATTGCGTGGCACCGTCGTCTTCTCTTCCGGCAATCCCCAGCCGAGCCAGAGGCTGGCGCCGCCCAGTTGCGGCGAGCGGTACTGGATGATGTTCTTCTGGCGCCGATCGAACGAACTCGTGTCCTGCACGTTGTCGGAACTCGACGTCGAGCCATTGCCGATCAACGCCATGTAGCCGGCGGTGGTCGGGTAGTACGGATCGTAGCCCGCCGTCGACTCGGTATAGGGCGTCTGCCAGTGGCCCATGAACAGCAGCCCGTAGTCGCCCTGCAGGCCCACGCGCGTATTGCGGCCCGCAATCTGGCCCTGTCCGGTGTCCAGCGAGACGTTGCTCTCGATCTGCCACACGGCCTGGAGCGAGCCGCCAAGGTGCTCCACGCCCCGGAAGCCGAATACCGACCGATTGTTGGTCTGCCGCACGGTGCTGCCCAGCTTCGTCCCGTCCGTTGCCGTGCTGGCCCGCGAGTACTCGATGGCCGTGTTGAGCCGGCCGTAGATCGTCACGCTGTCTTCCGCCATCGCTTCCCGGGCGATGACAGTGGACATCAGCGCCAGTGGAATCACATGACGTCGCCTGAAAACTCTCTGCATCTGGGTCTCCTCGTGTTGTGATGAAGTGGATCTTTGCAAACGTTTGCAGCAGAGCAACAAAAAAATCAGGGCTTGGCGGTGGCCGTGGTCGTGGCCGGATAGGGCATGGCCAGCAGCAGCATCGCGGGCCGGTTGGAGGAATTGCTCACCTGCCGTGCCTCCCCGGGCGCCAGCCGAACGGAATCGAACTGCCCGAGCGTCACGGACTCATCCGGCGTGCGGATGCAGACCTCGCCCTCCAGCACGACGTAGTGCTTCTCCATCGGCGAGGCGTCGAGCGAGGTATGGCCGCCCGGCTGGATGATCGACACACCCAGCCACAGGGCGTCGGAGGGGCCCGCCTCGTGGCCTTGCAGACGCAGGCAGTGCATGCCTTCATGATTGGCGGGATGGTAGGCCCGCGCCTGTGCGAATCGGGTCGTATTCATGGCGTCAGCACCACGCGCTCGGTGGCGCCTTGCAGCACGGCGCGATAGGCGTCCCGTGCATTGGACAGCGCGTACGTGTAGTCCGGAAGCACCGGGAACGCCTTCAGGGCGCCTGATGTGAACATCGGCGCCAGCGCATCGAGGATCTTTGCGCCGGCTTCGCTGTCCATGGCAAGCGTATCGACGCCCACGTAAGTGTGCTGGCCACGGTAGAACGCGAAGATGTCGAACGGCACCGGCTTTTCAATCGTGGAGATGAAGACCTGCGTGGCGCCAATCGCCATGGCCAGATTCGCCTGCTCGAAATAGGGGCTGCCCACCGTGTTGTAGACGATATCCGCACCATGCCCGCCGGTTTCCTCCCGCACGACGGCGGAGAGCGTCTCCCGGCTGGCATCGATCATGCGCACCGTTCCGCTGGCGTGACCACGGTAGGGCTCGGCACCGCGCTCCACGGCGAACACGCGTGCGCCCAGTGCGGTCGCGATCTGGATCGTGGCCTGGCCTACCTTGCCATTGCCGCCGCAAACGAGCACCGTGCTGCCGGCGCCCGGCATGCCGGCGCGGCGCAAGCCCTCATACGCGGTGATGAACGGCACCCCGACGGCACCGGCTTCCAGCAGCGACAGCGTCGCCGGCTTCTCGCGCACTGCGTCCACGCCAATACGCAGATACTTGCCATGCGTGCCGTCGCGACGAATGCCAAGCTCGCCGCCACTGCCCCAGACCTGCCGGCCGATCCACTGCGAGGGGCCGTCGATCACGACGCCTGCGTAGTCGCGCCCCGGCGTGCGCGGCCATACGGCATGCGGCATCATGCCGAGCGTCGCCTTCACGTCGCTGGGGTTCACGCCCGCGCTGGCGACTTCGATGATGCACTGGCCCGTGCCGGCCTCGGGACGCGGCATGCCGGTCAATGCGAGTTCGAGCGTGTCGATACTGGAGGCTTTCTGATGAACCTGGATGGTATTCATGGTGATATCGAATGCGGTGTGCGATGAATGAAAATGTCAGGCGTTGCGCAGGCCCAGCACGGTGCGGGCCTCCGATGACGAAGCGATGTCTCCTCCCAGCGACTTGACGATGTCGCGCGCCTTGGCCACCAGCGCAGCATTGTTCGGGGCGAGTACGCCCTTCTCCAGATAGATGTTGTCTTCGAGTCCTACCCGCACATGGCCGCCCGCGAGCCAGGCCTGGGCGACGATCGGGAACTCGGCGCGGCCAATGCCGAATGCGGACCAGTGCGCACCCTGCGGCAGCATACTGCGGGCGTAGAAGATGGTCTCCGGGCTCGGGGCGAATCCGTACTTCACGCCCAGCACGAAGGTCCACAGGCCGGGGCCGTCCAGCACCCCCTCGCGCATGAAATCGAGCGCCATGTTCAGGTCACCGGAATCGAAGATCTCCAGCTCCGGCATCACGCCTGCGCTGCGGATGACGCCTGCCATCTTGCGCACGTTGGCGGGCGTATTGATGACAACGTCGCCGCCCGAGTTCATCGTATTCAGATCGAGGGAACAGACATCGGGTCGCAGCGCCGCGATATGTTCCACCCGCTTGAGCGGATGCAATAACGTGGTACCAGGGGCCGCCACGCGTGGCTCGTCTTCATCGGGCACAAAGCGTCCGCCGGGCCCCGTGGTCAGGTTGATGATCAGGCTGCGGTGCTTCGCGCGAATCCTGTCGATGACATCGGCGTAGTAGTCGAGCGACATCGACGGCCGGCCCGTTTCCGGATCTCGCACATGGATATGGGCGGCTGCGGCGCCGGCTTCCGCCGCTTCGAGCGCGGCATCGGCAATCTGGGCGGGCGTGACGGGAAGCCCCGGATGCTGTTCAGGCGTGACGATGTTGCCGGTCACAGCACAGGTGATGATCGTCTTGCGTGCGTGCATGGTCAGTTGAGCGAGGGATGGGAAAAGAAGATCAGGAGCTCAGCCGAGCTGGCGGCCACCGTCGACGACGATGGTGGTGCCTGTGGCAAAGCGCAGCGAGGTGGCGCACGCGATGATGGCGTCCGCCACGTCCTGTGCTTGGCCGATACGGCGCAGCGGCGTGGTGCTCGCCGCGCGGTCATTGAAGCTGCTGTCGCGGCCCGGCACGAAGCCCGTGTCGACGACGCCCGGAGAGACGTTGAGCACTCGGATGGCCGGTGCCAATGCGCGACCGAGCGACATCGCCATGACATCCAGCCCGGCCTTTACGGCGCAGTACGCCACGTTGCTGCCCTGTCCGGTGCGCCCCGCAATGGATCCCACGTTGACGACCAGGCCGTCGCCATTGGCGCGCAGCAACGGCGCGAACGCCCGAATTGCCGCGAACTGGCCGCGCCAGTTAATGGCGAACATCTCGTCGATCAGGGCATCGTCTAGGGCGTCTAGATCCCCATGCGGAATTGCACGCGTGAAGCCTGACGTGTTGACGAGAATATCCGCGCGGCCATAGTGGTGATGCACGTCGTCGGCAAGCTGACGCAATGTGGCGCTGTCGCCGACTTCCGCGCGTGCCGCCAGATGGTTGCCCGCTGGCAACGCGTTCACGGCACTTGCCGTGCGGTCCGCATCGCGCCCGGTCAGCACGACACTGGCGCCGATATCGGCCAGCGCCCTGCCCGTGGCGAAGCCGATGCCGCCAGTGCCGCCGATAATCACGGCAACCTTGCCGGAGAGAGGGGAAGGAGTCATGGTCTGGTGATGAGTGGAAGAGGATTGGATCGTCAGTCGATGGGCGGCTTCGGGAAGGTTTGCTCCCCGGGTTCGAGCGCGAAATCGAACGCCATGGTGTAGAACGGCGCCGGCAGGTCGCCCCAGGGGCTGCGGCCAGCTTCAACCAGCCGGAACGCGCCCACGAGCTGGCGGTGCACGCCGAACGTGACATCGGTTTCGAGGATGTCGGAATCATCGGCAAACACCTGCGTCACCAGCGTGCGATAGCCTGGTGCGGCCACGATGAAATGAATATGCGCGGGACGGTAGGGATGCCGGTTCTGGGCGGCCAGCAGCTTGCCTACAGGGCCGCCCGTGGGCACGGGATAGCCCGCGGGCCGCACTGTACGGAAGTAATAGCCGCCATCGGCATGGGTGTGGAACAGGCCGCGCAAGTTGCGGTCGGGCTGTTTCGGGTCCTGGTTGTCATAGAGGCCAACCGGCGACGCTTGCCAGACCTCCACGACCGCACCCGGTATCGGCGCGCCATCGGTACCGCGAACCGTGCCACTGACGAACAGCGGCAATCCCGGTGCGTCATCTTGCACCACGCAGTCGCCGCACGCGTAATGCGGCGCATGGGCGCGATAGAACGGCCCCAGCAATGCGCCGGGCGTGCGCCCTTCGCTCGTGCCGTTGTTCATGGTGGTGACCAGCGTGGACAGGCCAAGCACATCGGCCGCAAGCACAACTTCGTTATTCGTGGCGTGTGTGGCGTGCCCAAGCGCGGCGATAAACTCGAGCCCCATCTCGAACTCCTCGTCGGTCGGCCGGACTTCGCGCAGGAAGTCGTGCAGGTGCTTGACCAGCGCTGCCATCACCGTGCGCAGGCGGGGGTCTTCCGTCTGCGCCATCGCCCGCCTGACCACTTCCGTGACTGACCATTCGTTCTCGATCAGGCTCGATGCGCTGACAGGCTTCTGGGCTGGGTTGGACTGTGGTGTTTCCATACCGTCTCCTTTATGCAAACGTTTGCATTATGCGCGATTCCAAGCGCGTGGCAAGCCGCGTGGGGCGTGCAGGAGTTAGGCGAAAATCACTTCACGTCGGAAAAACCAGGCGAATCAAGAGGATAGAGAACCGATCCGTGGTAACCCTAGCTTGTGGAC
Source organism: Cupriavidus sp. SIMBA_020 (assembly GCF_046535395.1). NCBI lineage: Bacteria > Pseudomonadati > Pseudomonadota > Betaproteobacteria > Burkholderiales > Burkholderiaceae > Cupriavidus > Cupriavidus sp. SIMBA_020. The sequence goes on along the minus strand of NZ_JAWRWU010000005.1, from coordinate 318,939 downwards.
GGATTATCCCGTCAGCGTCGCAGCCGCCTCCAGCCCACCACGACCCCGCTGACCGACATCACCAGCCCTGCCATCGAAAGCACCCACATCACCACATCCCACGCCAGGCGCTGCTGCGTGAGCGAAGCGAAGTCATAGCAGTGTGCAGCATTGAACACCCAGCGGTAGAGGCGGCGGCTATCGTCACTCCGGCCAATGACCTGACCCGTCGATGGATCGACATAGGCCCAGGTGTGGTCGGCGTCGTCGAAGGTCAACCGCAATACGGGCAACCTGCGCGCGTTGTGGTGGCTATACCAGTAGGTATCGGCGTCCGTTTGCAGGAAGCTGGCCACGACCTTGGCGTCTGGCATCAGGGTGCCGGCAGTTCGCGTCAGCATGGCCCGGTCCCAGTGCACCGGCGCACCGCTGCGCGGATCGAGGACCGTGATCTCGCCCTGGCCAGAGGCCACCTGCAACGCGGGGACGTTGCCCACCCAGGTCATGCGGATCTCCCGGGCGCCGCCGTCTGCCAGCATGCCGAGCCAGTCCGGCGCGGGGAACGAGGCCCTGGCATGCCCGGCGTAGCGCTGCAAGGCCGCGCCGTCGAAGCCGCGCCCGTTGAACCACTGGTTCGGATTGACGGAGAGCCATCCCGAGATCAGCCAACCCAGCAGGAACAACGCGCCGGCAAGCCCGGCCACGTGATGCCACGCCATCCAGCCATGGTATGGCGATACACCCGCCATGCTGCCGTGCGCGAAGCGCCGCCGCACGCGCAGCCGCAGCCAGCCGATCCAGACGCCGGTGATGGCCACCACCACACAGGGACCGGACGTCCACAACACAACCTGGCGCCACAGCGGCGGGTCCTTGCGGATTGGCGTGAAATACAACCAGTGCGGCACCGCGCCGAGCCAGTTCCAGAACCGCTCGGTGCGATGGGTATCGCGCATGACCTCGCCGGTCTTGGCCGAGACATATAGCTCGGTGCCGCGTCCATCATCGATGGCGATGCGGTGCAGCGGGCGCCACGCGTTGAGGCCGTTCGGCACGGTCCACTGGTCGCGTTCGGCGGTCTCGATCCAGCGCGCGGGCTTGCCGGCGAACCGCTGGGCAGTGCCCTGCGCCGTGGCCGCATCGACGGCCCCGATGACGCGACCATCAGTTGCCGCCACGGTATGAGGTCGCCCCTTGTCATCGACCATGCGATAAACGGGCAGGTCACCCGCCATCTCAAGCCGCAGGCTGCGCGGGAAACTGGACAGCCCGGCCGCCGCCATGGCGGCATCCGGCGTCGTAGCCACCGCGCGCACATCAAGCGGCGGCAGGCCAGCCAGCCGCTCCGCCTCGGTCAGCACGGGAAAGCCGATGTACATCATCACCAGCCCCGAGCCGAACCACATCGCGATCAACAGGCAGCCGGCGATCCCCATCCAGCGATGGATCAGGTAGAGCCAGCGCCGCACCTTGCGCCACATTTCCCGGCCTCAGAAATAGAAGTTGGCCGACAGTTCCGCCGAGCGTGGTCGGCCCAGCAACCATTGCTGGCCTCCGTTCGAGACCGATTCGGCATAGTCCTTGTTGAACAGGTTGTAGACGCGCAGCGTCAGCGCCGCCTGCTTCGAGACGCGCCACGACAGGGCCGTATCGACCGTCGTATAGCTCGGCACGCGCACGCGGTTGGCCGTGTCCGCGTAACGCCCGCCGACATAGCGCAGGCCCGCGCCGAACGTCCATTGCGCGATGAAGTTCCACGTCAGCCAGGCATTGGCGGCCTGCTGCGGCACGCTGGTCGGCACGTTGCCGGCACGGGAGACCAGCACGCCGCCCACCGATTCGTTGAAGTCGTCATAGCGCGCGCGCAGCACGGTACCGTTGACGTCGAACCGCAGCCCGCGCAGCACCTCCACGCTGGCCGATGCCTCCAGCCCGCGCGACGACTGCTCGCCCACCTGCTGCGTGATCGTCGGGTTGACGGGATCGCGCGAGAGCAGGTCGTTCTTGCGGATCTCGTAGGCCGCGAAGGTCCATTCGCCGCGATTGCCCCAGAACGCCTGCTTCACGCCCACTTCCACCTGCTTGCCAGTGGCGAGGTTGAAATTGCGCTGGGCGTCGGAGGTGGTGATCAGCGCCCCCAACGGGTCGGTGGCCGTGGCGTACTGGGCATAGACGGCCAGGCTCGGGCTGAACTGGTAGACAGTGCCCACGCGCCATGTGGTGTTGGCAAAGGTCTTGTCCCAGGCCGAACCGGCCACCAGGTCAATGCGCGTCAGGTCGGCATGGTCGAAACGCACGCCGCCGATCACCGACCACTGCGGCGTGAAGGCGATACGGTGCTCGCCGAACAGCGCGTACTGCGTGGTGTTGCTGCGGAAGCGTGGCGACGTGACGATGCCCGGCGGGCTGAAGAACAGGCCCGGATCGAAATCGCGCGCCGGCACGGTGGACGTGCCGCCGTAGGGCGAGTTGTTCGAGTGGGTGAAGTGGATCTTGTTGACGTCAAAGCCGACCGTCGTGGTGTTGTCGAGCCCGAACAGCTTGCTGCGCACCGTCAGGTCGGCGCGGTTGCCCACCTGCTCCTGGTCGTGCAGGATCTCCAGATAGTCCCCGCGCCGCACCTGCGAGGTGGCCGGCAGAAAGGTATAGGTCTCGCTGTTCCGCCAGTGGCGGTGGCTGGTCAGGTAATAGAACTGGTTGCGCACCGTCACCCGGTCATTCGGCGTCCATTCGGCATTCAGGCGCGTCCAGCGGTCGCGATAGCTGATCTCGGCATCGCCAACGTTGTAGTTCTTCTTGCGCAGCGAGCGGTCCAGGCTGCCATTGACCAGCGGCGTGCCGAGGTATTGCTGCGGATGCTGGGTGCCGTCGTCATAGGACAGCGTCAGGTTGAAGTCTGGATTCACGTCCAGCCGCACCGACGCCGACACCATCAGGTTGTTGGCATCGCCCCGATCCACCCAGCCAGCCGTCCGGTTGTAGGCCGTGGCAAAGCGGTACGACAGGTTGTCGTTGACCTTGCCGCCACTGTCGAAGGCCACGCGCGCGGTCTTCTCCGTGCCGCCCGTGATCTGGAGTTCGTTCTCGATCGGGCCGCGGATCGGCTTCTTCTGCACCACGTTCACCACGCCGCCGATGGCCCCCTCGCCATACATGACCGATGCGGGGCCGCGCAGCACCTCGATGCGGTCTACCGACCACGTATCGAACGGGAAGGTCACCGTGCCGGAGGCCACGTACATGCGCGTGCCGTCCAGCAGCTGCATGACCGAGCCCTGGCCGGCGAAGCCGCGCGCGGTCAGCGCGGTGCCGCCGTTGCCCGGGGACGGATTGCCGGTGATGCCGGTGGCGCGGGTCACCGCCTCGCGCACGCTCTGGTCGCCCCGCGCGCGGATGGTCTCGCCGTCGAGCACTTCTACGCTGGCCGGTGTCTCCAGCGGCGTCAGACCCATTCGGCTGCCCGTGTACTCGGGTTTCGAGAGCGCCATGCCGGGATAGGCGGCGTCGCTGACAACCACCGGCGGCAGTGACCTGTCATGCGATTCGGAGGTTTCCTGGGCGAATGCGCAGGGAAGATTCAGGCCGGCCATGGCACCGAGCGACACAGCCAGGACACGTGGCCGACGCCCCCGTGCGGAACGTGACGAAGGCTGGGCCGGACGCGGGCGGCCAGCGGAATGCGCGAACATGTTGTATTTCATCGTGAAGCCGGACGACCCCGCCCGTGCAAGAGATTTCGATGATGACAACAGGCCGGTATCCGGGCTGACAGGTGGGAGCGTGCGCACCCGGGAATCCGTCGCCTTCCCACGCCATGAACATCGCGCAGTGGCCGCCGATCCGATGGATTGGCATGACAGTTCCCGAACCTGCTTACCGTTGCGGGGGCAGCACAGGCTTGGTCGCGGCTGGGCGACGCACCTGTTTCCCGTTTAACCCACGAAAATCGCGGGCACCTGCAATCACGGTCGGCACCAGGAAAGTGCCGCAGTGTGCATTCTACGCGTAAGCGGGGGTCAGGCAGCGAGACGCAGAACCAGACGATGCTCCCCGTCCTCAACACGCACGCGCACCGCGCCGTTGACACAGGGGACGGACAAGTCATCGAGCATCGCGGTACACACCGCATCGCCGGCCCCCCCCCGCTCGACGCGAATGTCGAAATGGGCGGCACCGAGCGTGACGGTGGCCTGGAACCCCGGCCAGCTTGCCGGAATCCGTGGCGCAACAAGCAGCCAGGCACCCTCCCGCCGGATGCCGAGGATGCCTTCGATGCCTGCCCGCACCATCCATCCCGCCGCCCCGGTGTACCACGTCCAGCCGCCGCGGCCGACGTGGGGGGCCACCGAATAGACGTCGGCCGCCACCACATAGGGCTCCACCTTGTAGCGATCCGCCGCCGCCGGCGTCAGCGCGTGGTGGATGGGGTTGAGCATCGAGAACAGTTCGACGGCAGTGTCCGCGTCGCCCAGTTCCGCAAAGGCCAGCATGCTCCACATCGCGGCGTGACTGTACTGGCCGCCGTTCTCCCGGACACCGGGCGGGTAGGCCTTGAGATAGCCGGGGTCATCCACGCCGCTGTCGAACGGCGGCGAGAACAGCAGCACGAGCCCTTCCTTGCGGCGAACAAGCAGACGGTCGAGCGACGCCATCGCCATCGTGCTTCGGGCAGGGTCGCCCACGCCAGACAGCACTGACCAGGACTGGGCGATGGCATCGATCTGGCAGGCCTCGCTGTGCGTCGAGCCCAGCAGCGTGCCGTCATCGTAGGTGGCCCGGCGGTACCACGCGCCATCCCAGCCATGCCGCTCCAGCGCCTCGCGCAATGCCAGGCCATGCGCGCGCCAGTTGGCGGCGCGGACGGTATCGCGCGAGTCCGCCAGCGGGGCGAACAATGCAAGGGTGCGGGCGAGAAGCCATCCCAGCCAGACGCTCTCCCCCTTGCCGCGAGCGCCCACCAGGTTCATCCCGTCGTTCCAGTCACCACCGCCGATCAACGGCAGGCCGTGTTCACCCGTCAGGCCGATGCAACGGTCGATGCCGCGCGCACAGTGCTCGAACAGCGATGCGCTGACCTCAGCCACCATGGGTTGGAAGAACAGGTCGTGGTCCCCGGCAGCGAGCGTCGGCCCGTCGAGAAAGGGGATGCACTCGTCAAGCACCCCGGCGTCATCCGCAGCCATCACATAGGTCGCCGTGGCGAACGCCAGCCAGACGCAATCGTCCGAAATCCGCGTGCGCACGCCCTGCCCTGAGTGTGGCAGCCACCAGTGCTGAACGTCGCCCGGCTCGAACTGCCGCGCGGCGGCGCGCAGCAGATGGCGCCGCGTCTCGGCGGGGCGGGCGAAGGTGAGCGCCATGGTGTCCTGCAACTGGTCGCGAAACCCGTAGGCACCGCTGGCCTGATAGAACGCCGAGCGGGCCCGGATGCGACAGGCAAGCGTCTGGTAGAGCAGCCAGCCATTGAGCATGATGTCCATCGCGCGGTCCGGGGTCCTGACCTGAACGGCGCCTAGCAGATCCGTCCATTGCGCCGTCACGGCCGCGAGCACGCCGTCGAGGTCCGCACCGCGATAGCGGGCGATCATGGTACGGGCCTCATCGGCGCTGGCGCATTGCCCGAGCAGCACGGTCACCTCGGTGGATTCACCCGGCGCGAGCGACACAAGGCACTGCAGGGCCGCGCAGGGATCGATCCCCGCGCCGGCCGTGCCGGAAAGCGACGCTGCACCGCCCGGGCCGCCCGGGCCGGCCAGCGCCGCCGGTCGGGCGAGCGTGCCGCGATAGCCAATGAACTCGCTTCGATCGGCGGTCCAGCTGGTCGTGGTCCCCGCCAGGCAGGCAAACGCGACCCGGCCGGGAAACGCGAGATTCCAGGGGTTGCGCACCAGCATTGCGCCGATTTCGGCGTCGAACTCGGTCACGATGTAAGGGCCCGAGGCCCCTCGCGACAGGCCGAGGACCCAATCCACGTAGGCCGTCACGGACAGCTGCCGATGCTCCCCGGAGAGATTGCGCAGCGTCATCCGCGTGATCTTCACCGGATCATCGACCGGCACATGCTGCAACAGCTCAAGCCTGATACCGTGCGCCACGTGTGAAAAGCGACTGTATCCAAAGCCATGACGGGCGATGTACTCGCCACCATCGCGCACGGGCTGCGCGGTAGCCGTCCAGACCTCGCCCGACACCAGATCGCGCACGTAGACGGCCTCCCCCGCCGGGTCCGAGACCGGATCGTTGGACCATGGCGTCAACTGGTTCTCCCGACTGTTGACGGACCACGTATAGCCGCTGCCCTCGGCCGAGACCTGGAAGCCAAAGCCATCGTTGGCGATGACATTGATCCACGGCGCCGGCGTGGTGGCGCCGTCCGCCAGCACCACCACGTACTCCCGGCCGTCCCGATCGAAGCCACCCAGGCCGTTGAAGAACTCGAGCGCTGCCGGAGCCTGGGACGAACGCGCGATGGCTGTAGCCCGCCCAAACGGGGGCGGCGGCGCCGGCGGTGCCCACGCCGGATCGGGTATCCGTGCCAGCTGGTCGGCAATCGAGCCCCGGCGCGCAATCAGCGCCACGCGTGCGACGGATTGCAGCAACGCGCGCGCTTCGGCTGTCATCAGGTCCGCGCGCAGCGCGTACACCGCCCCTTGGGCGAACTCCTCGCCCAGACGCGGCCGCGACTGGCTGCTGCGTACCGCCGTGTCGATGGCGACCTGCAGGTCCTGCACGTACGACGAGGCGTGCTCGTTCACGATGACCAGATCGACGCCCAGCCGCTTCATGCGCCAGTACTCATGCGCACGCAGCAACTGGCGCACCTGGGCAATATCGTCGATTTCGTCGATACGCAACAGGACGATCGGCAGGTCGCCGGAGATAGCATGCGGCCACAGCCCGGACTGGAGACCGGCGCCGCGCGCGATCGCCCCGGATGGCGCCCTGAGGCGGCGGTCCGCGTACAGGATGGCCGCCGCCAGCCGCTGGAAATCCGCGGCCTCGTTCGACTTGATGTCCAGATGACGCAACTGGACCTGGGCCTGGGTCCATGCCAGGGTCCGGGCGCGGTCGAAGGCGCTGCGGTCGTGGTGTTTATCGATCAGATCGAGCAACTCGGCGCGCGACGCCGCCACGACGGTCCAGAACGCCACGCGCGCCACGCCGCCCGGCGCGATGCGCACCTGCTGCCGCAGCGCAAAGATGGGGTCCAGCACCGTGCCGGTCGTATTCGAGAGCGGACCGCCGTCTTGCACTGCGCTCGCCGTCATGACGGTCCGACCGCGCCCAAGGAAGCGCGCCCGGTCGGATTCATACTCCGGGTCGGCGCAGACATCGCCCTCCACCACCGCGAAATGCGCGGCCCAGATCTGCGGATCGGCTTGCGAACGCGGCCGGCGGGTTGCGATCAGCGCGCCGAACTCGGCCAGGTACTCGGTCTGGATGAACAGCCGGGAGAACGCCGGATGCGCAACATCGGCCGCCTGCGCCGAGAGGGCCAGCCCAGCGTAGGAGGTCAGCGTGATCTCGCGGGTCCGGCGACCGCTGTTGGACAGCGACGCGCGCCGCACCTCGCCGTCGTCCTCGCCCGATACCAATACGTCCAGCGTGGTGGTCAGCGCGCCATCGCGCCGATGGAACGCAGCGCGATCCTCCACGAACAGCACCTCGTTGTCCTCATCCACGTCATCGCTGCCGGGAATCCACGCGCCGGCGCACCAGACCCTTCCGTCTTCGTTGTCGCGCAGGAAAATGAAAGACCCTGCTTCGTCGCAGGTGGCATCCTCCCGCCACCGGGTGACCGAGAGATCGCGCCAATGGCTGTAGCCTGCTCCCGCCGCCGTCAGCATGACGGTGTAGCGCCCGTTCGAGAGCAGATGAGTGACGGGTGGCCCGACGACCGCGCCAGACATCCGCCTGGCCGTCGAATCCTGGACTGTGGGGGCGATCGCCGAGGCCCTGACGTCTTCGGCACGCGGGGGTGCGATGGCAACATTGCGCGGAATACGCTCCTGCAGCAGCAGTTCGGTCGCCTGGATCATCGGCTCCTGATGGAAGCGCTCGCGCATGATGCCGTGCAGCAGCGTGTTGGCGATGGCGACAATCGACATGCCCTGATGGTGGGCCATGAATGCCCGGACGATGGCGTAGTCCTGGTTCTCCGGCAAGCGCGAACGCGTGAAGTCGATGGCTTCATAAAAGCCGTAGCGGGCCAGCGCGCCGGTGCGCACGAGGTGCCTGAAGTTGCGCAGCGCTTCCGGCGGGTCGACCATGGCGGCGAGCGCGGCGGCGTATGGCGCGATCACCACGTTCTCGGCGAGGCCCCGCTTCAGGCCGAGGCCGGGCACGCCGAAGTTCGAATACTGGTACGTGAACTCGAGATCGCGCGCGTTGTACGCGGACTCCGAAATGCCCCAGGGAATACTCAACGAGCGGCCGTAGGCGCGCTGGCGCTCCACCACCAGCCAGCTGGTCTGCTCGAGCAGGCTGCCTTTCGGCGCACGCATCACCAATGACGGCATCAGGTATTCGAACATGGAGCCCGACCACGAGATCAGCGCCGAACCGCTGCCTAGCGGGGTGGCGGCACGCCCCAGGCGGAACCAGTGCCGCGTGGGCACGTCACCCTTGGCGATGGCGAACAGGCTGGCCAGTCGCGCCTCCGAGGCGAGCAGGTCGTAGCAACTGGTGTCGAGCCGGTTATCGTCCATCGCAAAGCCAATCGAAAGCAGCTTGCGTTCCCCGTTGAACAGGAAGGAGAAGTCCATTGACATCGCCATCTCGCGGGCCTCGGCCGCGAGCGCGGAAAGCCGGACGCCCAGACCCGGCAACGCAGCGGCATGGGCGCCGTCATCGCGTTCGTGCTCCACAGCCCGCCTGGACAGTGCGCCAAGCCAGAACGAGAGGTCACCCAGCGCGTCATTGCCGGCGGCCGGGCGCATGTCCGCGCATAACCGTGTGGCGTGATCGGCCAGTCGCCGCAACGTGGGCATCAATGTGGCCATCCGTTGCGCGCCGTGCAGATGATCGTCGATCTCGTTCAGCAACGCCTCGACTTCGCGTCCTTGCTCGCTGCCTGCCTGAAGCAGGCTCCGTAGCGCCTCATGGGCCAGCGCAACGCTGTCCTGCATGCCGTCGCGTGCCTCCGGGGCCTCCGCTGCGGCGGCTGGCAGGCGGGCCCAGCCCTCGCAGGCGTTGGCAAGCACGATGAGGTGGCCGGCCATGTTGCCGCTGTCCACGGACGACACATAGTCGGGCGGGAGCGCCCGCAGGTCCCGGGTGTCATACCAGTTGAAAAAATGCCCACGGTAGCGCGACAGCCGACGCAGCGAATCGAAGGTGGCCTCGAGCCGCTCCACCGTTTCGGTCATCCCCGCCCAGCCAAAGTCGTGCGCGGCCACGGCGGACAGCAAATACAAGCCGATATTAGTCGGGGAAGTCCGGTTTGCCACCACCTGCCGGGGGCTCTCCTGTACGTTGTCCGGGGGCAGCATGTTGTCCGCCGGCGTGACGAAAACCTCGAAGTAGCGCCACGTGCGGCGCGCGAACCGGCGCAGCTCCCCGGCTTCCGCCTCGGACAGTGTGAGCCGGGGCGCTGCCCGGGTCGCCCGGCTGGCCCACAGTGCGAGAGCCGGCGCGGCGAGCCACAACAAGGCAAATGGCGCCACCAGCGGCCACCCGGACGGCGCGACGCCGATCGCGATGGCCGCCACCGCCACGGCAAGCAGGACCCCGCCCAGCATTCGACGGTAGAACCCCACGAGATCGAGCCGGGGATTGCGCTTCGACTGCGCGGCAGTCGTCCATTCGAGCAGGTGGCGCCGCGTACGGAGCAGCCGCGTAAGCGTCCGGACGATGGCATCGCCGGTGCTCCACGCCTGGTCCGGCAGGAATGCCACGGTGAACAGGATCCGCATGGCCGAAGTGCGCAAATCAGCCAGCCACATTGCCGCGTGGCTGAGCCATCGAACCGCCGTGTGATGGCGTCGCAGCGAGAGCAGGCCCGGCAGCAGGATCGGGATGCTGATGGCGGCCAGCACCAGCAGCGTGGCGTGCAGGTTAAGCGGCGCTGGCGCGAGCCAGCTCGTCGCCAGCGCGGCCAACTGGCATATCGGCAGGACCGACCGGCGCAGGTTGTCGAACATCTTCATGCGGCCCACGGCAGGCACCGCATGGCGTCCGGCATGGCGTCCGAAGATCCAGCCGAGGAGTTGCCAGTCGCCGCGCGTCCAGCGGTGCTGCCGCTTGGCGGCCACGTCATGGCGCGCGGGAAACTCCTCCACGACCTCGATATCCGACGCCAGGCCCGTCCGCGCGAACATGCCTTCGAGCAGGTCGTGACTGAGCACGGTGTTATCGGCGATGCGGCCGGACAGTGCGGCCTCGAAGGCGTCGACGTCATAGATGCCCTTGCCGACGTACGAACCTTCGTTGAACAGGTCCTGATAGACATCCGAAGCCGCGGTGGCATAGGAATCGATGCCGCCTGGCGCGGAAAAGACCCGCTGGAACAACGACCCTTCCCGACCCACCGGCAGCGACGGCGTCACCCGAGGCTGGAGGACCGCATAGCCACCAGTGACCCGCTGCAGCGCGGTGTCGAACCGGGGCCGGTTCAGCTGATGCGCGATCTTGCCGATCAGCCGCAGTGCGGCGTCTCGCGGCAGGCGCGTGTCCGCGTCCAGCGTAATGACATAGCGGACGTCCGCCGGTACGTGCGGCGCTACGCCGCCCACCGACACATGGCTCGTGTCGGTGGCACCCCGCAGCAGGCGGTTCAGCTCGTGCAACTTGCCGCGCTTGCGCTCCCACCCCATCCAGACGCCCTCGCCCGCATTGAAGATGCGGCGCCGATGAAGCAGGAGGAAGCGGTCTCCGGCTGGCCCTGGGCCATGGCGCTGGTTCAGTAGGGCTATGGCGTCGGCGGCGACTTCGAGCAGATGCGCATCGCCCGGCATGACCTCCTGATCGGCGTCCACGCCGTCGGTCAGCAGGGCGAAACTCAGGTCTCCCCCGGCGCCGGAGAGATGGTGCACTTCCAGCCCCTCGATCTGCGCGCGTAGTTCGGGCTCGCCGGACAACAGCGTCGGCACGGCGACCAGGGTCCGCAGGGATCGGGGCACGCCGGCAGAGAGCTCCAGGCCGGGCAGGATGACCGCCCCGAAGTGCCACGCGATGGCCCGGTTGATCAGTGCAAAGGCGACTTCACTGGCGGGAATCAGCCAGATCAGCGCGATGAGCGAGAGCAGCATGGGCCACCCGCCCGCCGCTGCCAGCACTGGCACGCCCAGCCACCACAGCGAGATGACGAGCAGCATGACGGTGACCAGCAACGTCGCACCAAGGTAGCCGCCGATGCCGAGCCGGAGATGAAAGCGACTGAGCTGCTGCGCGACGGTGGGTCGGTAGCCTATCGACGCCTCGAAGGCACCGAGCCCTTCGCCGATCAGGTGGTAGCCGGCGTCTGTCGCGCATTCCACGCGACCGGCATCGGCCCCGGCTCCAGCGGCGGAACGTGCGGCCACCACGGCGCGGTCGGCGATCTCCAGTTCGGATAGCGCGGCGCCGCGTGCCAGGCGTTCGATAGCGCTGCGGTAGAGGTTGCGCGACGGAAAATCCATGAGCGCGAACGTGCTGTTCGCACACAACACCTGGTTGACGAGGCTCACATCCTCGAACAACTCGGTCCAGTCGAGATCTGATATCAACCGCAGGCTGGTGATGACGTTGCGGACCGTGACATTGGACGCACCTTGCCGCTGCTGGGCATGCAGTACCACGTCCTCGACGGAGACGCCCTGCCGCCCGAGCCGCGCCTCCAGCCAGCCAAGGATCGGCGTGGTCACGGGGTCCTGGTCACGGAGCCGCTTGGCCAGTTGCGCGGCAAACAGCTCCGACAAAGGCAAAACGGAACGCGCTGCAATATCGGCGTCCAGCGCCGAACGGCCGCAACCGGCCACCAGCACACGACGCGCCAGGCCATCGGCATCCGCACGGGCGGTGCGGCCCGCCGTCATCTGGTCAGCCAGCCGTCGCAGGTTCTCGATCAAAACGATGCGCAGCGTGATGGCAACCGCCCACAGTTCCCCGATGGTCAACGGTGTCACGCGCTGATAGGCCACGATGAAGCGCCGCAGTGCGATGGCGTCGACGTGACTGTCGGTGTGGGCGACAAACGCCCAGGCAATGCCAAATACGCGCGGATAACCAGCAAACGGTCCGCTGCTCAGTTTCGGCAGCTGGCGATAGTAGCCCGCCGGCAAGGCGTCGCGAATCTCACGGACCTGCGCTTCGACGAGGTGGTAGTTGTCGAGCAGCCACTCTGCGGCGGGCACCACGCTGCGCCCCTGCTCCAATTCGGACGCACTGGCCCGGTAGGCGCGCAGCAAGACCGCGGCATTGTCCTTGAGGCGGCTCTGCAGCGTAGGGACCCCGGGCGGCCTGGCGGTCACGGATTGCGCGGCCGCCAGGCTTTGTGCATGCTGCTCCAGCCGTTCGATACCAAACAGTTCGCCCCGGACCGGCGCTTTGTCGTGCCATGGCGACGGCGTAGGCAGAAACGAGATAGCGCGGCGAAGGGCCTCTAGCATCTATTTCCTTCGTTGAGGGATGGAACTCCACAAACCCGCGACCTGGATCACCGATACCTACGGAGGACGTTGCGCCGCCCGAGCTGATATCGGCCAAGCCGACTGGAAGACCTGGAGTTTCCGTTCCGTCAACGGCACCAGCCGCGGTACGCCGTCCCGGCGAGGCAAGCGCTGCCGAGCATGGCAACCCCCAGTGCGGTGATAGTGCTTTCGGCGGGGCCGAATGATGTGCCGCAGGCACCCGTCATGGCGACGCCGGCAAGCGCGTCTGTGCCAGCTTCGCGGTGGTCAGGCTCCGCGCTCGGGCCGTCGATGGCCCAGGTCAGCGCTGGCCGCCTTTCATGCCCTCGGTTTCCATCGCTGCGTTCCATTCCTCGTACGCTTCAATGGGTTCCATCGCGTCGTCGACGAACGCCGCCGCGCGTTCCGCCGCAGCGACACGCTCCAGCCGCGTATCGCCTGCGTCGCTATCCTCGGCCGCAGGCGGCAGCAGCATGTCTTCCAGCATGCCCCGCAATGCCAGGGTGTCCCACGGCCGGCCAAGCCGCGCCTTCCGGTTCAAATAATGACGAACTTCCGATTCCTGCTCGGCGGTAAGTGGGAGCCCCTGGAATGTCGGGCTAAAGTCCTGATGGATCATGATGCGCCTCCCTCATCGGTCGGCTTCCGCCGATTTACTTCCGTTTGCCGACGCCGTCGTTGCCGATCCGCGAATGCACCGCTCCGATCGGGCTTGCCGGCACGGCCGGCTTCTTGGGTTGTTTGGGTTTTTTTGCTTCGCGATTGCCGCGTAGTTGGCTCTTGGCCATGAGATGCTCCTGATGCATGGATTGCCGATTGGCAGCACCAGCATACGCTCTTACTGCCTGCCTCAGGGATATATCGGGCCCGGCATCTTAGACCGGTGAATATCGGCGTGCCGGGCGCCTTGCGATATTGCCTGCGCCCACGGGCTTCAGTTCGCCGTCCCATGGCAACACGTCAAGATCGAGTACGTGATCGCCATCGACCGTCTTGTTGTAGAGCTGATCGCGCAGGACCTGGCCAATGGCGATGCGGCACAGCTGTTCGCAAGTCTCTCCGGTCGCGGGCTGGAGATCGCTGTCGGGGCTGCGCACGGAAAAGGAACGTCTTCCGGTGCCAACGAAGCTTGTGAATTGCACACCCGCTGGGTGGTTGCCGTCCCGGAAACTGACCGCCACATGGTAGGCCAGGCGCTCGACCTCGGCGTCTAATGTGCAGAGAAAGCTGAAGGGCGGGGAGGCACCGTGCATACTTGAATCGCCTTAGAGAGGGAAGGTATCGGATTTTTGCGACTACTCATCGACTCTACTCCTTCCGCTCAACTCGCGGCGGGGCTATTTCCCCTAGGGAAAAACCCGCCACAATAAAAAAGCTCCGCATTTGCGGAGCTTTTTTACAACTTTACAGCTGTTGCCAGCCGAGTCAGTTCAGGAAGGCTGAATCTTCGTCGCAGTCGGACCCTTCGGGCCACTGCCTTCAACGTAATTCACCTTCTGTCCCTCTTGCAGCGACTTGAAGCCATCGCCCTGGATTTCGGAGAAATGCGCGAAAAGATCATTTCCACCCGCTTCCGGCGTGATGAAACCAAAGCCCTTGGCGTCGTTAAACCACTTTACTGTACCTGTTGCCATGTCACATTCCCAAAAAATTCTCGCACGACGAAAATACCGGCGAGGCACGATAGTCAAGGAAGAAACAAGGAAGGTGGCGATTCGCCAAAGAACTCTGCGGTCTGCTTGATGATCCTGCAAGGATTCTTATACAGGCCATACCCGGGCAGGTCAACCAAACTTACGAATGATTCGGGAAACCGATGACATACGGTCAAAGGCGGGCCAGGGGAAAGCCAGCCATCGGCCACCCCTGACGCGCTTCGCTACGCCGACATTGCCACGCTTAGGGGCACTGGCTCAAGACACTGGACGCCGCGGCGTCGTTGCCGCGGAAGTACAGCGTTGAACCCGTCCCTGTCGGCGCTGGCCTCACCATCGCGGCAGTGCCGGCGGGCGGGGTCTGGCCCGGGACAAAGACATCGAATGCCGTGTCGTTGGCGTACACGTACTGGATCATGGCCGGCTGTCCGGAAGATTGCGTCCATTTCGATCCGATGCACTGTGCTGCCGCCTTGGGCGGCATCTGGCTCTGGCCCACCTTGCTGGCATTGGCCGGCGGCGGCGGGGGAAGAGGTGCCGGCGGCGGCGGCGTGGCGCATCCGGCGGCTGCGACCAACACAACGAGCAGGGAGTATTTCATGTTGTTGGCTCCATAGGACGTTCGCTTACTCCACAAAGATATTCAACTCAGGAAATCGCGGGTATTGGACCATGGGCTACCCTGCCGGCCATCAAAGGCAGTGGGCGCCATTTCGGCGAGACACTGATCCCATTACAATGCGGCGTTTAGCAGCCACCATGGCAGCGGCTGCCGCGCGCCAGCGGCGACGTCCGCATGCATTGAATACGAGATCCATGAATCACAGCGACACAGTCCCTTCAGAGGGTGAATCCTCCCCCATCCATGAGCCCAGACTTTGGCGAGACAAGGGCTGGACCGCCCGGGTCCTCAAGAACGAGGATGGAGATGGGTGGGCGGTCGAGATGATCAGGGAGGGCAGCACGGAGCCCGCACTGGTCGGCCCGTGGACAATGGGCCGAAACAAGGTCGATCCGAAACCGCTGGATGCGACCGCGCACCAGACCCTGGTGAAGACCGCTGCGGAAGTCATCCGCCGACACGAGCAGCAGTTACACGCGCAACTGAACAAGCAGGTGACCGTTGAAGTCGGATCGGACGCGGTCACTGTCCAGCTTGTTATCACGCCGGACGAGTACGAGCCGTTCGGCACGCTCACGGCGGTCGGTCAGTTCGGAGACGTGCTCGCTACTGTCAAAGTGCGGCCGGACTTCCGCCTGACGCGGGAAAGCGGCTTGCAGTGGGCCACTGGGGGATTCGGCAAGATCCGGTGATGTCTTGCCAGCGCTGCCCGCCGGGCTCCCGGCGGGAGCCCGCGTCACGCATCAGCGATCCAGAAACGCCAGCACAGCCTGATTGAATCCCTCCACCTGCTGCAGGTTCGAGAGATGCGCGGCGTACAGTTCCACGTACTTGGCGCCAGGAATGGTCTCCGCCAGGTATCGACCATCCGCAGGCGGGGTCGGGATGTCGCCGGTGCCGGCAATCACCAGCGTGGGCGTGGCAATGCGCTGCACGTCGTTGCGCAGATCCGAATCGCGCACGGCCCTGCAGTTCGCGGCGTAACCACGCGCGTCCGTCGCGCCCAGCATCGTCCGCAACGTCTGCACCAGATCCGCCTGCTGCGCCGCGAAATCCGGCGTGAGCCATTTGTCGACCACGGCAGTGGCAATCGAGGCCACACCGTCGCGCTCTACCGCGGCAGCACGGTTGGTCCAGTTCTCGGGCGGCCCGATATAAGCCGCCGTATTGCACAGGATCAGCTTGTCAAGGCGGTCACCATGGTGGACGCCCAGCCACATGCCAGTGATGCCGCCCATCGACAGCCCGCAGAAATGCACGCGTTGCAGGCCGAGATGGTCTAGCAGTGCGATCACGTCCCCGCCCAGTTGCGCGATGCTGTACGGCCCCTCGGTGACGGACGACTGCCCGTGGCCGCGCGTGTCGTAGCGCAGCACGCGGAAACGCTGCGTCAGCGCCGGGATCTGCGGCTGCCACATGTCGAGGCTGGTGCCCAGGGAGTTCGACAGCACCAGCACGGGCAGGCTCTCATCCCCGTCGAACCGGTAATGGAGCTTCACGTCCGCAAGTTCAGCAAAAGGCATGGCGGTCTCCGGGGCTCAGTTCTGGGCGATGGCCGAGGCGTGCTGCGCCAGCGCGGTCACCTTCAGATCCAGGTACGGATACAGCGGCAGCGCGGTCAGCAGCGTGTGCAGTTCGTCGGCATCCTTGACGTCAAAGACGCTCACGTTCGCGTAGAGGCCGGCCACGCGCCAGAGGTGGCGCCACTTGCCGTCGCGTTGCAGCTGCTGGGAGTACGCCTTCTCTTCCGCCTTGATCTTGTCGGCGACGACCGGGTCGAGCGTTTGGGGAATGCGAACAGTCATTTCAACCATGAACAGCATGGTGGGCTCCTAGAGAAGAGAGAGGAATCAGGTCGTGGCAACGGGCGTCACGGGCGACCCCATGGCGCCGGGCAGCCGCAACGGCGGCGCCGACAGGAAAAACCGATGGCGGCCCCCGGCGCGCAGCCAGGCGGCCAGGTCGCGCAGGTACCAGAGTTCGCCGAGCGGCAAGCCGAGCTTGAACAGGCAGTGATGATGCAGTGGCAGCATCGGCACGGGGCCCTGCTCCGCCGGTACGGGCCGGGCCGGATAACGTTCGACGGCGTAGTTGTCGGCGGCGATGGCGGCGATGCCGGAATCGGTGATCCACTGCAACAGCCTGTCGTCGCGCCCGTCCAGCGCGCAGCAGCTGTGATGCAGCCGTTCGGCATCGGGCTCGCCGGCCATCTCGACCAGCATCTCGGCAAAGCCGGTGCGGAGCACGAGGATGTCGCCACTGCCAACTTCGATGCCGTCGGCGTCAACCACGCGCATCAGGTCGTCGTAACCCACCGTGCGGCATTCGCGGCCATAGTGCTCCGCCAGATCCACCAGCACGCCACGCGCCTGAATCCCGTGGGCAGCAAAGGTCTCGATACCCAGCGCGTCGGCATGGCTGTGGTCGTGCCCGCAGGAATGGGCCGCGAAGTGGTCGGCCTCGGCATAGTCGACCGGACCGACGATATCGGCATTCGGTCGGAAACCGTTGTAGTAGACGCGTTCGGCAACTCCATCGCCATCGGCGTCGAACAGCGCGCCAACGTGGGCCAGTGAATCCCACTGCGTGGAGTACTGCATGGATAGCAGCACCTGGTCGTCGCTGAGCACGTCCAGCGCGCGCGGATCGACCTTGGCCAGCGGGAAGTTCACATACGCCACGTCGTCACGGAAGGTGGGACGCAGCACGGGCGGATGCCTGCGCGGGTTCAGCACGTTCCCGCCGGGCAGGTCCAGCGGCAGGGACAGGCAGAACGTCCGGCCGCTTTGAATCTCCTGCGCGGCGGCTCGCACGCGCGCCGGCGTGATCAGGTTCAGGCGGCCGAGCTGGTCGTCCTCGCCGAAGTCGCCCCAGTTGGCGCCTTCGGGCCGTTGCTTCCATCGCTTCATGCCTACGCCTTCGCTCAGATATGACGGACGCCGTCCAGATAGGCCTTGCGCCACCGCACGATCTTCACCTCGGCGAACAGCGCCGCCTTGTGGAACGGATCGGCTTCGATAAATGCCTGCGCCGCCTCGCGCGAGTCCACGTCGACGATATACAGGCCGCCACCGCCATCGCTGCCGTCATCGTTGAGCTTGGCGCCGCAGGCCAGCAGCAGCGCCTTGTTGGCTTCCAGGTAATCCAGGTGCTCGGGCCGGTTGGCCTGCCGCACGTGCTGGTGATTCGGCTTGTCGAACGTCTCGATCAGGAACGGCATGCGATTGTCTCCGCGTTGGTTGTCAGTACATCGGTCAGTACAGCATCAGTGCGTCAGCATGCCCCAGGCCAGCAACGCCACGATATAGATGGCGCCAACCCAGAACATCATGATCACCGTATAACCCATCACGTCCTTGAGCTTGAGCTTGGACAGCGCCAGCGCCGGCAGGATCCAGAACGGCTGCACGAGGTCATTCCACGCGTTGCCCAGCATCACCGACATCGAGGTCTGCGCCACCGAGCTGCCGATGGCTTTCGCCGCGTCGATCATGAATGGCCCCTGAATCACCCAGTGGCCACCACCCGACGGCGCGAAGAAATTGATCACGAACGAGCTCACCAGGCCCCAGAACGGCAGCGTCTGCGGCGTGGCGATATCCACGAACACGCGCGAAATGGTATCCACCAGCCCCGAGCCCGCCATGATCGCCATGATGCCGGCATAGAACGGATATTGCAGGATGATGCCTGAAATCGTCTTGATGCCCTCGTTGAGCTTAGCCACGTACTGAGCCGGCGTGCCCAGGAGCAGCACCCCGATAAACAGGATCAGGAAGTTGATCAGGTTCAGATCCAGCGTGCCGCCCTGCGTGAAGTACAGCACCGCGTAGGCCAAGCCGCACAGGCCGATGAGCAGGCTCAGCAGGCGGCTGTTGTTCATGCGCGCGGCCAGCGTGTTCTCGATGCCCATGCTATGGCCACCGGCGGCGGCGGCGCGGCCCTCCTCCGCTTCTTCCTTGATCTCCACCACATCCTTGGCATCGCGCGGATGCAGCATGGCGTTGAGCAGCGGCAGCGTGACGATCACGGCCAGGCTGGTGAGCAGCATCGGCAGGGAGAAGATCGTGTCCTTGAGCGCCACCACGCCCATGAGCTTTTCCATCGGGTGGCCCGGCGTGGAGATCAGCACGGGAATGCTGGCGGACAGGCCCAGCCCGTACATCGTGAAGCCGCTATAGGCAGATGCGATGATCAGCGGGTAGTGCACGCCCTTCACCTTCATCGCCAGCTTGCGGGCGATGATGCCACCGATCACGAGGCCGAAGCCCCAGTTCAGATAGCTGCCGATACCACCGACCAGCGTCGCCACGATGATGGCCCCGCGCGGCGAATGCACACGCGCGACGATGCTGTTCAGGAAACGATCGACCAGTGGCGCGGTGGCCAGCACATAGCCCATCGCCAGGATCACGGCCATTTGCGTGGTGAACGCGAGCAGGTTCCAGAACCCCTTGCCCCAGTTCAGGATGATCGTGTTGGCGGCCTGCCCCTCGACCAGCATCGCCATCACCATGGAGAGCAGCGTCAGGCCAATGGCAAACACGAAGGGGTCCGGCAAATACCGGCGCATCAGTTCCGTAAAGAACCCAGCAACCTTGTTCAAGGCAAGTCTCCTGAAATCCGAAATGACCACATATCGAACTTGCGTTCTATATGCGAACGTCTAGTTAGCGTGGATCGGAGGGTAAGACCTTGCCTTCGGCAATGTCAACGCAATGAAGGCGTCAATTACCACCTCATCTTGCAACAATTCGATATTGCAACGCAGCAGATCCGCATTGCCGATTGGCAGGCCGTTGCGGCCTGCGCGAAGCCGCTTCGCTTATTGCAATGCACCAACCGACTTTCACGGCTGAAAGGTTCATGGCCGGTATCCGCACAGAACGGTGCGGCCTGCGGGCCAGCCATGTCGTGGTGTATCGTTGGCGGCCATAGCGCCCCGGCGTCCGGGGCGCGCACCGCGCCTCACGGAGACCGTCTTGGCTACTGCTTCTGTGCCCATTCCCCACAGCATTTTCGAAGTCTCGGGCGATACCGTCATCCCCACCGAGCTGTCACGCGGCCCCTGGCATCCCGGCGCCCAGCACGGCGGCGCGCCCGGCGGCTTGCTGGCCTCGATGGCGGACCGCGCCATGGCACATGAGCCGGGTTGGTCGATGGTTCGCCTCACCCTCGAATTCGTGCGGCCGGTGCCCGTGGCACCGTTGCGCGCGGTGGTCGAACCGCAGCCGGGGGGATCGGTACGGCGCGTGCGCCTGGAGCTGTCCCACGAAGGCGTGCCGGTCGTCTACGGGACGGCGGTCTACATCCGCGAGCGCGCGCTCGATCTCCAGTCCTCCCCCCAGTCCCCGTCCCTCCCCCCACCCGATGCGTGCCACACGCCGATCCTCATCCCGGGCATGGAGCCGCAGACCTCGTTCCACTACACCGCCATGGAGAGCCGCGTGGCGACCGGCACGGTCACGGCACCCGGCCCCGCGGCCGTGTGGTTCCGCCTGGCGGTGCCGCTGGTGGCCGACTGGCCGGTGACCGCGGCGGCACGCGCAGTGGCCGCCGCGGACTTCGGCAATGGCATCAGCTGGGCCGTGCCGCTGGATCGCTTCGCGTTTGCGAATGCCGACCTGACGATGTACCTGCACCGGCTGCCATGCGGGGAATGGGTCGCGGCTGAATCGACGACCACGGTGCAGGAAAGCGGCATCGGCCTGGCCCGTACCACGCTGCATGACGAGCAGGGCGTCATCGGCGTCGCGCAGCAGGGGCTGATCTTCAAGCCGCGCGACGCGCGCTAGTCGCACCCGGCTTCGCCCCACCTATCGGGTTTTCCCCGTTGACATGCCCTGCCCGGCGACATACATTGGCCGGGCAGATCTAGATAAGAGACCATCTGTAAGATGGTCTCTTAGCGCGTGCAGTTTGCTGCGGCCTCTTACAGAACCAAAAAAAGGAGACCGCCGTGCAAACCTCTGCCATCAAGCTTCGTGGCATCGACGATGTCATCGCCTTCATAGATTCCTGTCCTGGCATACGTGGCCGCGCCGGCGTGGTGTGGTGGCTCGCCCTCGGCGGACTCTTCCTTGACGCTTTCTCCAATTCCGCACTGAGCGCCGGCCTTGGGCCGATGACGCGCAATTTGCAGCTGGCCCCCGCGCAGGTGGCGCTGCTGACCTCGTTCGCCTCGTGGGTCGCCATCGTCTTCAACCCGCTGGGCGGCTGGATGGCCGACCGTTGGGGCCGCGTGCGCCCGCTGATCCTGGCCAAGGTGCTGGCCGTGGTCGGCGCGCTGCTGGTGGTGTTCGCGCCCGGCTTCGATGTGATCCTGGTCGGCCGCTTCTTCGTCGGCGCAGCGTACGGCATCGACTTCGCCATCGCCATGGCCGTGCTGGCCGAATTCACGCCGGTCAAGCTCAAGAGCCGCCTCAATACCTGGCAGGGCATGTGGTACACGGCAGTCTGTTCCAACCTGCTGCTGGCGCTGCTGTTCCACTCGTGGCATGTGGGCGACACGATCTGGCGCTACTCGGTGGCCGCCACGGCAATCTTTGGCGTCGTCATCCTGGTGCTGCAACTGCTGTTCCTGGTCGAAAGCCCGATCTGGCTGGCCCGCAAGGAGCGGCTGGACGCCGCCGCGCGCGCCATGACGCGCATCTATGGCCGCGCCTTCATGGCCGCCCCGCCGTCCGAGCGCGTTCCCGTGACCAACCAGGCCCGTCGCGGCCTGGCCAACGTGCTGCTGATCTTCCGTGGCGTCTACCTGCCCCGCACCATCCTCGCCTCCACGGTGCAGATCGGCCAGTCGATCCAGTACTTCGCGATTGGCTGGTACCTGCCGCTGATCAGCGCCGCACTGTTCGGCAAGGACTTTGTCTACGCCACCATCGGCGCGCTGGTGTTCAATGTGTGCGGCATCTTCGGCGGCTTCCTGTCCCCGCTGATCGGCCGCAAGCTTGGGCTGCGCCGCGCCTCGGCGTTCGGCTTCGCCGCCGTCTTCGTGATGCTGCTGGTGCTCGGCCTGTTCAACGGCAAGATGCCGATGTGGGTCGCCGTGGTCGTGCCGTCGCTGTTCATCCTGTTCCACTCGGGCGGCCCCGGCGCGAACGGCAAGAGCCTGTCCTCGCTGTCGTTCCGCAGCGAACTGCGCGCGGGCGCCAACGGCATCATCGGCGCGCTCGGCTCCATCGGCGCGGCGCTGGGCCTGCTGGTGTTTCCGCTGTTCCGCGCCCAGTACGGGCTGGAAACCACCTTCCTGATCCTCTCCGTGGTGCCCCTCATCGCCAGCATCATCTGCTTCACGATCCGCTGGGACCCCACGCGCACCACCATCAACCCTGACAACGAAGCCGATGCCCCGCAGTTCGCACGCGATGCGCGCGAGGCGGCCGGCTTCCTGCAACCCGTGATCGAGAAATCGCAGTCATGACCCAGAACAGGAACGTCATCCTCGCCATCGACGAGGGCACGTCCGGCACCCGCGCCGCCGTGGTGGCCGCCGATGGCCACGTCTCATGCCTGGAATACACCACGCTGCAAGTGGATTCACCGCGCCCCGGCGTGGTCGAGCAGGACGCCAACGTCCTGCTGGAGAAGACGCTGGCCGTGTGCCGGGCCACGTTGGCGCAGGCCGCGCGCGATAACCTCAACGTGGTGGCGCTCGCCATCGCCACGCAGCGCGCCACGGCCGTGCTGTGGGACACGCAA
This sequence comes from Cupriavidus sp. SIMBA_020, assembly GCF_046535395.1. Taxonomy (NCBI): domain Bacteria; kingdom Pseudomonadati; phylum Pseudomonadota; class Betaproteobacteria; order Burkholderiales; family Burkholderiaceae; genus Cupriavidus; species Cupriavidus sp. SIMBA_020. The sequence continues at coordinate 296,374 of NZ_JAWRWU010000005.1, read as the reverse complement.
ACCGGCCGCGCGCTGGTGCCGGCCATGGTCTGGCAGGACACGCGCTACGCGCCGGACCTGCACGCGTTGGCGGGCACATGGGATGCGCGCCTGCGCCCCGCCGTCGGCCGGCCTGCCGGCGTGCGGTCGCCCTACCTGTGGGCGGCACGGCACCTGCGCGAGACGCCCGTCGTGGCCGAGGCATGGGCCGCGCGCCGCCTGGCGTTTGGCACCGTGGACAGCTGGCTGCTCTGGCACCTCTCCACCGAGCGCGCCTGCGTGACCACGCCGACGAATGCCACGTCATGCAGCGCCTACATGCTCGGCGAGCACCGCTACCTCACGGATTGGATCGATGCACTCGACTTTCCGCGTGAGCTGCTGCCCGAGTTGCGGCAGGACGCCGATGACTTCGGCCGCACGCGCACCGACCTGCTCGGCATCGACGTGCCCATCCTCGCCTGCGCCGGCGACCAGCTTGCCGGCGCCATCGGGCTGGGCTGCCTCGACGCCGGGCAGTCGATGTGCCTGCACGGCACCGGCAGCTTCGTGGACCTGATGGTCGGCCCCGCCCTGCCCGCGCGCAGCGGCGAATCGGACAGCACGCTGACGATGACCGCGCGGCGCCATCAGGGCGTCTCCCACTACTCGGTGGAGACCTTCGTGGCCACCACCGGCTCCGCGCTCAACTGGGTCTGCAACAAACTGCACTGGTTCCAGGACGCCCGGCAGATCAGCGCACTGGCGGCCACGGTGCCCTCGTCGGGCGGCGTCACGTTCATCCCGGCGCTCACCGGCCTGCGCGTGCCGCAGATGCAGCCCGAGGCCCGCGCCGCGCTGAACGGCGTGTCGATGGCCACCACGCAGGCGGAGATCGCCCACGCCATCCTCGCCGGCATCGCCCATTCCGTGGCCTCCTGCATCGAGGCCAACCGCGACATCGCCGGCGTGGCCGTCTCCGGCCTCGTAGTGGGCGGCGGCCTCTCCGGCAGCGACGCGCTGCTCCAGATGCAGGCCGACCTCACCGGCCTGCCGATCCATCGCATGCAGGAGACGGACCGCGCCAGCCTGCGCGGCATCGCCTATCTGGCCGGCGCGTCGGGCCTGCTGTGGGACTCCCTGCAGCAAGCCCGCACCACCACCGCGCCGGACGCCGTGTTTACCCCGGCCATCGGCGAGGACGAGCGCGCCGCGCGGCGCACGCTCTGGCACGCCCGCGTGGCGTCGGAACTCAATCACGTGGACGCGTTTGCGTCGCATTAATCAGGAGAAGCGATCAACATGATGGGTCTGCCATCCCGAAGCGCGAGCCGCGAACGCGCCGCCATGACCAGCACCGAACCGCTGCGGCTCGACCGCCGGTCGCAACTGGACCGCCTGGGCAGCGAGGCCTTCGACATCCTCATCGTCGGCGGCGGGGTCACCGGCGCCTACGCGGCGCTGGACGCCAGCCTGCGCGGCTACCGTGTGGCGCTGGTCGAGAAGAACGACTTTGCCTCGGGCACCTCGTCCAAGTCGTCGAAGATGGTGCACGGCGGCCTGCGCTACATCGAGCAGGGCAACCTGAGCCTGGTGCGCCATTCCCTGCTTGAGCGCCAGCGCCTGCGCCGCAACGCGCGCCATCTGGTGCAACGCCTGCCATTCCTGTTTCCCGTGATGGAGCGCGACGGCGTGTTCGACAAGCGGCTCGCCAAGGCATTCGAGAGCCTGCTCTGGACCTACGACCTGGCCGGCGGCTGGCGCGAAGGCATCCTGCACCAGAAGCTGACCAAGGCGGAGGTCCTCTCGCACTGCCCCACCTTCAATCCGGAGCACCTGACCGGGGGCTTCCTGTATTTCGATGCGCGGGTGGATGACGCGCGGCTGACGCTGAACATCGCGCGCACCGCCGCCTTCCATGGCGCGGCCGTGGCCAACCACGCGCAGGTCATGGAGATCACCCGCGACGGCCACGGCAAGGTCGATGGCGCCATCGTCCACGCGGGCGAGCAGGAAATCCGCGTGCGTGCGGGCGTGGTCATCATGGCCACCGGCGTGTGGCTGCGCGACTGGACCGGCCGCAAGCGCGGCGAACAGAAGACGCTGCACATCCGCCCCGCCAAGGGCGTGCACGTGGCCATTCCCTGGCTCAAGATCCGCAACGACTGCACGGTGACGATTCCCGTACCGGGGCGCAGCCGCCGCGCCACCATCACGCGCTGGGGCAATGTGTCCTACCTCGGCACCACTGACGAGGACTACGAAGGCGACCTCGACAACGTGATGTGCACCCGCCAGGAACTCGACTTCCTGCTCGAAGGCGCACGGTCGGCGCTGAAGACGGACCTCCAGCCGGAAGACGTGGTGGGCAGCATCGCCGGATGCCGGCCGCTGGTGGCGCCGCCGGGCGGCAAGACGCTCGAGATCAAGCGCAACCATGAAATCCATGTTGCCGATGACGGCCTGGTGACCATCGTCGGCGGCAAGCTGACCACCTCGCGCCATATGGCCGAGCAGACCATCGACGCCGCGCAGCGCGTGATCGGCAAGCGCGGCAAGTGCCGCACGAAGAGCGCCTACCTGCTCGGCGCCGCCGGCTATGACGCACAGGCCATCGTGGCGTCAGGCGGCATGTCGGCGCACCTGGGCGAGCGGTACGGCACGGAGGCGCGCTTTGTCAGCGACATCCTCCAGGCCGATGCCGCGCTCGGCCGGCCCATTGTCGAAGGCCTGCCCCACACCGAAGCGGAAGTCGTCTACGCGGTGCGCCACGAGCTGGCCGGCACCGTGGACGACGTGCTGTCGCGCCGCATGCGTGCCCGCCTGATGGCGCGCGATGCCTCCGCCCACGCCGCACCGCGCGTGGGCCAGATCCTCCAGGCCGAACTCGGATTGTCCGAGTCGGCCGTCGCCCGGCAGGTCAGCGACTACCTGGCCGCCGTGGCACTCGAAAAATCCGTCCTCATGGGAGAAGCAGCATGATCAGCAAGGAAGCCATCAAGCGCGGTTACAACCGCGGCAACTACGTCGTGGGCGCGCACACGCCGCCGGGCTACGCAGCCACCATCACCGAGACGCCAGACGCCCCCGGCCTGCAGCGCGACGCCGTGCCGCTCAGCGACGCCACGCTGGCCGCGCTGCGCCAGGTGGCGGATGCGGTCCTGACCAGCACCGGCGACGTGGTGACGTGGACGCGCGACTGGTGGGCGGGCTCGATGATGACCGAGACCGGCGGCAAGCCGGCCACGCCGCGCGGCGTGATCGTGCGCGTGTCCACCGTGGACCAGGTGCAGGCCGTGATGCGCATCGCCCACGCCAGTGCGGTGCCGGTCACGGTTTCCGCCGGCCGCAGCAACGTCACCGGCGCCGCGCTGCCGGTACGCGGCGGCATCGTGCTCGACGTCTGCGAGTTGAACAAGCTGCTGGGCTTCGACAAGGACAGCCAGATCGTGGAAGTCGAGGCCGGCATGTTCGGCGACATCTTCGAGCAGACCATCCAGCAGGAATACGGCATGACGATGGGCCACTGGCCGTCGTCATACGCCATCAGCACGGTGGGCGGCTGGGTGGCCTGCCGGGGCGCCGGGCAGCTCTCCACACGCTACGGCAAGATCGAGGACATGGTCTTCGGCATGGACGTGGTGCTGGCCGACGGCCGCCTCATCACCGTGGGCGGCTACTCGCGCGCGGCGCTGGGCCCGGACCTGCAGCAGCTGTTCATCGGCTCGGAAGGCACGCTGGGGGTGATCGTGCGCGTGCGGCTGAAGCTGCACCGCCTGCCCGACTACGGCCGCGCCATCGCCTATGGCTTCAAGACCTTCGCCATCGGCCTGGAGGCGTGCCGGGAAATCATGCAGCGCGGCGCAAACCCGGCGGCCCTGCGGCTCTATGACGCCCTGGAGAGCGGCGTGCAGTTCGGCCTGCCGGACACCAACGTGCTGCTGGTGGCTGACGAAGGCGCCCGGGATATGGTCGATGCGGTGATGGCGATCGGCGAGCGGGTCTGCGCGGAACTGGGCGACAAGCTCGACGACAAGGCCATCTTCGAACGCTGGCTCGACACGCGCTACCTGACCGGCAAGAGCGCCGAAGGCTTCAAGCGCAGCCCCGGCTTCGTCGCCGATACGCTGGAGATGTCCGGGCCGTGGGCGGACCTGCCCGCGATCTACGACGACGTGGTGGCCGCCATCAACGCGGTGCCCGGCACGCTGGCCGGCTCCGCGCACCAGTCGCACGCCTACGTGGACGGCGCCTGCCTGTACTTTTCGCTGCGCGGCGAGGTCGCCGTGGAAGACCGCCAGAGGTGGTATCGCGCCGCCTGGGACGCCGCCAACGCCGTGCTGATCCAATACAATGCGGCCCTGAGCCACCATCATGGCATCGGGCTGCTGCGCGCGCCGTACATGGCGCCGTCGCTGGACACGGCGTTCCCGGTGCTGGTGGCGGTCAAGCAGGCACTCGATCCGCAGAACATCCTCAACCCCGGGAAGCTCGGCCTGAGCGACGTGCTTTCCCACGAAGCGAAGTAACACCATGGACAGGTCCCTCGGCGCCCGCCTGACGCGCCACCCGGTCATCGCCACGCTCTACGGCGCGGAGCAGGTCGATGCGTTTGTCGACAGCGAGGCCGAAGTCTCGATCGTGGCGAACGTGGAGCTGCGCAAGCTGCAGCCCGTGATTGCCACGCTGACCCGCGCCGGCAAGTACGTCATCGTCAACATCGACAGCTGCGAAGGGCTGTCGCAGGACAAGGGTGGCGTGGATTACCTGGCGGACATCGGGGTGACCAGTCTGGTGTCCACGCGCGTGGCCACCATCCAGCGCGCCAACCGCGCCGGCATGGTGACGATGCAGAAGGTCTTCGTGACCGACCGCTCGACATGGCCACGCAGCGTGAAGGCGCTGGAGCAGAGCGACCCCAACCTGGTGCAGCTGATGCCGGCGCCGATGCTGTCCCACCTGCCCGAGGCGGACCGCAAGGCGCTGCCGCCCATCGTCACGTCCGGCTTTGTCTGCAACGAGACCGACATCCGCAGCGCGCTCGCGCATGGCGCGGTGGCGGTCTCGACCAGCGACCGCAAGCTCTGGAACCTCGAAGGCAAGACACTGAAGTCCTGAAGCCCTATAGCTGCGAGGCCAGCAGCGAACTCAGCCGATCGGCAAGCTTCTCGCGCCACGGCCGGTTGGACCATGCTGCCAGCGAGATCGGCCGGGACAAGGCCAGGTCGTCCTCGAATATGCGCGTCTGTTCGGCCGCGAAGTCCCGATCGAGAATATTGAGCGTGGCCTCGTCGTTCAGGCGGAAGGAGCGATTGTCGAAGTTGGTCGAGCCAACCGACACCAGGAACCCGTCCACGATCATCACCTTGCAGTGATACATCGTGGGCGCGTACTCGGCGATCAGCGCGCCGGCCGCCAGCGGCTCGCCCCATTGGGCCCGCGACGCCGAACGGGAGGTTTCCGAGTCGATATGCTCGCCCGGCACGATGATCCGGACCCTGACGCCGCGCTTGAGCGCGGCGACCAGTGCCTTCCGCGTCAGGTCGTCCGGCACGAAGTACGCCGCCGACAAGTCAATGGTGCGCGTGGCGGCGGTGATGGCGAGCAGGTACATCAGCGCCATGTTCTCGCTGCCGCCGGTGGGGGAACTGCTGAACATCTGCGCCATGCCCTTGCCCACCTCCGGCAATGCCGGGAAATACCCCGGGCCGTGGGGGACTTCGCCGCTCACCTTGATCCAGTTGTCGAGGAAGACCGACTGCATCTGGGCCACCACGGGGCCTTCGACCTGGAAATGCGTGTCGCGCCAATGCTGGGGGTCCTGGGCGTGGCCGGTCCATTCCGGCGCAATGCCCACGCCGCCGGTGAAGCCGATCCTGCCGTCGACGATCAGGAGCTTCCGGTGGGTACGGTTGTTGAGCTTGCCAAGCGTGTACCAGTGCACCGGGTGATAGCGCTGCAAGGCAACGCCGGCGTCCGACATGATGTGCAGCACGGCGTCGTCCACCTTCTGGCTTCCCACCCAGTCCAGCAGGACATGCACCTTCACGCCGGCCTTCGCGCGTTCGGCCAGCGCCTGCGCGAACTCCCGGCCAATCTCGCCAGACCAGTAGATGTATGACTCGAAGGTAATGGTCTGCTGCGCAGCGCGAATGGCGCCGAGCATCGCGGGGAAGATCTCGTCGCCATTCTTCAGCACGCGATAGGCGTTGCCGCCAACCACTGGCGGCCCCAGCAGGACGCCCAGTTCCCGGGAAAACTGCGGGTCTTCGGTCGCGTAGAGCCGCTCCAGCCGGTGCTCGATGCGCTTCTCCCCGCCGAACAGGTTATAGGCCAGCAGGCCAAAGACCGCCGTGAGGATGACGGCAAGCAGCACATACCACGTGGTCCGGGCTCTTCCATGAACGTGGCGCATCGGCAGGCTTCCTTTTATAGGGGAGACGGCGCTCCTCGAACATGCAGTGTGGACGAATTTTGGCGGATTGCAGCCCCCGGGGGTGTGGGACCGACCCAACGTTCGTCACTTGCAAATGCGAATCACTATCGCGCCCTCGCCCAGAACACCAGCGCCACCAGGCTGACCAGCGCGCCGAGCGTGCAAACCCCGCCCCACCCCGCCACCGCGTAGGCCACCGAGGTACCGAAAGCGCCCAGCGCGCTGCCCACCGCGTAGAACAGCATGTAGACGCCCACGAGCCGGCCCTGGGCGTCCGGCTGGGTATTGAGGATCAGGCTCTGATTGGTCACGTGCAGCGCCTGGCCGCCGAGGTCGAGCAGCAGGATTCCCGGCACGAGCGCCCACAGCGATACCGTCATGCCGGCCAGTGGCAGCCATGCCGCGATCAGGCACAGCAGCGCCAGCAGCGTGGTGCGCTCGCCAAACCCCCGATCCACCTGCCGCCCCGCGCCGGCGCCGGCCAGCGCGCCGAGCGCCCCCACCAGCCCGAACGCGCCGATGGCCGTGTGCGAGAACGCATAGGGCGGCGCGCTCAGCGGCAGCACCAGCGCGCTCCAGAAGATGTTGAACGCCGCGAACATCAGCAGCGCAAGCATGCCGCGTACCTGCAAGACCCGGTTATGGCGCAGCAGCCCGAACATCGACACGAGCAGCGCCGGGTAGCCGATGCGCTGGGCAGCGGCCGGCAAGCTGGGCAGTCGCGCCCAGAGCCCCGCCGCCAGCAACAGCATGGCGCTGGCCGAGCCGAAGTACACCGCGCGCCATCCGGCCAGGTCGCTGACCACGCCTGCCACCACGCGGGCGAGCAGCAAGCCGAGGAAGACGCCACTCTGGGCCGCGCCGACCACGCGGCCACGTTCCTGCGCCGGCGCAGCGGCTGCGGCGTAGGCAATCAGCCCCTGCGTCATGGCCGTACCGAGCATGCCGGTGAGGCACATCGCGCCGAACAGGCCAACCGTGGAGGACGACAGCCCCACCGCCACCAGCGCGAGCACCAGAGCCAGCGCCTGCGCCAGCATCAGGTGCCGCCGCGCGAAGACATCGCCCAATGGCACCAGCAGCACCAGGGCCAGCGCGCAGCCAACTTGCGTGACGGTGACCACCCCGCCAATGGCGAAGGCCGGAATGGCGAAGTCGCGCGCCAGGGCGTCCAGCAGCGGCTGCGCATAGTAGACATTGGCCACGCTCAGGCCACTGGCGCAGGCAAACAGCAGCATCAGGCTCCGACGCATACGCAATCTACCCCCCCATAACTAGTTGCAAATTAAAACCAGTTGAAGGCTAGCGGAAGTGGTTTTAAAATGCAACCACTTGCGGCGATCGAGGGACAATGAGATGCGTGATGACAAAGCGGCTGAAGCCCACGCCGAAGCCGAAGCCTGTCCGGTGGCGAGAAGCGTCAATGTGATTGGCGACCGCTGGTCGCTGCTGATCGTGCGCGATGCCTTCGACGGCATGCGCCGCTTCAGCGATTTTCAGCGCAATCTGGGCATGGCGCGCAACGTGCTGGCGGACCGGCTGCGCCGGCTGGTGGAAGCCGGCATCCTCGACCAGCAACCCGCCTCAGACGGCAGCGCCTATCAGGAATACGTGCTCACGCCCCGGGGCGAGGAACTCTTCCCCGTGGTGGTGGCGCTGCGGCAATGGGCCGAGAGTCATCTGTTCACACAGGGAGAGCCGCACTCGGATCTGGTGGAGCGGACCTCGGGCAAGCCGATTCCGCGCATGGTGCCGCGCGCGCACGATGGCAGCACGCTGATGCCCCACGATGCCGAAGTGCGGAAGCTGGCCGGCCGCTAGTCGTGCGGGAAATACCCCTCCAGGAACCGCTCCAGCGATCGCAGCATCTCCTGCTCGGCAGCCTCGGCGTCGCCACGCGCGAAATGCGCCATGAATCGGCGCCGCGACGCGAAAATTTCTTCGTTCTCGTAGGTGCCGATCCGCAGGATGAACTCCACCAGTAGCGAAATCAGCCCGTCCATGAAGACGACCAGGATCGGGTTGCCGGCGATGCGCGCCAGCATCTTGTGGAACTCATGGTTCAAGGTGAACCGCTTCTCGAATTCGCCAGCCGCCGTGGCGGCCTCGGCGGCATCGATATTGCGATAGAGCCGGGCCACGTCGTCTTCCGTCGCCAGCCGGCAGGCCTCGCGCACGATGGCGGGCTCGATCGAGATATGGGCCTGGATGAGCTGGCGCGGCGTAATGCCGCCGAGGCGGTAGAGGTCCATCAGCCCCTCGATCACCACTGAGCCATCGGCGCGGGTAATGAAGATCCCGCCATGCGCGCCCTTCTTGGTCTCCACCAGCCCGGACTGCTCAAGCGAGCGCACCGCCTCGCGAAGGGTATTGCGCGATACCCCGAGCTCCGCAGCCAGTTGCCGCTCCGCCGGCAGGCGCGTGCCCGGCTTCAGGCGTCCCCCGGCGATCTCCTTGCGGATCTGGTTCGCGATCTCGTCCGCCGCACGCCGGACCGCAATCGGCCGAAATGGCGTCTGCGCCACATCGTCAGGATTTACCCGAGGGTCTAGTTTTGTAGTCATCGTTTGCCGATAGAATGGTTCAACCATTAAGCCATTATGGCACGCCAATGATAAGGCTAAAGGAGACGACGATGACGACAATGCACCTGCCCACGAGAACCCCCTCCCCGCGCCGTGCGTGGCTGGCGGCAACAGCCACCTTGCTGGCCTCGACGCTGATCGGCGGCACCGCTCACGCCCAGCGGGACGCCACGTATCCGACGCAGCCGGTCAAGCTGGTGGTGGTCTATCAGGCGGGCGGTGCAAACGACATCGTAGCCCGCGTCCTGGCCGACCGCATGACGCGCGTGCTCGGCCAGTCGGTCATGGTGGTCAACAAGCCGGGGGCCTCCGGGGCGATCGGCGCGCAGTTCGTGGCCGGCAGCCAGCCAGACGGCTACACGGTGCTGATGGGCGGTGCGCCGCTCGTGGTCGCCCGCGCGCTATATAAGAACCCTCCGGTGGACTTCGAGAAGAGTTTTTCGCCCGTGGGCAAGGCGGTCAACCTCAATCTGGTGCTGGTTGCCCGCAAGTCCTATCCGGCTGACACCTTCAAGCAGGCCATGGACCTGGAGAAGAAGCAGCCGGGAAGCTCCACCATGGCGGTCACTGCCGGCGTCTTCGAGCTTTACTACGCGCGCCTCAACCGGCTCGCCAACACCCGCATCGTCAAGGTGCCCTACAACGGCGTGCCCGCCGCGATGAACGACATCCAGGGCGACCGCGTGGACATGCTGATCGACACCGTGGCCGCGCAGAAGCCCTTTATCGCCAGCGGTGCCACCAAGCCGCTCGCGGTATTCGGCCCGAAGCGGCTGCCCTCCCTTCCCGATGTGCCCACGCTGGCGGAACTCGGCCTGAAGGGCTTCGATGACCAGTCCTACGTCGGCATGCTGGTGCCGAAGGGCACGCCCGACGGCGTGGTGCGCAAGCTCAACGGCGCCCTGAACACCGCGCTGGCCGACCCCGAGGTCAAGTCGCGCCTGGAGAAGCTGGACTTCGGCGTGGAAGGCAGCACCCCGGAAGCCTTCTTCAAGGAGATGAAATCGGATTCCGACCGCTTCGCTGAACTTGCCGACGCCACCCATATTGAAAAGCAGTAAGGAGATGTGAGATGGGGGACACAGGACAACTCTACGGCTGCACCACCGTCGCCGCGCTGTACCGTTCGGCATTCAAGACGTTTGCCGACCGCGAGGCGCTGGTCGGGCAGGACATTCGCCTGACCTACGGCGAACTCGAGGCCCGCTGCCACCAGATAGCGCGGCTCTTCCTGTCGATCGGCCTGCGCCGCCAGGATGGCATCGCCATGCTGGCCGGCAATCGTGTCGATGCCATGGCCGCGATCATCGCCGCCCAGCTCCTTGGCTTGCGCTACACGGCGCTGCACCCGCTCGGCTCCGCCGAGGATCAGGCTTTCGTGCTGCGCGATGCCGGCATCCAGGCGCTGGTGATCGACACGCCCCGGCACGGCGAGCGCGGCGCGGCGCTGGCCGGGCTCGGCATCGTCAGGCATGTGCTGACGCTGGGCCCGGCGCCGTTCGGCACCGACCTGGTGGCGGCCGCCGCGACCATGGACGCCGGCGACTTCCCGCTCGACGTGCAAGCCGGCGATGTCTTCAAGATCGGCTACACCGGTGGCACCACGGGCAAGTCCAAGGGTGTGGTCCAGTCTCACCGGACCGCCGTGACGATGACGCTGCAGCAGCTGGCCTGCTGGGAGTGGCCCGACGAGGCGCGGTTCCTCGCCACGACGCCCATCTCCCACGCGGCGGGCGCCGCCATCCTGCCCACCTTCCTGCAGGGCGGCACGGTGGTTTTCATGGACAAATACGATCCGCTGGCCTTCCTCGAAGCCGTTGCGCGCCACCGCATCACCTGTACCTTCCTGGTGCCGAGCCAGATCTACGGGCTGCTCGACTTCCCGGGGCTGGCGGGCCATGACCTGTCCAGCCTGCACCGCATCTGGTACGGCGCCGCGCCCATCGCGCCGGCCCGGCTGGCCGAGGCGATCGGGCGGATCGGCCGGATTTTCGGTCAGATCTACGGCCAGGCCGAGGCGCCGATGACGGTGACCTACCTGCGCGCGGACGAGCACGACCCCGCCCGCCCCCATCTGATGGGCTCCTGCGGACGCCCGATTCCGGGCAACGACGTGCGCCTGCTGGATACGCAGCTACGGGAAGTGCCACCGGGCGAGATCGGCGAACTGTGCGTACGCGGCCCGCTGGTGATGTCGGGCTACCTGAACCGGCCGGAGGAAACCGCGAAGACGCTGGCCGGGGACTGGCTCCATACGGGCGACATGGCGCGCCGCGACGCCGCCGGCTACCTGTATCTGGTCGACCGGGCCAAGGACATGATCATCTCCGGCGGCTTCAACGTCTACTCGAGCGAGGTGGAGAACTGCCTGGCCGCGCACCCCGCCGTCGCCATGTCGGCGGTGATTGGCGTGCCGCACGCCAAGTGGGGCGAAGCCGTGACCGCGCTGGTCGTGCTCAAGCCGGATGCATCGGTCACCGAGCAGGCGCTGATCGACTTCGTCACCGCGCACAAGGGCGTGGTGTGCGCGCCAAAGTCCGTCTCGTTCGAGACGGCGCTGCCGCTCACCTCGCTCGGCAAACTCGACAAGAAATCCCTGCGGGCCCGTTACTGGGGCGGGCAGGACCGTCAGGTCAGTTAATCGACACAGACAACAGACCCTCTGGAGACCCGCATGCAGCAAGCTTTCATCATCGACGCCATCCGCACGCCCATGGGCCGCGCCAAACCCGGCGCCGCCTTTGCCGAAGTCCACCCCGCCGAACTGCTGGCGCAGCTCCTGAAAGGGCTGGTCGAGCGTAACCGGCTGGACCCGGGCATGGTCGACGACGTCATTACCGGCTGCGTCAGCCAGGTGGGCGAGCAGTCCGCCACGCCCGGCCGCGTGGCCTGGCTGGCCGCCGGCTTCCCGGAGCACGTGCCCTCGACCACCATCGACCGCAAGTGCGGCTCCAGCCAGCAGGCCATCCATTTCGCCGCGCAGGGGATCATGGCGGGGGTCTACGACATCGTGATCGCCTGCGGCGTGGAGTCGATGAGCCGCGTGCCGATGGGCACGGCGCGCATGGGGCAAGACCCTTACGGCCCCTCGTTTGCCAAGCGCTACGCGCCCGGTCTGGTGTCGCAAGGCGTGGCGGCGGAACTGATGGCCAGCCGGGGCGCGCTCTCGCGGGAGGCACTCGATGCCTATTCGGCGGAGTCCCACCGCCGCGCCCAGTTGGCCCGGGAACAGGGCGCATTCCGGCGCGAGATCCTGCCGATCGTCACCCCGCGTGGCGTGGTGGAAGTCGATGAAACCATCCGGCCGGACACCTCGCCCGCCAGTCTCGCCACCTTGAAGCCGGCCTTCCGCACCGATGAACTGGCCGCGCGCTTCCCCGAAGTCGGCTGGCACATCACGGCCGGGAATTCCTCCCAGATGACGGACGGCGCCTCGGCGCTGCTGCTGATGAGCGAGCGCATGGCATCCCGGCTCGGTTGCAACGCACGCGCCCGCTTCGCCGGCTTCGACGTCTGCGGCGATAGCCCGATGCTGATGCTGACCGCCCCCATCCCCGCCAGCCAGCGCGTCCTCAGGAAGAGCGGCCTGACGATGGCAGACATGTCGCATTGCGAAGTCAATGAGGCGTTCGCGCCCGTGCCGATGATCTGGCAGCGCGAACTCGGCGCCGATCCCGCACGGCTCAACCCGCGCGGGGGCGCGATCTCCCTGGGCCACCCGCTGGGCGCCTCCGGGGCGCGCATCATGACCACCCTGCTGCACGCGCTGGAAGACAACAAGGGCCGCTACGGCCTCCAGGCGATCTGCGAAGCCGGCGGCATGGCCAACGCGACGATCATCGAGCGGCTCTGAGCGGTGCGCGGGCGTGGTCGGCGCAGAGCTTTTGCGCCCACACCGCCCCCGCCACCGCAAGCAAGAGCGGCGGCGCCAGTGCATAGGGCAGATGCGTGAATTCGGCAACCAGGACGATGGCGGTCAGGGGCATGCGCATCGATGCGGCGAGGAAGGCCGCCCCGCCCACGATGGCGCAGGCGCCCGGCGAGATGCCGGGCAAGGCGATGTTCCAAAGGGCGCCGCCGGCGACGGCCAGCAAGGCCCCGCAGGCCAGTCCGGGGGTCAGCAAGCCACCCGCCGCACCGGCGCGCAGCGATGCGCAGATGACGCCCATTTTGAGCGCCAGCAACGCGCATGCCAGAGCGGGCGTCAGCTCACCCTCGAACCCGAGCTGGACAGGGCCCTTGCCGTTGCCAAGCAGTTCGGGAAAGCGGATGCTCAGCAGGCCGAGCACGGCAAAGTTCAGCAGGCAAAGCCACAGGAGCCACGCGCCACGCGGCGCGCGGGAGCGGGCAGCGGCAGTCGCCCGGCTGAATGCAGCGCCGGCCATGCCGAAGATCGGGCCGAACAACACGGCCCACACGCTGAGCCAGTGGCCGGGCGCCAGCGTTGGCACGGCATACTGCACGTTCGTGCCGAGTCCAAGCGACGCCGTTTGCGCGGCCAGCGTCGACATGAACAACGCCAGAGCCGCAGCAGCCGGGTGAAACGTGCCGAGCAGGACTTCGAGCGTGAAGACAGCACCGGCCAGCGGTACGCCGTAGACCGCGGCAAGCCCCGCGCCCGCACCGGCCGCCACAATCCATCTCCGTTGCGCCACAGGTAGCGCGAATAGCAAAGACAAGCGTCCGCCGACCAGCGCGCCAATCTCGCGTGGCGCCACTTCACGGCCCAGCGGAGACCCCAGTGCCACGGTGACTATCTGCAGGAGCGCGTGGGCGAGGGTCGCCCCGGGTGGCATCGGCGCGCCTTCATCCACAGCCCGCTTGATGCTGACGAGCGGCCGCCCGAAGCGATAGACGGCGAACCAGCCAACCCCCGCCACCACGCCGGCGCAGAGCGCCACCATCAGCCGCCGTAGCGGCGTGGCACGCTCCACGCCCGACAGGAAGCTCTGATGGCTCACCACGTGAGCGAGGCTGTAGTGATAGGCCAGGTGCTGGATGGCATGGAGCAGCAGTGCCAGGGCCATGCCGCCCAGGCCGGCGCCCACTGCCGTCAGCGTGGCGGCAAGGAGCAGGCGCCCCGTCGCGGCGGCCTGGGTGCCGTGCGCGGATCGCATCCTGCCCCTAGCGTGGGGTACCCGTCGTCATCGATTCCAGCACGCCATCGCGCCGGATCATGCCGTGGTACAGCGCAGCCGCGATGTGCAGCAGCACGACGCCCAGCAGCAGGTACGCCCCAACCGCATGGGCCTGCCGCAAGCACGCATAGAGTTGGGCGTGATGCGGCAAGATGGGCGGGAGCTGCACCGCACCGGCCAGCACCACCGGATACCCCCCTGCCGAGAGCATGCCCCAACCGATCAGCGGCATGGCCAGCATCAAGCCGTACAGCAGCACGTGCGACGCAATCGCCGCAAGGTGTTGTGCGCGAGGCATCGACCGCGGCAACGGCGGCGGACGGTGGATGAAGCGATTGATGATCCGGACCAGCACCAGCAACAGGATGGCGACACCAATTGTCTTGTGCAGCGACAGCAGCGCGAGATATCGCGGAGAGACCGTCGCCACCATGCCGACGCCGATACACAGCATGGCCAGGATGAGGACGGCCATCGCCCAGTGAAGCAGTCGGGAAGGCAGCGAGAAGCCTCGGCCAGTCGTTCTCATGATCGACCTCCTGCCTGCACTTCGGCTTCGGTGACGGCACCGGGCGGCTTGGCCGCGCGCTCTCGCTCCCGCAGGGTGAAAGACCGCGCATAGGCAGCCGACCGGGCGCTCGGGATGCCATCCGCGGACGTCGTCATGCCGGCCGGCAGCACGGTGGGATCGAAATTGATGTCGGTACAGGTTCCGGCGTCTTCCGCCGTCAGCTTGTCGAGCGTCACGGTACCCACCTCCACGTGTGTGCGGTCGTCGGGCCAGGGAAGGTTCGGGCTGACCGGATCGCCGGCGTGGCCAATCGTCACCACCATCTTCCACTGCAATGGCTGACGTGCGGCGTCGGCAATCAGGGCATTGAACAGGTAGTTTGGATCGCCAGCCGCCTGCGGGCCCACCGGCGCGAACGGCTGAACCGGCACGGCGGACCAGCGCACCGGCACGGAGGCGCCCGCCTGGTTGACAAAGACGAACGTGTCGAGCCCGTTGTAGGTGCTGTTTGCGAAACCCGAAGACACCGCCCGCTTGCCCACGATGCCGACGGCCGACACGAACGCCGGATGCGCGGCGGCAAACGCCTTCATCTTCTCGGGGTCGGGCTTGCCCGTCTTCTGATCGGGTACCGACGCGATCATCTGCGCGTAGAAGGCCTGCACGTTGTCGAACGGAAACACCGGGATGTCGATCATCGCGGTCCGCCATTCTTCTCCGCCGGGCGGCTTCAACTGCATCGCCAGGCTGCGCACCAGATTCGGGGCGTCCGGGATGAACGGCATGCCGCCTGCGAAGGCAAAGCGTGCAGTGACAGGCACACGCCCGGGCGCCAGCACATCGGCCTTGCTGAACGGCACGCCCGCGCCGTTGCTGTCGAACCACCCGGTCGCGCACAGTCCCTTGGCGTGGTTGCGCCGAAAGCCCACGTGCTTGCCGTTGACGGCCTCGAAGCCGTCGATCACCTTGCCCTGGGTCAGCCGCCCAGGCGTGAACCAGCCGCCAACATAGGCGAAGCCACACGCCATGCAGACGACGGCGGCGCCAATGGCGCCCAGCCGGATCGCAACGGCATTGCGACTGAGTTTGCGGGGGTCTTCGTCCATGTTCGCTCCTTGTTGAACAGGATCCTTGGGTACCGAAGACCAATACTTGTCGATTTCCACGGCGCGCGCGTTTGGAACAGGCAACGCTTTGTCCGATTCGCACACCGCCATGCGCGACCTGCACGACCTGCGCGACCCGCCCGATAACCCCGCCGCCGCGCCCCCCCCTGTTCAGTCCACGGAAATGTGATTGGTACGGATGACGTGGCCCCAGGCCGAGACGTCGTCGCGCACAGTCTGCGCGAACTGCTCGGGGGTCTTGACCTGCGGCATTGCCATGTTCAGCAGCAGGAAGCGCTCGCGCATAGCCGCGCTGGTCAGTATCCGGTTCACCTCGGCGTTTAGCCGCTGCACGATGGCGGCGCTGGTGCCCGCCGGCGCGAACATGCCGTACCAGCTGTTGGTCTCGAACGGATAGCCCTGTTCGGTCATGGTCAGCACCTCGGGCGTGGCCGGCGCGCGCCGGGTGCCGCTGATGGCCAGCGCGCGCAGCTTGCCGGCGCGGATCAGCGGCACCGACGAGGAGGTATCGACAAAAGCCACCCGTACGATGCCACCCTGCATGTCGTTCAGGATCTGCGGCACCGTCTTGTACGGCACGTGCCGGATGCGGATGCCTGTCTGCATCTTCAGGGCCTCCATGGTCAGGTGGCCGCCAGACCCGATGCCCCACGACGCATAGTCATAGGCGTCCGGCCGCGTGCGTACATGCTCCACAAAGGACTTCAGGTCGCGCGCCGGAAAGTCCGGCACCACCGCCAGGAAGTTGCCGCCCGCCCCCACCTGCACCACGGGAATCAGGTCGCGCAGCCCATCGTACGGCATCTTCGGCTGGAGGGTCTGGTTGATGACCACCGTGGCGGCGTAGGTGAACAGCAGCGTGTGGCCGTCCGGCGCGGCCTTGGCCACGATGTCATTGCCGATGATGCCGGTGGCGCCGGGCTTGTTGTCGATCACAAAGGACTGCCCGAAGACCTTGCCCAGCTGGTCCGCGATGGGCCGGGCGAACAGGTCGGGGCCGCTGCCGGCGGACCCCGGCACCACAAGCCGCACCGGGCGGGACGGCCATGGGCTGGCGGCGCCGGCCGGCTTTACGGCAGCAGCCAGCCCTAGCATCGCCATCGCCATCGACTTCAGCAGCGTGCGGCGTCCGGCGTCGGTCTCGTCATCATCAGGAAGGGGGAAGCGTCGTGTCATCGCCATGCCTCAGTGAATGCCGAAGTTGTCTTCCACACCCGCCGAACCCGCCTCCAGCACCATGGCGGCCGCCACGTACAGGCTGCGCGACACATAGCTCTGTACCTGTTTGGCCCGTGCGCGCAGCCATTCGGCCTTGAGCTGGCGCGCCTCGGTCACGTGTGGTGCATCGCCGGGCACCAGGGCCAGCAGGTCGATCACATGCAGCGCCAGCTGGAGGTCGCCCCGCGCGGCCAGGGCCTGGGCGTGCCGCAATACCGCGCCGTGGTTGTCGATGGCCGCCGCCATCTCGCTGGCCACCTGCTGCGGCGCCGCCGGATGCAGCGTGGTGGCGTTGCGGTCCCACCAGCCGTTTTCGGAGCGGTAGATGTCACGGGCGATGTAGCTTGGGTCGCCGTAGGTCGGCCGCATCCATGGCTGCTCGAACAGGTCCGGCGGCGGCCGCAGCGCCGCCAGCATCTCGCGCTCGTTGCAGCCGGCATTCATCAGGCGGACCACCTCCTCGCGCATCCAGCGCAGGGCCCGCGCGGTGTGCAGCAGCACGTGCTGGCAGGTGTCCTCCCCTTCCAGCGTGGCACCGAACTCGCGCACCACGGTCTGCGGGCGCAGGCCGGCCAGCCGCTCCAGCGTCTCGGCCCAGCGCACGGTGTCGCGCAGGGTGCGGAACGGGGTGCCGATATTGGGAATGGAATCGATGATGGCCGGGCCGCCATAGAGCAGCCGCCGGCCGGGCAGCCAGACCGCCACGGCATCGTCGGTCTCCGAGGGCGCCCAGAGAATTTCCGCGCGCCGCTCGCCGTGCCCCACGGTCATGCCGTCGCGGAAGGTCTCGGTCGGCGTGGTCTGCCGCAGCTTGCCGGCCAGCGCCCCGGCGCGATGCCGGAACTGGATCTCGGCCATGCGCTCCTGCAGGCGCTGCGTTTCGCGGTAGCGGCTCTGGCGCGCCAGCACGTTCACATGGGCCAGCACACGCGGCGCCGGCTCGCCGCGCTGCGTGGCGTGGTCGATCCACTGCTGCACGCCCGCGTTGTAGCCGAGATGGCCGTGGCTGTAGCAGAGTGCGATCACCGGCAGCGGGGTCTGCGTGCGCAGCACCTCGATCATGCCGGCCGTTACGGACCCGCCGGGGCCGCTGTCCACCACCAGCAGGCCGTTGCCGACGTCGGCGACGAAGGTCTGGCCCTGTCCGTGCAGCAACCAGACACCCTCGGCAATGCGGTCGATCCCCTTGCCGGTGATCAGTGCGGCCGGACGATCCTCGATCTCGTTCATGGCATCCCTTCCAGTTTGGCGAAGGGACATTTCACGCGCAGACCGCGCACTATCGTCAGTGGGGAAAGTCCCCGGGCGGCACGGCGCGCGGCCTGCGGCGCCAGCACCGGCGCGCCCTGGCGGGGGGTACGAAATTTTCGCTGTGAACCGCCGGTTATCACCTGCGCGGCGCAGGGAATTCCCGGCGCGCGCCTGCTGCGCTAGCCAGCCACCATCGGGGCGATCGGGGCGATCGGGATCGGGGTTGCGCGGGCCGCAGGTGCCGGGTTCGGCACCTGGCGCCGCAGCGGGCTGTCCGGCATCTTGCTGAGGTAATGCACCTCACGGCGCAGCAGCGTGGCGAACTGCTCCGCCACCGGCGTCATCGGCGAATCGGCACGGTAGATCAGGCTCACCGCGTGGCTCGGCAGCGGGTCTTCGATCGGCAGCGCCACCAGACCGGCCGTGGCCAGGCGCCCCGGCACCAGCTGGCGCGGCAGCAGGCACAGCAGCGAACGGTCCTGCAACAGGGTCTGGATCATGCCGATGGTGTCGCAGCGCACCGCCACGCGGGGCAGCGGCAGGTCCTGCGCGCGGAAGGCGTCGAGGATCGCCGCGCCCGGGCCCTGCATGCGCCGGCCGGTCAGCACCCAGTCGGAGCTGACCAGTTCACGCAGCGTACGCGCATGGCGCAGCGGATGCTCCTGATGCGCCACCACCACCGAATCGTTGTTGTACAGCGGCTCGCAGACAAACTCGCGTTCGATGCCCTCATCGGGAATCGGGCTCACCGCCATGTCCATCACGCCCGCGCGCAGGTCGGCCAGATGTTCGGGATAGACGCCGCTGTCGATACAGACCTGCACGTCCGGATGCTGGGTGCGGAAGCGCTTCAGCACCGCCGGCAGCAGCAGGTTAGCCGGCCCACCCGTGGCGCCGATGCGCACCACGCCGTTGCGCGTGCCCAGCATCTGGGTCATCTCTTCCGTGGCCTTGCGCGCCTCGGTGGCGATCAGGCGCGCCCGGCGCAGGAACGCCTCGCCGAAGCGCGACAGCACCACGCCGCGCGTGGTGCGGGTCAGAAGTGGCACGTGCAGCTCTTCCTCGAGCTGGCGGATGCTCTTGGTGATGGCCGGCGCCGATACATCGCGCGCCTTGGCCCCGGCGCGAATGCTGCCGCTTTCCGCCACGGCAATGAAATCCTGCAACTGGCTCAGACGCATGACTCGCCTCCCCCCAAAGACCGCGTGGTAACGCCCTGCCTGCGAGCATAGCGGGATTTGCCGGCATCAGTGATAACCCGGGGTGCTAACCGTGGGTTATCGCACCCCTTTTTGCGGAGGCTGCCGGCTGTGCCAGGCGTGCCCCATCATCCCCTTCCATTGATGCCACGCATCGTCACGAAACGAGAGATCGATGGCAACTCCAGAAGACCTGCCGCTGGCAGGCATCCGCGTGGCCGAGTTCGGCCAGTTCATTGCCGCGCCCGGCGCCGCGATGATGCTGGCCGACCTGGGCGCCGACGTGATCAAGGTGGAGCCGCTGCGCGGCGACAGCGCACGGCGCTTCGACGGCACCAGCACGCAAAGCCCGATGTTCCTGGCCTACAACCGTGGCAAGCGCGGCATGGCGCTGGACCTGCGCCAGCCGTCTGGCGCCGAGGCCGCCCGCCGGCTCGCCCTGTCGTGCGACGTGGTGCTCCACAACGCCCGGCCGGGAACGATGGAGTCGATGGGCCTCGACGCCGCCTCGCTGCGCGCCGCCAAACCGGCGCTGATCCACGCGTCCGTCACCGGCTTTGGCACGCGCGGCCCGTCGCGCCTGCGGCCGGGGCTCGACATCGCCGCGCAAGCCGAAAGCGGCATGATGTCCGTGACCGGCGAAGCGGGCGGCCAGCCCTTGAAGGCCGGCTTCGCCCTGATCGACGCGGCCACGGCGCTGGCCACCGCCAACGCCATCCTCGCCGCGCTGTTCCGGCGCCTGCGCACCGGCCGGGGCGAGACCATCGAGACCTCGCTGCTGACCGTGGGTATCCAGCTCCAGGCGCAACTCTGGTCCGAATACCAGTGCTCGGGCGCCCTGCCGGTGCGCAGCGGCAACAGCCAGCCGAAAGCCGCGCCGGCGGCGGATGTCATCGCCGTGGCCGATGGCCATATCGTGCTGTCGGCCTACCTCGACGAGCACTGGGTGCGGCTGTGCGAGGCCATCGGCCAACCCGCGCTGGCACAGGACCCGCGCTTCGCGAGCAACCCGCTGCGCGTGCAACACCGCCCGGCCCTGCTGGACGTGCTGCACGCCGCCCTGCGTGGATACACCGGGGAGCAGGCGCGCGCGCTGCTGGAGCGCCATCAGGTGGTGGTGGGCGTGGTGCGCGACTACCGGCAGGTGGAACGCAGCGCCGACGTGCTGGCAAGCGGCCTCCTGATGCGCGTCGGCGACGGCCTGGGTGGCGAGCTTGCCCTCCCGGGCCTGCCTTTCACGATGGCCGGCCTGCCGCCCACCGCCATGCCCTCCGTGCCCAGGCTGGGCGAGCACACCGCCGCGGTGCTGCGCGAACTTGGCTATGACAACGCAACGATTCGCACGATGGCGCAGGCACGCGCCATCGCCGTCGAATCCCTCGACATGACGGAGGCCGGCGCATGACACGCGATACCCCCATCCTGCTCGACCGGCATGACGGCTGGGCCGAGATCACCCTGAACCGGCCGGAAACCCGCAATGCCATCGACATGGCCACCGCCGAAACGCTCGGCGAGGCCATCGAATCGCTCGAACGCGAGCCCGCCTTGCGCGCAGTGGTGCTGCGCGGCGCCAACGGCGCGTTCTGCTCCGGCCTCGATCTGAAAGCACTGCAGGCGCATCCCGATGGCATGAGCGGCTTCGCGGCGCGCTGGGATCGCGTGCATGGCGGCCTGATGCGCAGCCGCAAGGCGTGGATCGTCGCGCTCGAACGTCACGCGGTGAACGGCGGCGCCGCGCTGGCGCTGGCCGGCGACCTGCTGGTCTGCGGGGCGCAGGCGTTCCTGCAGATCGCGGAAGTGCGCATCGGCATGAATGCGCCACGCAATATCGCCTGGCTGGCCCTGCGGCACGGCGAGGCCGTGGCGGCGCGGCTGTGCCTGCTGGGCGAGCGCGTGCCGGCCAGCGAACTCCTGCGGCTTGGCATCGCGACGGAGGTCATTGCCGACGCGGACGTCGTGGCCCGTGCGCAGGCGCTGGCCGCGACGATTGCGGGCTTCCCCGCCGACGCGGTGGCCACCATCAAGGGCAGCCTGCGCGCCGCCAGCACGCGCCTGCCGCCGGCCGACTGGTTCGATGCCTGCGCCGACAAGGAGATCCGTCATGGCTGAGTTCGAAGCGCTGCGTAGCGAGGTCCGCGCCTTCTTGGCGGAGGCCCTGCCCCCAACCGTGCGCGAGAAAGTGCGCCTCGGGCTCGAAGTCAGCAAGGACGAAATGATCGACTGGCAGCGCCGGCTGGCCGCGCGTGGCTGGCTCGCGCCGCACTGGCCAGCCGCCTGGCAAGGGGCCGACTGGAGTGCCGCGCAGCGCGCCGTGCTGCAGGAAGAGCTGGTGCTGGCCCACGCCCCCGAGACCGGCGGCATATCGATCGAGATGATCGGCCCGATCCTGATCCGCTACGGCACGCCCGCCCAGCAGCAGTACTTCCTGCCGCGCATCCTCAATCTCGAACACTGGTGGTGCCAGGGCTACTCCGAGCCGAATGCCGGGTCGGACCTGGCGTCGCTGGGCACCCGCGCGGTGCGCCGGACGCGCCCGGACGGCACCGAGGTCTACGTGGTCAACGGCAGCAAGATCTGGACGTCCTACGCGCAGTACGCGGACTGGATGTTCTGCCTGGTGCGCACCGATACCGAGGCACGCGCGCAGCAAGGCATCAGCTTCCTGCTGATCGACATGCGCAGCCCCGGCGTCAGCGTACGGCCGCTGATCGGCATTCACGGCTGGCATCTGTTCAACCAGGTCTTTCTCGATGACGTGGAAGTGCCGGTGGACATGCGCGTCGGCGAGGAGAACGCGGGCTGGTCCATCGCCAAGTCACTGCTGGAACACGAGCGGCTGAATCTGGCGCGTGTGGCCGAGAACCGCCGGCGGCTGGCCAAGGTACGGGCGATTGGCGCCGAGGTAGAGGAAGCCGGCGAACCGCTGCTGCGCCGCCCCTGGTTCGCGCGGCGCCTGCGGGAATTTGAGGTGCGGCTGGAAACACTGGCGGCCACGGTGCTGCGCTTCCGGCGGCTCGAACGGGCCGGCGGCGCGCTCGGGCCGGAGACCGGCATGCTCAAGCTGATCGGCAGCCGGTTGATCCAGGACATCGAGAACCTTGCGGTGGATGCGCTGGGCCCGGACACGCTGGCCTACGACCGCGCCGCGCACTTCGAGCCACCCGCCACGCAGCCGGATCGCTCGCCGTACACACCCGCCGCCTCGGCGCGCCGCTTCGTGACACGCGGCTACACCATCGCCGGCGGGTCGAGCGAAATCCAGCACGAACTGCTCGCCAAGCAGGTACTCGGACTCTGAAGGACGGCAACCGGCTGCGGATTCAACCGGCCGGCAACCCACACCACATGACAGGACACTCAAGCATGGAAGACCGCGACGACGCGCGCATCGAAGAGCGCCGCATGCTGCAGGCCAGCGTGGAGCGCTTTGTGGCGCGCGGCTATGACTTCGCACAGCGCCGGACCGCGCTGGCAGAGTCCGATGGGTTCTCGCGCAGGCATTGGCGCACGTTCGCCGAGATGGGCTGGCTGGCGCTCGGCCTGCCGGAAGCCTGCGGCGGACTCGGTGACGACATGGATCAGGCCCTGCTGGCCGAGGCGCTGGGGCAAGCCATGCCGGCGGAGCCGTGGCTGGCCAACGTGGCCCTGTGTGCGCCGTTGCTGGCGAACGCTGGCAACACGGCGTATCTCGCCATGGCCGAGGCCATCGCCGCCGGGGAAAGCTTCGCCGCCTTGGCCGCCTTCGAGGCGCAAGGCCGCCACGATGCCTTCGACGTCGCCACGCAGGCGGAACAGCGTGGCACCGCGCAATGGGTGCTCGATGGCAGCAAGACACTTGTGCTCGGCGGCGGATGTGCCGATGTGCTGCTGGTGCTGGCCCGCACCGCAGGCGCCCGCCGCGATCGCCATGGGCTGACCCTGTTCGCCGTGCCCGCCGGTGCGCGCGGCGTCAGCGTACAGGCGTTACCCACCTACGACGGCCGCCAGACCGCCACGGTCACGCTGCGGCGCGTAACTGTGCCGGACGACACCCGTATCGGCCCGCCCGGCACGGCCTGGCCGATGGTGCAGGCCGCCATCGACCGCGCCACGGTCATGGCCTGCGCCGAAGCGGTTGGCGCCATGACGCGGGCTTTCGCCCTGACGCGGGAGTACGTGATGACGCGCCAGCAGTTCGGCCGCCCGCTCAGCGCCAATCAGGTGATCCGGCACCGGCTGGTCGATCTGTTCGTCAGCATCGAGCAGGCCCGCGCCATCACGGAGGCCGCCGCGGCCGCGTTGCAGGCCGATGACGTCACGCGCATGCGCGCGGTGTCCTGCGCGAAGGCGTTCGTTTCCACAGCCGGGCGTGCGCTCGGTGAAGACGCCGTGCAACTGCATGGCGCCGTGGGCATGACCGACGAGATGGAGGTCGGCCATTGCTACAAGCGGCTGGCCGCGCATGCGAACCTGTTCGGCGATGCCGACTGGCATCTCGCCCGGCTGGATGCACTCGAATCCGCCGCCCAGGCATCCGCCTGAGCGGCATTCACCCGGGCGCGCCGCACCGACGCAAGGTGCGCCCATCCACGACACGCCGGCAACGTACCGGCTTGCGCGGCCAATGCGCCGCTACGGAGACAGCATGATGGAAAGCCAGCACACTGGCATCCGCGGGGTGTTACCGACCCTTGCCGCAACGCTCGCCACGTTGTCCGGCCTGGGCCCCGCGTTGGGCCATGCCGAAACGGCGCCCTACCCCAATCGGCCCATTCGCATGATCCTGCCGTCCGCCGCAGGCAGCGTGACCGACCAGACCGCGCGCCTCGTGGCGGAGCGATTGTCGATCGCGCTGAAGAAGCCCGTGGTGGTGGACAACCGCCCGGGCGCCAACGGCATCATCGCCAGCGAGATGGTGTCCCGCGCGGAGCCCGATGGCTACACGCTGCTGTTCACCTACTCGGCCACGCTGACCGTGAACCCGTGGATCACGGCCAACCTGCCCTACGACCCGCTGAAGGACTTCACGCCCATCGCCCGGCCCAGCGCCCCCGGCGGCAATCTGCTCGTCGTCACCTCCACCGTGCCCGTGCACAACCTCAAGGAACTGATCGCCTACGTCAAGGCCAGTCCCACGGAGCTGGCGTACTGCTCCTGGGGCGTGGGCTCGGGCGGCCATCTCACCATGGAGTACCTGAAGGCCAAGACCGGCATGCGCCTGCGGCACGTGCCCTACAAGAGCGCCGTGCAGTGCACCAACGACCTGGCGGCCGGCCACGTGACGATTGCCTTCACCGATGCGCTCTCCGTCGTGCCGCACCTGAAATCGGGCCGCATCCGTGGCGTGGCCGCGTCCGGCCCGGAGCGGATGCTGACCGCGCAGGACGTGCCCACCATGGGCGAGCAGGGTATCCCCTTCAACCAGGCCAGCTGGCTTGCGCTGTTCGGGCCGAAGAACCTGCCTGCGCCGATCGTCAATCGCCTCAACGCCGAGGTAAACCGCATCCTCCAGTCGCCCGAGGAACAGCAGCGCTTTGCCGCGATGTACCTGAAGCCGGGCAAGCCCTCCACGGCCGGCGAACTCGGCGATCTGGTGCGCGCCGACCTCGGCGCGTGGGGCGAGGTGGTGAAGACCGCCGGCGTGACGCCGCAGTAACCAGACGTATCAACACAACATCCAAAACAAAGAACGGGAGACAGCAATGAGAGAGAAGTCGAGCCGCTGGCGAAACCTGCAACGTGCCATCAGCATGGGCCTCGCCGTGGGATGCGGGAGCGCATCGGCCGTGACGGTGCAGTTGTTCGGCGTGGTCGATGCGTCGATCGAGTACGCCAGGGGATCGGAGAGCGTGGTGCGCATGCGTGAGGGCCAGCAGGCCGCGTCGCGCTGGGGGCTGCGCGGCATCGAGGATCTGGGTGGCGGCACCAAGGCCAACTTCCTGGTCGAATCGGGCTTCAATATCGACACCGGCGCCGAGTTCTTCGGCAATGGCCGCCTGTTCGGCCGCCAGTCGTGGATGGGGCTGTCGAACGAGTCGTGGGGCGAGGTCCGGTTGGGCCGCCAATACACGCCGTCGTTCTACGCGCTGCTGCGGCTGGACCCGTTCCTGCTCAACGGCATGGTGTCGCCGTTCAACCTGCTTAGCGTCACGGCGTCACAGGGCACGGGCCAGGTGGCTTACGGCGCGCGCTTCGACAATGCCCTGCAGTACTTCTCGCCGAATTGGGGCGGCTTCTCGTTCGGCGCCGCCGTGGCACCGGGAGAAGTGCCCGGGGCCCCACGCTCTGGCACCAACTTCGGCATGAACGTCGCCTACGAAGCCGGCAACGCCTACGCGTTCTACAGCTACCAGGGCATGTACACCGGCGCGGCCACGCCGCAGGTGGAGACGGCGCTGACGTCCAACCACTTCGTCGGCGGCTCGTACCGCTTCAAGCCGGTGGAGGTGGGCCTGCTGTTCAGCACGGCAAACAGCCGGCTGCCCAATACGCGCGTGGCGCGCCATTACGGTGTCACGTTCAGCTGGAACGTCACTGCGCGTGACACCTTCAAGGCCGCCGCGCTCAAGCGGCAGGTGTTGGGCGGCGACGAACGGCCATGGTCGATGACCATTGGCTGGGACCATGACCTGAGCAAGCGCACCACCGCCTACCTGCGCGCGGTCTATGTGCACAACAGCCCGGGCGGCAGCGTCTCCAACAACAGCATCGCGATTGATCCTGGCAGCGGCGATGACGCGCGCTCGATCAGCGTGGGCCTGCGGCACCGCTTCTGACCACGCGGCAGACACCCCGGGCGGCCGGTATCGGAACGCCGGCGATCGGTCTATATTTCTGCAACAGCGGTGCCCCACGCCGCGCCAAACGGAGACAACATGCTGGATCTGGAACCCTTGCTGCGTCCACGCTCGATAGCGGTCATCGGCGCCTCCACACAGCCCGAGAAGGTGGGCGGCATGCCCATCCGCCTGCTCGGCGAACTCGGCTATGCCGGCCGCGTCTACCCGGTGAATCCCGGCGCGGACACGGTGCAGGGGCTGCGCGCCTATCCCACCATCGACGCCATCGGCGAGCCGGTGGACCTGGCCATCGTGGCCGTGCCCGCAGCCAGCGCGCCGGACGTGATGACCCAGCTTGGCCGCGCCGGCACCCGCGCCGCCGTGGTCTTCACCTCCGGCTTTGCGGAAGTCGCCGGCAGCGCGGCCCTGCAGCAAACGCTGGCCGCGAATGCGCAGGCGCACGGCGTGCAACTCCTTGGCCCCAACTGCCTCGGGGCGATGAACCTGCGCGCGCGCATGTTCGCCACGTTCTCGCCCATCCCGCTGACTGGCGTGCCGCCCGTGGGCGAAGTCGGTCTGGTCAGCCAGAGCGGCGCGTTTGGGGCGTACGCGTTTGCCCTGGCACGCGAGGCCGGGCTCGGCCTGAGCCACTGGGTGACCACCGGCAACGAAGCCGGCGTGCAGGTGGCCGATGTGATCGAGTGGCTGGCGCACGACCCCGATACCCGCGTGATCCTGACCTATATGGAAGGCGCCCGGGACGGCGCACGGCTGCGCCGCGCGCTGGCTGCCGCGCGTGACGCCGGCAAACCGGTGGTGATGACCAAGGTCGGCACCACGGCGGCCGGCGCCAGCGCCGCACAATCCCACACCGCCAGCCTGGCGGGGGAAGATGCGGTCTATCAGGCTGTATTCGACGAGTACGGCGTGCATCGCGCCCCGACGCTCGAAGCCTTCTTCCGCCTGGGCTACACGCTGGCGCGAGGGCGCCGGCCCACGCGCTGGCATGCGCGCGGCGGCTTGCCGGCCGATGCGGTGGCGCCGGTAGCCATCGTCACGGTCTCCGGCGGCGTCGGCATCATGATGGCCGACAGTGCCGAGTCGCTGGGACTGCCGCTGCCGCCCATGCCCGACGCAGCCGCCCACGCCTTGCGCACCGCCATCCCCTTCGCCAGCACCAACAATCCCATCGACGTGACCGGGCAGGTCGTGGCGCAGCCGAAGGTCTTTCTCGATGCGCTGGCCGGCGTGGCCCGCTGTGGCGAGTACGGCAGCGTAGCCGCGTTCCTGGCCGGCGGCGCCAACGCCCCGCGCCTGTGGACCGAATTGCAGCAGACCGTGGCGACACTGGCCACGGAGCCGGAATCCGCCCCGCTGCTGGTATCGGGCGTGATGGACGACGAGAAGCGCGCCTGGCTCGAATCACGCGGATGTCTGGTGTTCCGCGAACCGGCCCACACGATGGAAGCCGTGGCCGCGCTCGCGAAAGCGGCGGCCATGGAGGCATTGGCCAGCGCCCCGGCCGAGGCGCACGCCCCGCCCGCTGCCATCGCCCCGCCGGATTTTCCCGGGCACGCCACCGCGCTGTCGGAAGCCGAGGCGATGGCGTGGCTGGCTGAAGCCGGCGTGCCCGTGGCGGCGCACGGCGTAGCGCACGACGCCGATGAGGCCGTGCGCATCGCCGAATCGCTCGGTTACCCCGTGGCCGTGAAACTGTGCTCGCGCACCATCTTGCACAAGAGCGATATTGGCGGCGTGGTGCTGCATCTCAAGGACGCGGCGGCCGTGCGCAACGCCTTCGCCCGCGTGCAAGCCGCCGTGCGGCAGACGCGTGATGCCGATGGCCAGCCCGCGCACTTCGAAGGCGCCATCGTCGCGCGCATGGTGCGCGGCTGGGGCGAGATCATGGTCGGTGTGCGGCGCGACCCGGTGTTCGGCCTCGTCGCGCTGGCCGGCATCGGCGGCACCGCCGTCGAGGTTTTCCGGCAGATGGCGTTCGGCCTCGCCCCGCTGAGTCGGGCA
The DNA here is from genome assembly GCF_046535395.1 of Cupriavidus sp. SIMBA_020. NCBI lineage: Bacteria > Pseudomonadati > Pseudomonadota > Betaproteobacteria > Burkholderiales > Burkholderiaceae > Cupriavidus > Cupriavidus sp. SIMBA_020. Next base: position 268,168 of record NZ_JAWRWU010000005.1, on the reverse strand, counting down.
CGCGCCCGCGCCATGCTCGCGCAGAGCCGTGCGGAGGCCCTCTGCACCGGGCATCGCGGCCGCCCGGCCCTTGATCTGGACGCGGTGGCCGACGTGCTCGTCAAGGTCTCGCGCGCCGCTGCCGCCCTCGGCGACCGGCTCGATACCCTCGAGATCAACCCATTCATCGTCGGCGCCGATGGCCTGTGCGCCGCCGACGCCGTCATCACGCTCCGCCACCCCGGCTGACCCCCACCCCCTTGCCCAACGACATGAACCATCCCGCACCGCCTGTCTTCGCCGCGCCCGTCCATGCCAGCCCGCAGGAGGCCCTGGTCGCCGCCGCCGCGCTGCCGCTCGTGATCTACGGCTATCCGCTGATCGAAACACTGCGCACCTGCCGCCTGCAAACCTCGGTCGATGCGCCCACGCGCTATGGCCGCGCGCCGATGAACACGCTCTCCGCCAGCGCACGGCAGTGGACGCACGAAGACCGCGACATCGTGACGCCGGCCAATGACCTGCTCTACTTCTGCGGCTGGCTGAATCTGGCCGATGGGCCGGTCACGCTGCGGGTGCCGCCGCTGCCCGACGCCGACCGCTACTACGTCATCGAACTGCTCGATGCCCACACCAACAACTTCACGAACCTCGGGCCACGCAATGTGCCGCTCGCCGGTGCGGACGTGGAACTGCTCGGGCCCGGGCAGCAGCCTTCCGGGGCACACGCGCAGGTCGTCCGCGCGCCGACCTCGCTGGTCTGGCTGATCGGCCGCGTGCTGGTGCAGGGCCCCGACGACCTGCCGCGCGCGTATGCCTTCGAACAGGGCTTCGAGATCGTGCGCAGCGCGGGGCCGGCACGCCCCGCCAGTGTGGCGCACTGGCAGGAAACCGGCGATGCGGCCATCGACTTCTTCCAGAACCTGTACCGCGCGATGGGCGATTTCCCGCCCGCAACTGCCGAGCAGGGGCTGTTCACGCTGCTGCGCAAGGCGGGGCTGCGGCTCGGGGAGGAGATTGACTTCGCCTCCCTGCGGGCGCCGGTCGTGGCCGGCCTGCGCAGCGCCTACCAGCAAGGCCTGGCCATCATCGAGGCGCACACCCGCAGCCAGGGCCACAAGGCGTGGGGCTACAGCATGCGGCTTGGCACCTATGGCGACGACTGGCTGTTGCGCGCCTGCACGGCCATGAAGGGGCTGGGCGCGCTGCGCGCGGACGAGGCGGTCTATGCCATGGCCGATTTCGACGCCGACGGCGAGCGGCTCGATGGCCGCAACACCTACGAACTGCGCTTCGCGCCGGGCATGCTGCCGCCGGCCGATGCGTTCTGGTCGGTGTCCCTCTATGGCGAGGACCGCTTCTTCACCGCCAATGCCATCGGCCGCTATGCCGTGGGCGACCGCACGCCGGGCCTGCGCATGGAGGCCGATGGCACGCTGGTCATCCCCGTGAGCCACGCGCGTCCCGCGCAGGATGACAACTGGCTGCCTGCGCCGGCAGGCCCGTTCTACCTGATCCTGCGGCTCTATCACCCAGGCAAGGCGTTCATGGACGGCCAATACACCATCCCCGCCGTGCGCCGCGCCGGCTGAGCAGCTCGTCAGAACAAGACAGGAGACACCATGCCCCAAGAGAAAGCCGGTACACCCGCGCTGGCGCGCGATGCCGTGATCTACACGCTGCCGCTGTACGAGATGGCGCGCATGCGCGCGGCCACGTGCCCGCGACGCAACCGCGCAGGCAACTTCGCCGGAGACGGCCCCGCGTCCACGCTACGCTGGATCAACCACCTGATCCACACGCGCGCGCTGCTGGGCCCGCAGCACCGTCAGGTCGTCACGCCGAACAACGACACGCTCTACACCAACGCGTGGCTCGATCTGTCGCAGGGGCCGGTCGTGCTGCATGTGCCGGACTTCAACGGGCGCTATTACGTGCTGGGCCTGCTCGACTTCTACACGAACCCGTTCGGCTATATCGGCAGCCGCACCACGGGCACGGCGGCGGGGCGTTTCCTGCTGCACGGGCCATCGTGGCGTGGCGAAATGCCGGCGGACATGCACGCCGTGCCTTGCCCGACCGATGCGGTCTGGATGATCGGCCGCCTGCTGGTGGATGGTGATGCGGACCTCCCGGTGGTGCACGCGCTGCAGGACGCCATCCACCTGACCACGCTCGATGGCGCCGACGCTGCGCGGCCGTTCGACACCGGCATGCATCCGGGCGAGCAACTCGGCGATCCACAGCGCTTTGCCGAGGTGGTCGCCCGGGCGCTGCGCGAGAACCCACCGCCCGCCGCCGAAGCTGGGCGGGTGGGCAGCTTCGCCAGCGTCGGCCTCGGTCCGGATGTCGTGCCCAGCGCCAGCCAGCGCGAAATCCTGGGCGCGGCGCTGCACGACGTGTTAGAGGCGCTGGCAGTGCCCCAGTCGTCCGACATGGGCGGCGGCTGGGCGATGTCCGTCGAGGTCCGCGAATCCTATGGCGGGAACTTCGCTCAGCGTGCGCACGTGGCGCGCAACTATATCGGCGCATTGGGCGTGCAGGAGGCGATGTACGTGATTGCGGACCGCAGCGGCGATGGCGAGCCGCTCGACGGCCGGCACGGATACCGGCTCGACTTCCCCGCCGACAATCCGCCACAGGTGGGCGCCTTCTGGTCCCTCACGATGTACGACAAGCAGGACTGCATGCTCGTACCGAACGCGATTGACCGCTATTCGCTGGGCGACCGCTCGGCGTCGCTCCAGCGTGGTGCCGATGGCAGCCTCACGCTCTGGCTTTCCGCGCAGCCTCCGGCCGATCCGGCATTGCACGGAAACTGGCTGCCGGCGCCGCCGGGGCCGTTCTACGTGGCGTTGCGGCTCTACGTGCCGCAGGCCGCCCACCTCGACAGGACCTACCGGTATCCGGTCATCCAGCGCACGGGAGGTGCCGCATGACGCCGCAACAACGCATACGCCGCCGCCTGCTTGGCGCCATGGCCCTGGCGGGCGTGGCGCCGGCCGCGTTCGCGGAGACCTACCCCGCCAGGCCGGTGCGGCTGATCTCGCCCTACGGGGCCGGCGGGTCCAACGACACCTCGGCCCGCGTGCTGGCCGAGGCGTTGAGCCGCAAGTACGGCCAGCAGGTGGTGGTGGAAAACAAGCCCGGCGCCGGCACGCGGCTGGCCAGCGAGACGGTGGCCCATGCCGCGCCTGACGGCTATACCCTGCTCTGGGCCGCCGCGCCGTTCGCCATCAACACGGGCGCGGGACTGGCGCAGCGGTTCGACATCCACAAGGATTTCGTCGCCGTGGGGCCGCGCGTGCTTGGGCCGATCTTCCTGATCGTCAACGCGAATTCGCCGGTCAAGACGGTGGCGGACTTCGTCAAGATGGCCCAGAAGAAGCCCGATGGCGTGACGTTCGCCTCGCCCGGTATCGGCTCCGGCCCGCACCTGACGGCCGAACTGTTCGCGCAGCAGGCCAGGTTCAAGGCGCTGAACGTGCACTATCGCGGCGACGCCACCGCCTACACGGAGCTGCTGGCCGGCCGCGTGGATGCCACGCTGACCGCGATCACCACGGCGCTGCCGTTCATCCAGACAGGCAAGCTGCGCGTGATTGCCGTGGCGGCAGAAGCCCGCACGCCGGTCTATCGTGACGCGCCGACGTTTGCCGAGCAGGGCGTGCCCGGCGTGGTGGGGCACGGCTGGTTCGGGATCGTCGCCCCGGCGCGCACACCGGTCGGCATCGTCCAGCAGGTGAATCGGGATGCGACGCAGGCACTGGGCGAACCGGAGATCGTCAAGCGGCTGCTGGCGCTCGGCCTGCAACCGGTGCCCGGCACCAGCACTGATTTTGCCGGATTCATCGACAGCGAAGTGGCCAAGTGGGGCGCGTTGGTGAAGGCACGGGGGATTGTGCTGGAGTAACGCTTACTCCTGCTGGGGCGCGCGGGGCGTGTGCCGCCCGCGCGTAGCCAGCCAGCATAGGACAGAGCCGCCGCAGACCATCGACGCGCCCTGCCAGAACGAGAAGGAAAGCGGCGTTTGCAGCAGTGCCGCAGCCAGCGCGGCCGAGAGCACCGGAATGAAGTACGAGGCGCCGGCCAGCACCGTCACATTGCCATGCAGGATGCCGACGTTCCACGCCGCATAGCCAAAGCCCATCGCGCAGGCCGCCAGCGCCAGGTAGATGCAGCCGGCATAGCTGAACACCATGGTCTCGCCGTGTGTGAACAGGTACTTGCCCCACAGGGTGAGCGCCGTCAGCATGAAAAACAGCGTGATGGCGTTCTTGCCTTGCGCGATGCGGCTGGTCACCGTGCAATAGCCGGCCCAGATCACGGCGCCGGCGAACGCCAGGCCATAGCTGAGCGGGTTGTCCTGCACGTTGCGCGCCATGCCGCCCAGATCCCAGCCCTGCTCGCCGCCGAGCACCGACGCAATGCCCAGGATCGCCATCAGGAAGCCCGGCACGATCAGCCAGTTGGCGCGCTGACGGTTGAAGAGGATGGCGGCCAGCATCGTGAAGCTTGGCCAGAGATAGTTGACCATGCCGACCTCGATGGCCTGCCTGCCGCTGTTGGCATAGCCGATGGACAGCGACAGGCACAGCTCGTACGACACGAACAGCAGGCTGCCCCAGATCAGGTAGGCACGCGGCAGCGCGCGGATGCTGACGGCGCCGACGGAGAGCCACAGCAGCCCCGAGGCCACCGTGTAGATCAGCGCCGCCCCGCCGGTGGCGCCAAAGCTCTGGCTGACGCCCCGGATCAGGCCGACGATCGAACTCCAGAGGAGGATCGCGACCAGCCCGATCAGCGTGGCCTGCTTTCTGCTATGCGTGACTGCCATGTGCTCGGATACGACAATGTGGACGGTAGGAGCGGCATTCTAATCGGCCCGGGCCAGGGCCTGCCGAATTTGGCCGACTGGCTGGGGACGTGGGGGCATGGGGCGTAGAATCTCGCCCGTAGACGCCATCGAGAGACGTCACGTCATTGCCCATTGTTTGAGGAGATTCCGTTGAAGCCGTCGCGCACCACCCTTGTGGCCCTGCTGCTGGGCATCGCCAGCACCGCCCACGCCGCCTATCCGGACCGTCCCATCAAGTTGATCGTGCCCTTCCCGCCCGGACAGGCCACCGACATCTTCGCGCGCGCCCTGGCCGAGAAGCTCGGCAAGCAGCTCGGCCAGTCCATCGTGGTGGAAAACCGTGCCGGCGCCGGCGGCAATATCGGCATGGAAGTCGCCGCGAAGGCCCCGGCCGATGGCTACACACTGGTCATGGGCGGCAGCGCGATGGCCATCAACCAGACGCTCTACAAGAAGATCAACTACGATCCGCGCCAGGACTTCGCGCCGGTCTCCGGGGTGTTCTCGGTGCCGCTGGTCTTCCTGGCCACGCCGCAATCGGGCTTCCAGTCCTTGCATGCGCTGATTGCCAAGGCCAAGGCGGCACCGGGCAAGTACAGCTATGCCAGCGCCGGCATCGGCGGCACGCAGCACCTGTCCGCAGAAATGCTCAAGGCGCAGACCGGCGTGTTCATCGTGCATATTCCGTACAAGGGCAGCGGCCCGGCGCAGGCGGACTTCCTGGGCAACCAGATCCCGCTGATGGTGGATTCCGTGACCGCCGCCATGCCACTGATCCAGTCCGGCAAGGCCGTGGCGCTGGCCGTGACCACGGCGAAGCGCGTGCCCCAGCTGCAGCAGGTGCCAACCGTGCGCGAAGAAGGCGTGCCGGGCTTCGAAGCGCTGGGGTGGGCGGTGATGATGGCGCCGGCGGGCACGCCGCCGGCCATCGTCAACCAGCTCAACGCGGAGACGGTGAAGGCGCTGCAATCGCCGGAACTGCGCAAGTTCATCACCGACCGTGGCTCCGAGCCAATGCCGATGACCCCGGCCGAAACCGGCAAGTTCATCGACAGCGAGATCAAGAAGTGGTCGACGGTGGTGAAGCGGTCGGGGGCCACGGCGGACTGAAGGCCGTCGCCGGCTGACGGCGCCCCCCTCCCAAATCCAGGCAATCGCCCGGCAGTCATCAAGGCTGCCGGGCGATTTTCATTGTGGCGCGCCGGCCACCGCAACGAATACTGCCCCCATCGCTGCCCTCCACGGATTTCTAGGGGATAACCCTTGTCTTCATCAAAATACATCACACCATGATGTATCTTTCGGAACTCCAAAAACAGAGTCGGTTGTGTCGGCGCCTTGCGCGCCGTCCGATCCGCGCGCCCCCAAGGAGACCTCGCATGCGCATACGCATACGCATACGCAAGCAGACAGATCTACTTTCAGGGCTGATGTTCGTCGTCGTCGGACTCAGCTTTTCCTTCGTTGCCCGTGGCTATTCCATGGGCACGGCCGCCAAGATGGGGCCGGGCTACTTCCCGTTCTGGCTCGGCATCGTGCTGGCGCTGCTCGGCGCCGTGGTGGCAGCCGGGTCCATGTCTCGCGAAGGCGAAGCGGATAGCATGGCGCGCTGGGACATCAAGACGCTGCTGTGGATCCTGGGTTCCGTGGTCCTGTTCGGCCTGCTGCTGAAGCCGCTCGGCATGGTGCTGTCCGTGCTGGCGCTGGTGCTTGTCTCGTCGATGGCCAGCCATGAGTTCACTTGGAGGGGTGCCGCGCTCAATGCGGTGGTCCTCGTGGCGATCAGTACCGTGGCGTTTGTCTACGGCATCAACCTGCAGATGCCGGTGTGGCCGGCGTTCCTGACCAACTAGGAGTGATGGAATGGAGTTGCTCAGTCATCTCGCGCTCGGATTTTCCACGGCGCTCTCGCTACAGAACGTGGCCTATGCCTTCCTGGGCTGTGTGCTGGGAACGCTGATCGGCGTGCTGCCCGGCCTGGGGCCGCTGGCGACCATCGCCATGCTGCTGCCCATCACCTACACGCTCCCGCCAGTGGCCGCGCTGATCATGCTGGCCGGCATCTACTACGGCGCGCAGTACGGCGGTTCCACCACCGCTATCCTGGTCAACCTGCCGGGCGAATCGTCAGCCGTGGTGACCACGCTGGACGGTTACCAGATGGCGCGCCGTGGCCGTGCCGGCGTGGCGCTGGCCACCGCCGGGCTCGGCTCTTTCTTCGCGGGTAGCGTCGCCACGCTGATCCTGGCCGCGTTTGCCACGCCGCTCTCCGAGCTGGCGTTCAAGTTCGGGCCGGCGGAGTACTTCTCGCTGATGGTGCTCGGTCTGATCGGCGCCGTGGTGTTGGCGTCGGGATCGCTCGTCAAGGCAGTGGCCATGATCGTCCTTGGCCTGCTGCTCGGCCTGGTTGGCACGGACGTCAACTCCGGCGCCGCGCGGTTTTCGTTCGATGTGCCGGAACTGACCGACGGCATCAGCATTACTGCGCTGGCAATGGGCCTGTTCGGCTTTGCCGAAATCATCGCCAACCTGGAGCAGAAGGAACACCGCGAGACCTTCACGGACCGCGTCACCGGACTCTTCCCGAGCCGGGAGGACCTCCGGCGCATGATCCCGGCGGTGCTGCGCGGCACCATGCTCGGCTCGGCGCTAGGCATCCTGCCGGGCGGCGGTGCCTCGCTGGCCTCGTTCGCGGCGTACTCGCTGGAGAAGAAGACGTCGAAATACGCCCATGAGTTTGGCAAGGGCGCCATCGAAGGCGTGGCGGGTCCGGAATCGGCCAACAACGCTGCGGCGCAGACGTCCTTCATCCCGCTGCTGACGCTGGGTATTCCGCCCAACGCCGTGATGGCGCTGATGGTGGGCGCGATGACCATCCACAACATCCAGCCCGGCCCGCAGGTGATGACCAGTAACCCGGCGCTGTTCTGGGGCCTGATTGCCTCCATGTGGATCGGCAACCTGATGCTGGTGGTGCTGAACCTGCCGCTGATCGGCGTCTGGGTCAAGCTCCTGACGGTGCCGTATCGCTTCCTTTATCCGGCCATTCTCGTGTTCTGCAGCATCGGGGTCTACTCGGTCAACAACACGGTGTTCGATGTCTTCGCGGCAGCCGCTTGCGGCCTCATCGGCTATGTGTTCCATAAGCTGAAGTGCGAGCCGGCGCCGCTGCTGCTCGGCTTCGTGCTCGGGCCGATGATGGAGGAGAATTTCCGGCGCACCTTGCTGCTGTCGCGCGGTGACTACACGGTGTTCACGACGCGTCCGCTGTCGCTTGGCCTGCTGATGGCGGCCGCGGCGCTGGTGGCCGTGGTGGCGCTGCCCGCGATCAAGGCCAAGCGCGAGGAGGCATTCCAGGAGGAGTGAGGCCAAGCGCGGCGGCGCCATCGGGCGCCGCCGCGCTGGTTATTTCTGGCGGTACTGGTTTTCCAGCAGCTCCACCAGCGCGACGATCAGCTGGTTGGCCGGCGTTGGCACGCCCCGCGCGTTGCCACGACGGACGATGGCGCCATTGAGGGCCGTGATCTCGCTGGCGCGGCCCCGGGCGAAGTCCTGCGCCATCGACGAGTACTGGCCAAGAGGGATGGTGCGGCGAATCCGTTCGAGCTGGCTGGCCGCATCGAGGTCGATATCGACGCCTTCGGCGCGCGCCACGGCGAGGCACTCCGCGATGAGGTTGCGCATCGCTTCCTCGGCGGACGCCACGCCGCGAATCTCGCCGTAAGGCAGATTGACGATCGCGGACAAGGCGTTGTACGCGCAGTTCAGGATCAGCTTTTCCCAGAGCGCGCTGGCCACATTGGCCGAGACAATCGTTGGCACGCCGGCGTCGTGGAACAGGCGCGCCACCAGCTCGCTGCCCTGCTCCGGCCCGATCACCAGGTCACCCCGGCCGTGATGCCGGAGGTGCCCATCGCCGGCCATCTCGCTGGCGACGTAGACGGCGGCAGGAATCACGGGGCGTGCCAACGCCGCCTCCAGCCGATCCGCATTGTCGATGCCGTTCTGCAGGGACACAATCAGCGCTTCGCGCTTGAGGTGGCCGCGGATCTCGTCGGCAACCTGCTCCGTGTCAACGGATTTCACGCAGACCAGCACGATATCGGCGTCCTCCACGGCCGCCGCATGGGGGCTTGCCGCGACGCTCACCTGTTCATCGAACTGTAGCGACTCGAATCGAAGGCCGCGCGCCTGGATGGCATCGACATGCCGCGGCCTGCCGATCAGCACCACGTCCTGACCGGCCCGCGCCAGCATCCCGCCATAGAAGCAGCCCACCGCACCTGCGCCAATCACCGCGATTTTCATTTGATGTTCCTCGCATTGCTTGGAATTGCCTGCGCGGCGGAGTGCCTTGCCGCGCGCCTTACTGCCGCTGCACCGTCTGCACGGCGTCAAGAATGACCTTCGCCACCTCGGCCGGCCGCGACTGCTGCGGCACGTGGCTGGTCGGCAGCGTGGTCACCTTCGCGCCGATCTTGCTGGCCATCTCGCGCTCCAGCGCCGGGGGGATCATCCGGTCGTTCTGGCTGACGATGTACCAGGAGGGCCGCGTCTTCCATGCCGCAACGGTGGTCTTCTCGCCAAACGCCTTCGCCTGGATCGGGCCCTGCGTGGCGGCCATGACCCGTGCCTGGGCGGCCGGCACGTCCTGCGCGAAATCGCTGGCCAGCGCGTCGGGCGGCAACGACAGGTAGCCCTCCGCATCGGCCACGAGCTTGCCGATACCCGGCGCCGGCGGGTGAGCCTTGCCCACTTCCTCCGTGGACTGCCCCGCATCCGGTGCGAAGGCGGCCACGTAGACGAGCGCGGAGACCTTGTCGGCGGCGCCCGCCTCGGTAATCACCGTGCCGCCCCACGAATGGCCCACCAGCACGACCTTGCCCGGCTGGTTGTTGATGGCGCGGCGCGTGGCCGCCACGTCATCGCCCAGCGAATTGAGCCCGTTCTGCACGGCCTGCACCTTGATGCCCTTTGCCTGCAACAGCGGAATCACCTTGGCCCAGTCCGAGCCATCGGCAAACGCGCCGTGCACGATCACGACCGAGGTGGGGGCCTTCTCTGCTGCGTAGGCGGCCGAGCCGGCCGAGAAAGCGAGGGCCGCGACGGCCAGCGATGCAAGCGTGCGATTCAACATGTCGATCCTTTCAATGGGTGATGGGACACAGGAGACGGGCTGTGCGTGACGGCCGCCTGCCCTGCATGGATTGAAGCGCCGCCATGTATCGCCCCGATGTGATGAATGCGTGGATCGGTATGCCCATGTATCGGCGCCCACCCCGGATACAAACCGATACAAAGGCGCCGGGGGCCAGTCCCGATCTACAGCGAGCCGGATGCTACCGGAATCCGCCGCGCGATGCGCTGAAGCCCCTCCCGCAGCCGGCATCCCGCAAAAGGTGCCTGACCTGCTGCGCCATACTGCAAGGCAGAACAAGCCTTCCATGCCTTTGCAATAGGCCGGCTGCAAGCGCAAAATCCCCCCAATTCATCTTTTCATTCCCGGGCGCTTCCCGCCTCCGCGAACCCACTCGTGCGCTTTGATCTCGTCGACCTGAAACTCTTCACGCATATCGCGGAGGCCAGCAGCCTCACTCGCGGCGCCGAACGTTCTCATCTCTCGCTCGCGGCTGCCAGCACCCGGATCAAGAATCTGGAGGAACACGTGGGCGTGAAGCTGCTCAGCCGGAGCAGTCATGGCGTGAAGGTCACCGGCGCGGGGGAAACGCTGCTGGCCCATGCACGGCGCGTGATCCGCCAGCTGGAACAGCTCAGTGGCGACCTTCAGGAATACGCATCCGGCGTGAAAGGCCACGTGCGGGTGTTCGCCAATACCACGGCGATGAGCGAGTACCTGCCGGCCGTGCTGCGGACCTATCTGGTGAATCATCCGGACGTGACGATCGACATGCAGGAGCGCCTGAGCCCGCACATTCTGCGTGCGGTGCAGGAAGGCGCCGTCGATATCGGCATCGTCGCGGGGAATCTCCGTGCCGAAGGGGTGGAGATGATGCCCTACCGGAATGACCGCCTCGTGCTGGCGGTGGCACTCAGCCACCCGCTGGCGCAGCGCAAGCGCGTGGGGTTCATCGAGGCGTTGAAGTACGACATCATCGGCCTGCCCGAGGCCAGCGCCATCCACACCTTCCTGCAAGGCGCCGCCGCTGACCTCCAGCGCTCGCTGCGCTGGCGGGTGCAGGTCAGCAATTTCGAGACGGCCTGCCGGATGATCGAGGCGAACGTGGGCATCGGCGTGCTGCCGGAGAGCACGGCCGTCCGGCACGCCAAGTCGATGGCGCTGAGCATCGTCCAGCTTGAGGACGACTGGGCGGAGCGCCGCCTCCAGATCTGCGTGGCGGATCTGGCGGCGCTGCCGCTATTCGCCCGCAAGCTGGTGGATCTGCTGGTCGAGGACGGCCAGGGCCGCCAGGACTAGGCGAAGAAGTTACCCCTGCCCGGCCAGCATTTCCCGCAGCTGGTGCTTGAGCAGCTTGCCGCTGGCCGTCTTCGGAATCGCCCCCAGCCGCAGGTAGCGCTCCGGCCGCTTGTAGGGCGACAGCCGGTCCATCACGAAGGCACGCAGCGCGTCCGCGTCGAAGCTCTCCCCCTCCTTGATCTCGACGAAGGCCACCACTTCCTCGTTGCCGTCCGACGTCGGCACGCCAACCACCGCCGACACCAGCACCGCCGGATGGGCGTTGAGCACCGACTCCACCTCGATCGGGTAGACATTGAAGCCCGAGCGGATGATCAGGTCCTTGGTCCGGCCGACGATGTATAGCGCGCCGTCCGGCCCGAGCCGGCCGATATCGCCGGTATTGAGCCAGCCGTCCTCGCTGATGACCTGCCTGGTCAGTTCCGGCGCGAGATAGTAGCCAAGCATGACACCCGGCCCCCGGACCCAGATTTCGCCCGGCGTGCCCGTCTCCACCGGCTGGCCATCCGCGCCGATCAGCCGCACTTCGGCCCCTTCCACGATCTCCCCCGCCGCGCAATCGGTGCGCGGGCGATCCATATGCGTGACGAACAGCGAACCGGCGTACTCGGTCATGCCATAGCCGTGATGCAGCGGCTGGCCGAACATGCCCTCCACTTCCTGCTTGAGCGTCGGGTCGAGTGGACCGCCACCCGTGTACAAATAGCGCAGCCGGGTGGAGGCCAGCCGCTGCACGCCGGCCGCCCGCAGATGGGCGAGGATGCGGTGGAACATCGTCGGCACGCCCTGCAGGATGGAAATCGCGCCGGCTTCGATGGCCTGCGTCACATCCGCCGCATTGAAGCGGGACGACAGGTTCAGGCTGGCGCCCGCCTGGAAGGTGGCGAGCAGCACCGTGCCCATGCCGAAGATGTGCGACATCGGCATGACCGCGTAGGCGCAGTCGTCCGGCACCATGCGCCGCGACGCCACGGTGACCCGCGCGAAGTGCAGCAGGCCGCGATGCGACACCATCACCCCCTTCGGCTGACCGGTGGTGCCCGAGGTGTAGATCAGCGCCGCCACTTCCTGCGCCAGTGCCTCAGGCACGCGCTCGCTGGTCGGGTCCACCGCGCCGGCCATCAGCGGGCCCAGGCCCGGCGGCGCGGTTTCCCGGGCGCGGTAGGTCACGCCGTGCCGCAGGGCATCGGGCGAGGCGCCGTGCGTGAACAGCATCAGCCGGGGCCGGCAATGCGCGCGGATGACCTCCACCTCCCGCTCGGACAGCCGCGCATTGACCACCACCGGCCACGCGCCGATCTCCGACAGCGCGAACAGCAGCGTCACCACGGACAGCGAGTTCTCGGCGACGATCATCACCCGGTCGCCGCCGGCCACGCCCTGCGTGCGCAGGTACTGCTGCGCGGCCTCGATATCGGCCCAGAGTTCGCCATAAGACACGGCGCGCCCTTCCTCCACCACCGCCGGGCGGTCAGGCGTGGCGAGCGCCCAGTGACGGGGGATGTCGCTGATGCGTTGGGCGGGGGTTCGGTCCGAACACATGTCTGGGTCTTCCTCGATCAATGAAGGCTGGCTTTGGCTTGAGTGCCGCCAGTGTAGGGGCGGTGCATCTGGCGTGCAACGGACAAGGTCGATTGCCGCTCAGAACGAGCGCGGCAGGCCCAGGATGTGCTCCGCCACATAGGAGTAGATCAGGTTCGTGGAGATCGGCGCCACCTGATAGAGGCGCGTCTCGCGGAACTTGCGCTCGATGTCGTACTCGCAGGCGAAGCCGAAGCCGCCGTGGAACTGCAGGCAGACATTGGCTGCCTCCCAGCTCGCCTTGGCGGCGAGGTACTTGGCCATATTGGCCTGCGCGCCCATCGCCGCGTGCGCGTCGTACAGCTCGCACGCCTTCCAGCGCATCAGGTTGGCGGCTTCCAGTTCGATGAACGACTCGGCAATCGGGAACTGCACGCCCTGATTGCGGCCGATGGGCCGGTCGAAGACCTGGCGCTCGGTCACGTACTTGGTCACGCGGTCCATGAACCAGTAGCCGTCGCCGATGCACTCGGCGGCGATCAGCGTGCGCTCGGCGTTCAGGCCGTCGAGGATGTACTTGAAGCCCTTGCCTTCCTCGCCAATCAGGTTTTCCTCGGGAATCTCCAGATCCTCGAAGAACAGCTCGTTGGTCTCGTGGTTGACCATGTTCGGGATCGGGCGCACCACCATGCCCTTCTTCTGGGCCTCGTGCAGGTCCACCAGGAAGATCGACATGCCCTCGCTCTTCTTCTTCACCTCGTCCAGCGGCGTGGTGCGGGCCAGCAGGATCATGAAGTCGCTGTGCTGCACGCGGCTGATCCACACCTTCTGGCCGTTGACCACGTAGCGGCCGTCCTTCTTGATGGCCCGGGTCTTGATCTTGGTGGTATCCGTGCCGGTGGTCGGCTCGGTCACGCCCATGGACTGCAGGCGCCACTCGCCCGAGGCGATCTTCGGCAGGTATTTCTGCTTCTGCGCGTCCGAGCCATGGCGCAGCAGCGTGCCCATGTTGTACATCTGGCCGTGGCAGGCACCCGAGTTGCCGCCGCAGCGGTTGATCTCCTCCATAATCACCGAAGCTTCCGTCAGGCCGAGCCCCGAGCCGCCGTACTCCTGCGGAATCAGCGCCGCCAGCCAGCCGGCGTCGGTCAGCGCATTGACGAAGGCTTCCGGGTAGCCCCGCTGCTCGTCGATCTTGCGGAAGTACTCGTCGGGAAACGCCGCACAGAGGCTGCGCACGGCGTCCCGGATTTCCTGGAAGTTATTCGATTGGGTCTGTTCGATCATGGCGCGTCTCCCGCTTTTGTTGGCGTTGCCATGCTCGCCAGGTTTGCCGTGTGGCGCAATCAACGTTTGCGGAACCGGGCCTTTGCCGGAGCAGAAGACAGCCCGCCAGGCCGCGCCGGGAGGCTGATTTCGCAACAGGCGAAGTCCACCATTGGCATTCTCAAATAGCGCCGACGCGCAAATGCCAACATGCTCCAGCCCATACCCAAAAATGACAAACAGGAGACACGCCGGACATGGATGCCCACTCGCTGGCCGCCGCGCTGCGCGCCCTGATCCGCCCCGGCGACCGCATCTGGTGGGGCCAGGCCACCGCCGAGCCGCTTACGCTCACGCGGGCGCTGGTCGCCCATCGCCACGCCATCGCCCAGGGCGGGCGGCTGGGTGTCTTTGTCGGCATCGGCCAGTCAGACACACTGCAGCCGGACCAGTCCGATGTGATCGACTTCTTCGGCTACGCCGCCAGCGGCCCGCACCGCCAGCTGGCGCGCGCCGGCCTGCTGGACATCGTGCCGAGCCATTACTCGCACCTGCCCGGGCTGATCCGGGCCGGCACGCTGCCGGTGGACGTGGCGCTGGTGCAGGTCTCCCCGGCTGACGCCGAGGGCCGCCATAGCCTCGGGCTGGTGCACGAATATCTCCCCGCCGTGCTGGACCGGGCGCGCGTGATCATCGCCGAGGTCAACCCGGACATCCCGTGGACCCATGGCAGCCACTACCTGACCGCCGCTGACATCGCCCTGACCGTCGATGCGCAATTTGGCCCGATCGACCTCGAACGCGGCGCCCCCTCGGAAGTGGAACTGGCGATTGCCCGCCACATCGCCGGCCGGATCGAGGACGGCGCCACCCTGCAGATGGGCATCGGCAACCTGCCCGAAGCGGTGCTGGCGGCGCTGCACGGCCACCGTGACCTGGGGCTGCACAGCGGCGCCGTGGGCGACGGCATGGTGGCGCTGGCCGAGTCCGGCGCGCTGACGCACGCACGCAAGACCGTCGATACCGGCATCGGCATCGGCGGCATCCTGATGGGCAGCGCGCGCCTGCGCCGCTGGGCGCATCGCAACCCGCTGTTGCAGCTGCGCGAAACCACCTACACCCACGACCCCGAGGTGCTGGCGCGCCAGCACAAGCTGGCGGCCATCAACGGCGCCATCGAGGTGGACCTGACCGGCCAGATCAATGCCGAGGTGGCCGGCGGCGTCTACATGGGCGCCGTGGGCGGCGCCGCGGACTTCCTGCGCGGTGCCGCGCGCAGCCACGGCGGCCTGCCGATCATCGCGCTGCCGGCCACCGCGAAAGGAGCCACCACCATGGGCGCCACCACCAAGGGCGCCAGCCGCATCGTCGCGCAGTTGTCCGGCCCGGTCAGCACGGCCAGATCGGACGCCGGGCTGATCGTCACCGAATACGGCGTGGCCGACCTGCGCGGGCTGCCCCTGTCGCGCCGCGTGCGCCGCATGATCGACATCGCCGCACCGGAACACCGCGAGGCGCTGGACCGCCAGGCCCACGCCCTGCTGCGCCAGTGCGGCGCCGCTTTCGTCACCGTGCCGGCCGCCGCCTGATTGCTATCGATTGCTATCGATTGCTATCGATTGCTATCGATTGCTATCGATTCCCACCGATTTCCATCCCAGACCAGATTCACAGGAGACTCCCCATGCGCAGAGCCGCAATCGTTACCCCCGTCCGCACCCCGGTTGGCACCTTCGGCGGCAGCCTGCGCCCGGTGCCCGTCGAGGAACTGGCCGCCACCACCGTGCGTGCCGTGGTGGAGCGCAGCGGCATCGACCCCGCGCGCATCGACGATGTGGTGTTTGCCCAGTCCTACGCCAACAGCGAAGTCCCCTGCGTGGGCCGCTGGGCCGCATTGCAGGCCGGCCTGCCGGTGGAAGTGCCGGGCATGCAGCTGGACCGCCGCTGCGGTGGCGGGCTCCAGGCCGTGGTCACGGCGGCGATGATGGTGCAGAGCGGCGCCGCCGACGTGGTCATTGCGGGCGGCGTGGAGAGCATGAGCAATATCGAGTACTACACCACCGATATGCGCTGGGGCGCGCGCTCGGGCAACGTCCGCTTCTATGACCGGCTCGACCGGGGCCGCGAGCGCTCCCAGCCGGTGTCGCGCTTCGGCGAGATCTCGGGGATGATCGAAACCGCCGAGAACCTGGCGCGTGACTACGGCATCAGCCGCGAAGCCGCGGACGCCTTCGCGCTGCGCAGCCACCAGCGCGCCGCCGCCGCGTGGGAAGCCGGCCGCTTCGACGCCGAGATCGTTCCCGTCTCCGTGCCGCAGCGCAAGGGCGAAGCCCTGCGCTTCGCGCGTGACGAGGGCTATCGCCCCGAATCCACCACCGAATCCCTCGGCAAGCTGCGCGCGCTGATGCCGGGCGGCACCGTGACCGCTGGCAATGCCAGCCAGCAGAACGACGCCTCCGCCGCCTGCCTGATCGTGGCCGAAGACAAGCTGGCCGAACTGGGCCTGACGCCGATGGCCACGCTGGTCGGCTGGGCCGCCGCCGGCTGCGAGCCCTCGCACATGGGCATCGGCCCGGTGCCGGCGGTGAAGAAGCTGCTGGCCCGCCTGAACCTGCGGCTGGACCAGATGGATCTGGTCGAACTCAACGAAGCCTTCGCCTGCCAGGTGCTGGCCGTGCTGAAGGGCTGGGACTGGCAGGACCAGGGCGAGATCGACAGCAAGCTCAACGTCAACGGCTCGGGCATCTCGCTCGGCCATCCGATTGGCGCCACGGGCGTACGCATCCTGACCACGCTGCTGCACGAACTGCAACGCCGGGGCGGCCGCTACGGCCTGGAAACCATGTGCATCGGCGGCGGCCAGGGCATTGCGGCCGTTTTCGAGCGCTACTGACAACAAGAAGGATGAAGGAGACAACCATGCACACATCATTTCGACTTCGACGGACCTTGCTTTCGGGCCTGATCCTTGGCGCCGCCGTGCTGGGCGCGGGCGCCGCCATGGCCCAGTCCAACCCGCCGGTCCGCCTGGTGGTGGGCTACGCGGCCGGCGGCCCGGCTGACCAGGGCGCGCGGCTGTTCGCCGCCGCGCTCGGCAAGTCCCTCAACGCCACGGTGGTGGTGGACAACAAGCCCGGCGCCAACGCCACGCTGGCGGGCAACGAGGTCGTGCGCGCCAAGCCCGACGGCACCACGCTGTGGTTCGCGGCCAGCGCCGCCATCACGGTGGCGCCCAACATCATGAAGCGCATGCCGTTCGACCCGGCCAGGGACCTCACGCCGATCGCGCCGGTGGCGCGCTACTACAACATGCTGGTGGTCAACAACAGCGAGCCGTTCACCTCCACCAAGGAGCTGGTCAGCTACGCCAAGGCGCATCCGGGCAAGCTCAGCTATGGCTCGTCAGGCGTGGGCAGCTCCAACCACGTGGCCGCCGCGCTGTTCGCCCGGCAGGCCAACGTCGAGCTGAACCACATCCCGTACAAGGGCAATGCGCCGGCCATGACGGACACCATCGGCGGCCAGATCGACATGCTGTTCGACATCATCAGCACCGCCAGCGGCTACGTGCACGGCGGCAAGGTCCGCGCCATCGCCGTGGGCTCGCCCAACCGCAGCACGGCGCTGCCCAACGTGCCCACCTTCCGCGAATCCGGCATTGCCGGCCTGAAGGACTACGAGGCCGGCGGCTGGTACGGCATCTACGCGCCCAAGGCCCTGACGCCCGAGGTCGCCCAGAAGCTGACCGCCGCCGTGAAGCACGCCGTGGCCGACCCGGACCTGCGCAAGCGCTACGCCGAACTGGGGTACGAGCAGTGGAACGGCACCACCGAGGATCTCGTCAGCACCGCCGCACGCGAGCGCACCCAATGGGCCAGCGTGCTGCAGGGCGTGACACTTGACTGACCGAGACGAAGCAAAGGACGACCAACCATGATCCGCGATAACGACACCCTCGAAGCCCTGCTAGACAGCGTGCGCCGCTTTGTGCGCGAGCGGCTGGTCCCGGCCGAGGCGCTCGTGGCCGAAACCGACGAAATCCCCCAGGACATCGTGCAGGACATGCGCGAGATGGGCCTGTTCGGCATGACCATCCCCGAACGCTTCGGCGGCCTGGAGCTGACCATGGAGGAAGAGGCCCGCGTGGTGATGGAGCTGTGCCAGACCGCACCGGCCTTTCGCTCGCTGCTGGGCACCACGGTTGGCATCGGCTCGCAGGGCATCCTGATGGATGGCACCCCCGAGCAGCAGGCCGCGTGGCTGCCCCGGCTGGCCACGGGCGAGATCCTCGCCTCCTTCGCGCTGACCGAGCCGGACGCCGGCTCGGACGCCGGCTCGCTGCGCACCACCGCCGTGCGGGATGGCGACGACTACGTGGTCAACGGCACCAAGCGCTTCATCACCAACGCGCCGCAGGCCGGCATGTTCACGCTGATGGCGCGCACCGATCCGTCGATCAAGGGCTCGGCCGGCGTCTCGGCCTTTATTGTCGATGCGAAGACGCCGGGCATCAGCTTCGGCAAGCGCGACGTGAAGATGGGCCAGAAAGGCGCCCACACCTGCGACGTGATCTTCGAGAACGTGCGCGTGCCGGCCGCCAACCTGATCGGGCTCAAGGAAGGCCAGGGCTTCAAGACCGCCATGAAGGTGCTGGACAAGGGCCGCCTGCATATCTCGGCCGTCAGCGTGGGCGTGGCAAAGCGCGTGCTGCGGGATGCGCTCAACTACGCCGTCGAGCGCCAGCAGTTCGGCCAGCCGATCTGCGACTTCCAGCTGATCCAGGCCATGCTGGCAGACAGCCAGGCCGAACTCTACGCCGCCGAGTGCATGGTGATCGACGCCGCACGCCGCCGCGACGAAGGCCGCAACGTCTCCACCGAAGCCTCCTGCTGCAAGCTGTTCGCCACCGAGATGGTGGGCCGCGTGGCAGACCGCGCGGTGCAGATCCTGGGCGGCGCGGGCTATATCGCCGAGTACGGCATCGAGCGCTTCTACCGCGACGTGCGCCTGTTCCGCCTCTACGAAGGCACCACGCAGATCCAGCAGGTCATCATCGCCCGCAACATGATCCGCGACGCGCGCAACGGCTGAGCCCCATGACCACACCCCAAGCCCAAACCCACCCCGACCTGCCCCGCCCGTCCCCGCAGACCGGCGCCCTCAGCCACCTGCGCGTGCTGGACCTCTCGCGCGTGCTCGCCGGCCCCTGGTGCACCCAGAACCTGGCGGACATGGGCGCCGACGTCATCAAGATCGAGAAGCCAGCCGAAGGCGACGACACCCGCCTCTGGGGCCCGCCCTACCTCGCCGGCGATGACGGCCCGACCGCGCAGGCCAGCTACTTCGCGGCGTGCAACCGCAACAAGCGCTCGGTGACCGTGGACATGTCCACGCCCGAGGGCCAGGCCATGATCCGCGAGCTGGCCAAGCAGAGCGACGTGGTGGTCGAGAACTTCAAGACCGGCGGCCTCAAGCGCTACGGGCTCGACTACGAGACCCTGAGCGTGCTGAACCCGCGCCTGATCTACTGCTCGATCACCGGCTTCGGCCAGACCGGCCCGTACGCGGCCCGCCCCGGCTACGACCTGCTGGTGCAGGCCATGAGCGGGCTGATGAGCATCACCGGCCATGCGGACGGCGAGCCCGGCGGCGGCCCGATGAAGGTGGGCGTGGCCGTGATCGACCTGTTCACCGGCATGTACGCCACCACGGCCATCCTCGGCGCGCTGGAAGCCCGCCACCACACCGGGCGCGGCCAGTGCATCGACGTGGCGCTGCTGGACGTGGCCATGGCAGTGCTGGCCAACCAGGGCGCCGGCTTCCTGAACGCGGGCAACGTGCCCACGCGGCAGGGCAATGTGCATCCCAGCGTGGTGCCCTATCAGGACTTCCCGACGGCGGATGGCAACATGCTGCTCGCCATCGGCAACGACGGCCAGTTCGCCCGCTTCTGCGAGGCCGCCGAGGTCGACTGGGCGACGGACGCGCGCTTTGCCACCAACAGCGCCCGCGTGGTCCACCGCAAGACCCTGATTCCGATGATGGTCGCCGTCACGCGCGGCAAGCCCACGAACGACTGGATCCGCCTGCTGGAAGCCAGGTCCGTGCCCTGCGGCCCCATCAACAACGTCGAGCAGGCGTTCGCCGACCCGCACGTGCAGCACCGTGGGCTGCAAATCGAGCAGGCGCGCTACCGCGCCGACGAACCCCGTGCCGGCGACCCGGTCAGCCGCGTGCGCACCACCGCCAGCCCGCTGCGGCTCTCGGACACGCCCACCACGCTGCGCTACGCGCCGCCGGCGCTCGGCCAGCATACGGAAGAGGTCCTGCGCGACTACCTGAAACTCGCCCCGCAGGACGTGGCCGCGCTGCGGGCCAAGGGCGTGGTGTAGCGGCACGCCGACAAAATCCCCGGTCAGGCGCCCTTGACCTGCGCGATCACCACCAGGATCACCGCCGCATTCCCCGGCTGCTGGGTCTGGGAATAGGCGGCGCGGGCATGGCCGGCCTTGTCACCCAGCACCTCGGCGAAGAGGTCGGACGCGCCGTCGAGCACCGCCGGCTGATCGAACGACCCCGGCGCGCTGGTCACATGGCCTTCCAGCCGGACGATGTGGTCGAGCCGCTCGAAGCCGCCCAGATGGGCGTGGATCTGCGCCAGCACGTTCAGCGCGGCCAGCTCGGCCGCCTGCCGGCCCTGCGCCACGGTCAGGTCCTTGCCGACCTGGCCCTGCCAGACCACCTTGCCGTCCTGCAACGGTAGCTGGCCGGAGATAAACAACAGGTCGCCGGCCCGGCTGACGGCGGTATAGCTGCCCAGCGGCTGCGGGGGCGGCGGCAACGTCAGGCCGCGTGCGGCGAGTCTGGATTCGACGGTCATGATCAAGCTCCTATATAGATACAGCGGTTCCTTGGAAGCCACTATAGGAGCGCGCCATGTGCCGATAAACCCGCTGGGCAGAACTTGATTTGATACACGGCGGAACAAGTCCGCCCGGCCGGCCTAGCAAGGCGCACATGCTGATTTGCTTCCGTTCGCCACCGAACACAGAAATGTTTCCTTTGGCATTTTTATCATCTATCCCTGATGAGATTCCCGGCCAAAGGAGCCAGCATGCGCAGATTCACGCCGCTCGGCATGCTGGCCGCCTGCCTGTGCGCCGGCCTCGCCGCCTGCTCGCCTTACCTCTACAAGTCCGAAGTCGAGAGCTTCCGCGCCGGGGTCAATGACCTCGCCACGGCCTACCAGTCCGGCACGAAGGGTGTGGCGGCGGAACGGGCTGTCATCCAGCAGACCCAACTGACGCCAACGCGCACGCGCGTGGCGCTGAGCCCCGGATGCGCGCTGCCGGCCACGGTCTCGGCCGCCCCAGCGGCGGACAACACGCTGCCCTGCGCCCTGCAGCCGGCCGACCCCGCGATGGCGCCGCGCCAGTCGGCCCCGCGCGAGTCCACCTCCGCCGCGCCGCTGATCCACGCGCTGCGCGACTACGCCGATGCCCTCGCCGCCATCACCAATGCCCAGGACCAGGAAGCGCTGGAGGCCGCGAATTCCAAGCTGACCGGCTCGCTCGCCGGGCTGGCCAGCACGGCCAAGGTGGGCCTGCCGAACGAGTTCGGCGCGATTGCCGGGCTGGCCTTCAGCGTGGGCGTGGCCACGCTCAACCAGCGGCGCTTCGACATGCTCAAGCGCGGCGTGACCGCCGCCAACGAGCCCGTAGCCGTGCTCGGCGATGCCATGGGGCAGGCGCTGGACACCCTGCGCAAGGCGCGTGCCGACGGGCTGCTGCTGGCGGGCACGACCATGGCCGGCCAGATCAACGCCAGCATGAGCCCGGACGACTACACGGCTGCGCTGACCACCTTGCAGGCGAAGACGGACGCCATCGAAACGCTGAGACGCACCAACGCGCGCGCGGCGGCTGACGACATGGTCAAGGCGCATGCCGCGCTGGCGCAGGCGCTCAACGACGACACCCGGCAGGTGGCCGCCGTGGTCACCGCCCTGAAGACCTTCCGCGAGAAAGCCCGCGCGGTTCAGGAAGCCTTTGCGAGCTGATCGGAGACAGACATGGCCGAATGTGGAGCCTTCGCGTTTGGGGTGGTGCTGGGCTGGTTCGTGTACTTCACCAATCGCTACCGCAAGGGGGACGTGCAGTTCAGCGACCTCATCGCCCTGCTGGGCGTGATTGGCGGCGCGGCCGTGACGGCGCTGTTCGGCGGCGCCAGCGGCACCCTGTTCGGCTACTACGGCGTAGGCCTCGCGGTGGGCTTCTTCGCCTACTTCCTGGTGCTGGTGCTGATGGTGGCGCGGTCGGACCAGTTCGACGCCACCTGGTTTCTCGACGGGCGCCGCAAGGCCCTGCCCGATGGCTGGACCATCCCGGGGGAAGTGCGCGCGACGACCGCCCCCATGGCGCCCCAGCGCCCCGCCGCCCCGGCCGCGCCGGTGGCCTTCGGTGCCCCCCAGCCCATCGAGGATTCCCCCCGCGCGCGCCTGAACGCCGCCCGCGACCAGACGCTGACCGCGCTGACCGAGGCCCAGCGCGAGCTGCTGCGCCGCATCGGCCTCGCGTCCACGGATACCGAGCGCAACCCCCTCCAGGCCAGTCTGGCCGATATCACCGACCAGCTCGACGCCCTGGCGCAACTGCGGCTGCGAGACATCCTGGAGTCAGATGCCGTGCGCGCCAGCCTGGCGCAACTCGCGGCCATCACCGGCGACATCACGCGCACGGCGCAGGAGATGCGCCAGGCCACTGACGTGCTGACCAAGGCGTCGCAACTGATCGATCGTGCCACCAAGGCGGTGGGCGTTATCACCGGCTTGCTCGCGTAGGCCGGTCATCACAAATGGAGCATGCACCATGAGCAACGACAAGCGTTTCTGCGCGGGCTTCCCGATGACGAACGGCGTACCCGGCAAGATAGCCATGTTGACCGGCAAACGGTGGCAGCCGGGCACGGTACTCACCATCAGCTTCCTGTCCGGCTCCCGCACGCTGCAGGACCGCGTGATGAACGCCGCCAATCTCTGGCTGCAGTTCGCCAACCTCCAGTTCGATGTGCGGGACAGCGGCCCCACCGACATCCGCATCGACTTCCTGGAGGGCAAGGGTTCGTGGTCGTTCATCGGCACCGACGCCCGGCTGATCCAGCCGCCGCAGCCAACCATGAACTACGGCTGGTTCACCGAAGACACCGAGGAAGACGAGATCCTGCGCGTGACCCTGCACGAGTTCGGCCACGCCATCGGGTTGATTCACGAGCACCAGAATCCGCTCAACGCCATCCAGTGGAACCGCGAGCAGGTGATCCGCGACCTGTCCGGGCCGCCGAACAACTGGGACAAGACCACCATCGAGAACAATATGTTCGCGGCGTTCAATCCCGATGACGTGGCCGGCACGGCGGTGGACCCGACCTCAATCATGATGTACCCGATCCCGGCCACGTGGACGTTGAACGGCGTGACGGCGGGTATGAATTCGGCCTTGTCCGAGTCGGACAAGGACTTCATCCGCCAGGCCTATCCGCAGTAAGGCCTGCCTGCCGCGCCATGAATGCCGACGACCGCGCCATCCTGATCGGGATCAATCATTACCCGCAGCTGGGCGAGCCGGGCGCGGACGCGAATCTCCAGGGGCCCGCCAACGATGTCGATGCCGTGAAGGCGTGGCTGATGGACCCCAACGGCGGCGCCTTCGCCAGCGAAGACCAGATCCAGGTGATCAAGTCCCGCCTGACCGAGGCGGGCGACACCGCGCTGCCCACCACTGACGAGATCGAGACCGCCTTTGGCCGGCTCAACGCCATCGCCCGGCAGAACCAGGCCCAGCGGCGCGGGCTGCGGGTGGGCCGCCGGCTGTACATCTTCGTCTCCGGCCACGGCTTCTCGCCGGGGCGCGAACGCGGCTGCCTGTTCGCGGCCAATGCCAGCGCCACGCTCGGCACCTTCAACGTGCACGCCACGGGCTGGCTGAACTGGCTGCAGGACGCCGGCTACTTCCGCGAGTTCGTGCTGTGGATGGACTGCTGCATGAACCGGGTCTCCTTCCTGCAGCCGCGCGACCCGCAACTGTCTCCGGTGCAGGCCACGGACCCGCCGGCGGCCACCTTCGTCGCCTTTGCGGCGCAGCGCCCGCTCAAGGCCATCGAGATCGGCATTCCCGAAGACGGCGACAAGATCCACGGCGCCTTTACCTGGGCGCTGCTGCAAGGGCTGCGCGGGGCGGCGTCCGACGCCAACGGGCGCGTCACCGGGCGCAGCCTGGCGGACTGGCTGCGCAACGCCCTCTGCGCCCGCATGACGCCAGCGCACCTGCGCGATGGCGACGTGGCCAAGGAGCCGGAGATCGTGCAGGAAGATGCCGGGCTGATTTTCGCGCGCGGGGTGCCGCCGCCGCGCTACACGGTCACGCTCACCCTGCCGCCCGAGGCCGCCGGCAAGCCGCTGCGGCTGTGGTCCGGCATACCGCCCCGCGCGGAGGCGATGACGGCACAGCCCGCCATGACCTTGCCGCTGACGCCCGGCCTGTACGTGGTGGAAGTGCCCGAGGCCGGCCTCCGGCAGGGGTTCGAGGTCACCAACAATGTGTCGATTGCCATCACGGCCACCGGCCCGCCCGTTACGCCGGCCCCCGACGGCACGATGTTCCCGCTCGACATCGACCCGGCCGACCCCGCCGCCGAGATCTTCGTCATCGACAGCCGCTTCTCGCTGGTGGATAACGGCATGTCGAAGCTCTCCACGCCGCTGCCCTTCGGCCTCTTCAAGATCAAGACCCGGATCGGGCGCAGCCTGGCGCAGCACGTGATCCTGCTCGACAGTGACCGGCCACCGCTGCCCGCCGCGCAGATCGCCAAACCCGCCTCGTCGGTGCTGCCGCCGGTGGGCCTGCCCGAGGACGGCGCCCAGGAGCGCGACCGGCAGACGGCGCTGGCCACCGCACTGCGCCTGCTGCGCGAGGGCGACGGCAAGCAGGCCACGCTGATGGTGATGGCGCGCGCCGCGAGCAGCACCGAGGTGCCGCAGCGGAATATCGCGCCCTGGCGGGACGTGCAGGTGGTGGATGCCGACGACAACCTCGTCATCAGCATGGAGCGCGGCAGCGCGCGCCACACCGATGCGGACTCCCACGCCTGCGCCGTGCAGGCAGTGCCGCCCGGCGTCTACTACCTGCGGCAGAAGGTGGACAACGGCCCGGTCATCGAACAGAGCCTGATCGCCTGCGAGTCATGGGGGCTGGAAGCCTACGTGCTGCGCCGCACGCAACCCGGCGAGCACGCGCCCAGCGCGCGCCCCCGGGTGTCGCTGATGATGCGGCGGCCAGACCAGCAGCCGGATGCCGCGCTGGAGAAGATCATCGAGACCGCCCGGCTGGCGCTGGCCGACGAGCGGCGCATCCTGAGCGCGGAACTGGAGGACATCCTGCTGCGCAACTGCACCAACCCGATTGGCGGCCTGATCGGCGGCCATCTGCTGCTGGTGGAGCGCGAACGCGACCCCGGCCGTGACATCTCCCTGCTCGACGTGGTGGTGACGCGCCTGCGCAAGCTGGTGGGCGATAGCCATCCCGATGTGGCCGCGCTCGGCCAGCAATGCGCGACGGCGAGCCTGCGGCGCTTCGCCCCCCTGACCGGCCCGCCGATGTTCCAGCGCAGCTGGAAGCTGCTGGTGGCGGCGGCCCAGCGGCGCGAGGACTGGATTCCCGAGGCGATGTGGCGGCGCGTGGTGGCGCAGACTGCCCTGCCGCCGCTGATGGTCTGGGCCGCCGACGACAGCCTGCGCCAGACCGCCACCGAGAGCCTGCGCGCCGTGCCGGCCCGGTCACTCCGCGCGAGCGTACCGCCTGCCGGCCTGCGGGTGCTGACGGCCTGAACGGGAGGGAGGGCGCCGACACCACAGGGCAGACCCTGCCCCCCCGCCTCGGGGAGGCATGAAGCTGGCATCCGGCGCCATGATCGCGCATCGCTCGACTGCGCTGACACGGAGACCGGAATGCTACGCAATACCTTCCTGACGCGGTGGCTGGCCGCTGCCATCCTGCTGGGTGCGCTGCCCGTCACGGCGCCCACCCCCGCCCATGCCGAGGCTTACCCCGACCGGCCGGTCAAGATCGTGTCCGTAACCAGCGCCGGCACCGGCATCGACGACTACACCCGCCTGCTCGCCAAATACCTGCACAAGAAGGCCGGGCGCAGCTTCATCGTCGAGAACAAGCCCGGCGCCAACACCATGATCGCGGCGGACTACGTCGCCAAGTCGGCGCCGGACGGCTACACGCTGCTGTTCGCGTCGGCCTCCACCATGGCGGCCAACCCCTTCCTGTTCAAGTCGATTCCCTATAGCCCGCGCGACTTCGTGCCCGTGGCGCGCCTCTCCACCGTGCCCGTGGCGCTGGTGGTGTCGGCAAACTCGCCCTACCGCAACGTGGCCGACCTGACCGCCGCCGCGCGCGCCAGGCCGGGCGCGCTCAACTACGGCACCAGCAGCGCCGGCTACCGGGTGATGCTGGCCGCCTTCAACGACGCCGCCGGCATCCGCACCCAGGACGTGCCCTACAAGGCCATGGCCAACCTGCTGCCCGACCTGCTCGGCGGCACGCTGGACTTCACCGTGCTGGAGATCTCCGCCGCCGTGCCGATGATCGAATCGCGCAAGATGCGCGCGCTGGCAGTGATGAGCGACCGCCGCGTGCCGGCCATGGCCGATGTGCCGACCATGGCCGAAGCCGGCTTGCCGGCCATCTCCGTGGTGAGCTGGACCGGCCTGTTCGCGCCCAAGGGCACGCCGCCCGAGGTGGTGGACAAGCTGCAGGCCTGGACCCTCGAATTCGTGAACTCGCCGGAAGCCGCCGCCCATCACACCCAACGCGGCACCAACCCCTACCCGGCGTCGGGCGCGCAACTGGCCAAGGCCATCGTGGAGGACCAGGCCAACTGGCAGCGCATGATCAAGCTGGCGGGGATTCAGCCGGAGTAGGCGAAGTCAAGGCTGCCCCGCGTTCGGCGAATCGCGCGTACTCGTCCGGCGGCACGAACAGGCCGCCGGTAGTCCACACCAGATGGGTGGCCTGCGGCATCACCGCATCCAGGCCGTGCCGGGCGAGGTAGGCGCGGCCGGCGGCGCTGTCCGTCAGCATGCGCGGCCCACTGAAACCGGCGGCGGCGGAGGGCTCGATGCGCAGCCCTTCCGACTCGCGCACCCGGTGCAGGTCCAGGAACAGCCGTTCATCCGGCACCGTGCACACCCCGGCCAGCAGCGGCCCCATGGCCTCGGCGGCCAGTTCGGAGGCGCGCGGCACCGCCAGCCCATCGGCCTCGGTGCGATTGGTCAGGCCCACGTCATAGACCGAGGCGCCGGGCG
This sequence comes from Cupriavidus sp. SIMBA_020, assembly GCF_046535395.1. Lineage (NCBI taxonomy): Bacteria > Pseudomonadati > Pseudomonadota > Betaproteobacteria > Burkholderiales > Burkholderiaceae > Cupriavidus > Cupriavidus sp. SIMBA_020. The sequence goes on along the minus strand of NZ_JAWRWU010000005.1, from coordinate 240,739 downwards.
CCAGCATCTCCACCAGAAAACACGGCGACTGGGTCGGCTCGACAAAGCACGCATGCACGTGCGGGCCGTACAGCTGCCAGAGCCCGAAAGCGATGCCAGCCGGCGCGCCGCCCACGCCGCACGGCAGGTAGACGAACAGCGGATGGTCCGCGTCCACGCGCAGGCCGGCCGCTTCGAACTGATCGTGCAGATGCAGCGCCGCAGCGCTGTAGCCGAGCAGCAGCGAGAGCGAGCGCTCGTCATCGACGAAATAGCTGTACGGATCGCCCTCCGCCTCGCGCCGGCCAGCGGCCACCGCCGCCGCGTAATCGCCCGTGTGCTCCACCACTTCCACCCCCCGCGCGCGCAGACGCGTCTTTTTCCATGCCTTGGCGTCGGCGGACATATGCACCGCCGCCCGGAAGCCCAGCGCCGAGGCCATCACGCCGATGCTCAGGCCCAGGTTGCCGGTGGAGCCCACCGCCACCTGATAGCGGCCGAACAGCGCGCGCGCCGGGGCGTCGGCCAGCACGCGGTAGTCGCCATCGACATCGACCAGCCCGTGGCGCAGCGCCAGCGCTTCGGCGAATTCGAGCACCTCGTGGATGCCGCCGCGCGCCTTGATCGACCCGGCGATGGGCAGGCTGTGATCGGCCTTGATCCACAACGAGCCGTGCCGCGTGGGCAGCCCGAGCGCCTGCTGCATGCCCGGCGCGCCCAGCAGGTCCGATTCGATCCGCCCCGCGCTGGCTTCCAGTTCCGGGAACAGCCGCGCCAGCAGCGGCGCGAAGCGGGCGAACCGCGCCTGCGCCGCACGCATATCAGCTAGACTAATGCGCCGCCCATCCACCACGGTCTGGACGTCGGCCTCCGCGCTGCGGTGCGGATTCGTCCACATCAGCGGGCGGGCGGCTTGCAGGTCGGCCAGCAATGCAGCCGAAATCGAGGACAGGTGGAGCGTCATGGCGCATGGAGGGGAAGGAAGACCGCTCATTGTTGACCCCACCGCCCCGCCCGACAAACCATTTGTACTGATCGATGCATTAGTTTTGTTGATGACAAACACCCTCAACGCCTCCGTCCTGAGCTGGCTGCGCTGCTTCGAGGCGGCGGCGCGCCATGGCAGCTTCACGCTGGCCGCCCGCGAGCTGTGCGTGACGCAGGGCGCGGTCAGCCAGCAGGTGAACAAGCTGGAACAGTGGCTCGAACGACCGCTGTTCGTGCGCACGCCGCGCGCGCTGGTGCTGACGCCCGAGGGCGAGCGCCTGCGCGGTGTGGCGCGCGAGTCGTTCCAGGCGCTGGAGAGCACGCTGGCGCAACTGCGCAAGCCCGGGCATCGCCCGCCGGTGGCGCTGTCCTGCTCGCCCTCCTTCGCCATGGTCTGGCTCACGCCGCGTCTGGGCGACTTCTTCCGCCAGCATCCGGACATCGGCCTGCGCGTGCATGGCGAGTTCCACGCGCTGGACCGTTCGCGGATGCTGCGCGAGGGCATCGACGCCGCCGTGCGCTTCGACCCCGGCCACTACCCCGACCTCTGCGCCACGCCCTTCCTCGACGAATGGCTGCTGCCGGTAGCCAGCCCGGCCTATCTGGCGGCCCACCCGGCACTCCGTTCGCCGGACGGCCTGCGCGCCTCGATGCTGCTGCACGATGCCAGCCCGTGGGAAGGCGCCGGCGAGAGCCACGAATGGCAGGTCTGGCTGCGGCATGCGGGCGTGGCGCTGCCAGACATGGCCGGGGGCCAGCACTTCAACCTGTCCCAACTGGCCATCGGCGCCGCGCTGGCCGGCCAGGGCGTGGCAATGGGCCGCACGGCGCTGGTCCTGGACGAACTGGCCGCGGGCCGGCTGGTGGATCTGTGGGGCCTGCACGTGCGCAGCGAGGCGGCCTACCACCTTGTGCGCGCCCCCACGCCCACCCCCTCGCCGCAGGTGGCGGAGGTCGAAACCTGGCTGCTGGCCGAAGGTGCCGCCTTCGACACGGCAAGGCGGCGCCTGCTGGCGCTGGACGGTTCCGCCCCCAAATGACCGTAACTTGGACACCGACATTTAATCGGTTACATTGGATCGGCACAGGAGAACGCCATGCCCGCCTCTAACACCGCTCCCCCCAATCCTGCCAATCCTGCCAATCCTGCGGCCACCCCGGAAACCGGTCCCCGCCTGCTGGCCGATCACGTCGCACTGGACCTGCTCAATACCATCGAACGGGCCGATACCACGCCGCACGACCACTGGCAGACCGATGCCGATGTACTCGCCTGGCTGAAACAGGTGGCGCTCTGGCCCGGCGATGATCGCGCCGCGCCGCCCAAGGGGCTGGCCACGGCGGCACGCGCGCTGCGCGAGGCCGTGCGGCTGATCGTGGCCCACAAGGCTGCCGGAAAGGCCGGCGCCAAGCCGGACCTGGCGCCGCTGAACGACGCGCTGGCGGCCGGTGGCAGCCATCTGGCCGTGCATCCGCTGCCCGAGGGCGGCGTCCGCATCGCCCGCATCCACGCCGCCGCCAACGCCGCGCAATGCCTGGTGCCGCTGGCGGAAGCCGCCGCCGACCTGCTCGCCCATGGCGATTTCAGGCGGGTGCGCCAATGCGAGAGCGACGAATGCACACTCTGGTTCTATGACCGGACCAAGTCACACCGGCGCCGCTGGTGCAGCATGGCGCTCTGCGGCAATCGCCACAAGGTAGCGGCCTTTCGCAAGCGCGAGGCGGCTGCCGACGAGGGCGCCGCATGAGGCCGAGCCATCCGGTACGCCATCGGACACCCCAATGTAACCGTTAAAATTAACTATTACGGGTTACTAAATTCGCATACACTTCGGAACCAAGCCGATGACGGCCCTCGTTCCCGCTTTCGCCTCCGGAGAATTGCCATGACTGCCAGCCCCAAGGTTTCCACCCGCTTTGCCGACGCCGATGGCGTGCGCGTGTTCTATCGTGAAGCCGGCGACCCCCAGGCGCCCGTCATGCTGCTGCTGCACGGCTTTCCAACGTCTTCGCACCAGTTCCGCCACCTGATTCCGCAACTCGCCGGCCACTTCCGGGTGATCGCCCCAGACCTGCCCGGCTTCGGCTTCACCGAAGTCCCGGCCGCGCGCCAGTACACCTACACCTTCGACAACCTCGCCACCACGCTTGGCGCCTTTGTCGATGCGCTCGGGCTGGAACGCTATGCGATGTACGTGTTCGACTACGGCGCGCCCACCGGCTTGCGGCTGGCCGTGGCCCATCCGGAGCGCGTGACGGGACTCGTCTCGCAGAACGGCAACGCCTATCTCGATGGCCTGGGCGACGCGTGGGCGCCGACGCGCCAGTACTGGGCCGAGCCCAGCGCGGCCAACCGGCAGGTGCTGCACGACGCCATGCTCCACCTGGAAGGCACGAAGTGGCAGTATCTGCACGGCGTGGCCGACCCGGACAGCGTGGAGCCCGAGTCCTACACGCTGGACGCGGCGCTGCTGGAACGCCCCGGCAACAAGGACATCCAGCTCGACCTGTTCCTCGACTACGCCAACAACCTCAAGCGCTACCCGGATTTCCAGGCGTTCTTCCGCCAGGCGCAGGTGCCTACACTGGTAATCTGGGGCCGGAACGATCCGTTCTTCATCCCGCCCGGTGCCGAGGCGTTCCGCCGCGACAACCCCGGTGCCGTGGTGGAATTGCTGGACACCGGCCACTTCGCACTGGAGACCCACGGCCCGTACATCGGCCAACGGATTCTCGACGTCATCGCCCGCTAACCACCTGCCCCTCGCCCCATGAAGCGCCAATTCGACGACCTCCAGCTCGGCAGCATCGAACTGTTCTGCCTCGCCGCGGAACTCGGCAGTTTTACCGCGGCGGCGGTGGCGGCGGGGGTCACGCCAGCGGCGGTGAGCCGCAGTGTGTCGCGGCTGGAGGAGCGCCTGGGGGTGCGGCTGTTCGTGCGGACCACCCGGCAGATCCGGCTGACGGATGAGGGCCGGATCTATTTCGAGCAAAGCCGGCCGGCGCTGGCGCAGCTGGTGGACGCCGAACGCCAGATCAGCGGCCAGCACGGCACGCCGGCCGGGCGGCTGCGCATCAGCCTGCCCACGCCCTACGCCCACTACCGCGTGCTGCCCGTGCTGCCGGCCTTCCGGGAGCGGTTTCCCGAGGTGGAACTCGACGTCCACATCAGCAACCGCAACGTGGACTTTGCCGACGATACCTACGACCTGTCCGTGCGCGGCCGGGCGCCCGACGACTCCACGCTGATCGCCCGCAAGCTGGAAGACGCCGAGATGGTGGTGGTGGCCACGCCCGCCTACCTGCGCAAGCACGGCACCCCCGCCACGCCGGACGACCTGCCGGCGCACGAATGCATCCAGTTCGATGTGCCGAGCAGCGGCCGGCGCCTGCCGTGGATCTTCCGGCACGAGGGCGAGACCCTGGAAATGGTGACGACCGGCGCCTATGGCACGGCCGAAGACGCGCTGGGCGGTGCCACGCTGGCCCGCGCCGGCGCCGGCCTGTTCCAGACCTACCGCTTCGTGGTGGAGCAGGACCTGCGCGACGGCACGCTGGTGGAGGTGCTGCAAGCCTATGGCGGCTGCACGCGGCCCTTCCTGCTGCTCTACCCGCACGCGCGGCATGTCTCGCGCCGGGTGCGGGCCCTCGTCGACTTCCTGGTGGACAAGTTCTCGGCCTGATCGAGGGTAAACCCCTATCATCGGCAGCCGTGTCCGCGCCATGTCTGTCTCGGGCCTCTCCTAGACTGAAGGTCTTTGTCACTCCCCCTAGAAAAGGAAGACCATGGCCGCGATCGAAGTGAAGGTGCCGCAGCTCTCCGAATCCGTTTCCGAAGCCACGCTGATCCAGTGGAAAAAGCAGGCCGGCGAGGCCGTGACCCGCGACGAGATCCTCGTGGAACTGGAGACGGACAAGGTCACGCTGGAGGTGCCCGCGCCCGCCAGTGGCGTGCTGGCCAGCATCGTCCAGCCGGACGGCGCCACCGTGCACGCCGACGAGGTGATTGCGACCATCGATACGGAAGGCAAGCCGGGGGTGACTTCGGCCCCGGCTACCGCCGCAGCGCCGCCCAAGGCCGCACCCGCTCCCGCCCCCGCTGCGGCCTCCGCCCCGGCCGTGCAGGGCGGCGGCGCCGGTGCTGCCGCTTCCGCCACCGCTGACTTCGACGTGATCGTGATCGGCTCCGGCCCCGGCGGCTATATCGCCGCCATCCGCGCCGCGCAGCTCGGCAAGACCGTGGCCTGCATCGAGGAATGGAAGGACCCGGCCGGCAAGCCCCGGCTGGGCGGCACCTGCCTGAACGTGGGCTGCATTCCGTCGAAGGCGCTGCTGGCTTCGTCCGAGCACTTCGAGCAGGCCCAGCACGGGCTGGCCGAGCACGGCGTACAGGTCAAGGGCGTGACGCTGGACCTGGGCACGATGATCGCGCGCAAGGCCGCCATCGTGGACAAGTTCACGGGCGGCGTGGAGTTCCTGTTCCGCAAGAACAAGGTGACCTGGATCAAGGGCCACGGCAAGTTCCTGGGCCGCGCGGACAACGGCGTGGTCACCGTGGAAGCCAGTGAAGATGGGGGCGGGGGCGAGGGGGCGGCCAAGGCCAAGACCTACACCGCGCGCAACGTGATCATCGCCACCGGCTCCCGGGCGCGCCACTTGCCCAACGTGCCGGTAGACAACGTCATCGTCTCCGACAACGAGGGCGCGCTGTCCTTCGATTCGGTGCCCAGGAAGCTCGCCGTGATCGGCGCCGGCGTGATCGGGCTGGAACTGGGCTCGGTGTGGCGCCGCCTGGGCGCGGAAGTGACCATCCTGGAGGCGCTGCCGACCTTCCTCGGCACCGTGGACGAAGCCATCGCCCGGGAAGCCGCCAAGCAGTTCAAGAAGCAGGGGCTGGCCATCCACCTTGGCGTGAAGATCGGCGAGATCAAGCGCAGCGGCAAGGGCGTGAGCATCGCCTACACCGACCAGGACGGCAAAGCGCAGACGCTGGACGCGGACCGGCTGATCGTCTCCATCGGCCGGGTGCCGAACACGGACAACCTCGGGCTGGAGGCCGTGGGGCTGGCCGCCGACGCGCGCGGCTTCGTCCCCGTGGACGATCTTTGCCGCACGCCGGTGGCCGGCATCTACGCGATTGGCGACGTGGTGCGCGGCCCGATGCTGGCCCACAAGGCCGAGGACGAAGGCGTGATGGTGGCCGAGGTGATCGACGGCCAGAAGCCGCATATCGACTACAACTGCATTCCGTGGGTGATCTACACCGAGCCGGAAATCGCCTGGGTGGGCAAGTCGGAGGCGCAGCTCAAGGCCGAGGGCCGCGAGATCCGCACCGGCCAGTTCCCGATGTCGGCCAACGGGCGCGCGCTGGGCATGGGCCGGCCGGACGGCTTTATCAAGATGATTGCCGACGCGAAGACGGACGAGCTGCTGGGGGTGCATATCATCGCCGCCAATGCCTCCGACCTGATCGCGGAGGGTGTGGTGGCGATGGAGTTCAAGGCGGCGTCCGAGGACATCGGCATGATCAGCCATCCGCATCCGTCGCTGTCCGAGGTCATGCGCGAGGCCGCGCTGGCGGTGCAGAAGCGCGCGCTGAACATGTAGCGCCCTCCCTCAATCGGGCGCCGAGGCGTGACGCTTGCGATAGTCCGCAGGCGTGACCCCCACCACGCGCATGAACGCGCGGCGCAGCGTATCGACACTCGAGAACCCGCATTCGGCCGCTACCTGCTTGGGCGCGAGGTGGCCGACCTCCAGCAGTTGCCGCGCGGCGGTCACGCGCGCTGCTTCCACCCAGCTGGCGGGCGTGATGCCCACTTCCTCGCGGAACAGGCGCGTCAGGTGGCGCGGACTCACGCCGACGCGCGCGGCAAGGCTGGGCACATCGTGGGAATCGGCCGGATGCGCGGCCACCCAGCGCTGCAGCTCCTGCAAGGCCGAACGGTTGGCCAGCGCCGGGGCAGCACTGCGGCTGAACTGGGCCTGCCCGCCGGGCCGCTTGAAGAACATCACCAGCTGGCTGGCCACGCGTAGCGCCAGCTCTCGCCCGAGGTCTTCCTCGACCAGCGCCAGCGCGAGGTCCAGCCCCGCCGTGACGCCGGCCGCCGTGCGCAGCTTGCCGTCGCGCACGTGGATGGCATCGGCATCCACGGTCACACCCGGGAAGCGCGCCGCCAGCCGGTCCGCGCCGGCCCAGTGCGTGGTCACGCGCCGGCCCTCCAGCAGGCCGGCATCGGCCAGCAAAAAGGCACCGCTGCACACCGAGCCATAGCGGCGCGCGCGGGGCGCCACGGCGCGAATCCAGTCCAGCACCATCGGTTCGGTCGGGCTATCGCCCGCATGTGGCGCACCGGCCACCAGCACGGTATGAGGACGGGGCAACTGCGCCCCGAGCGGGTCATCCTCCACCAGCAGATCAGGCAGCAGCCGGACGCCCGATGAGGCCCGGATCGGCCCGCGCCGCACGCCCACCACCTGGAGTGCATAGACCTGCCTGCCGGCCTGGGCATTGGCTTCGGCGAAGACGTCGAGGGGCCCGGAGACATCCAGCAACTGAACGCCTTCGATGGCCAGCAGCACGATGGTGCGTGGGGTAGTCATGGTGAAAAATCCCTGAGTCATGCTGTCGCGTCGCGATCTGTCCGATTTGGCCCAAATCGTCGTACTGCGACGATTGAAGACATGGTACTCCCGCTCCTACACTCGTTTCAACCCCAAACCGAAAGGAGTCAGCCATGCAATTCACCCTGGGCGACATCGCCATTCCCGACAGCCAGTTGGCCCGCGACATCACGCAACTGGTCCGCGATACCGAATCCACGCTGCTGTTCAACCACTCGAGCCGCGTGTACTACTTCGCGGCGCTGGCCGGCAAGCAGCGCGGCCTGAAGGTCGACCCGGAACTGCTCTACGCGGGCACGATGTTCCACGACATGGGCCTGACGCCGGCGCACAGCAGCCCGGACAAGCGCTTCGAGGTGGATGGCGCCAACGCGGCGGCTGACTTCCTGCGCAGCCGTGGCATCGCGCAGGCGGATATCGACAAGGTCTGGACCGGCATCGCCCTGCACACCACGCCCGGCATTCCCGAGTTCATGGACCCGGTGGTGGCGCTGGTGACGGCTGGCGTGGAGATGGACGTGCTGGGCATCCGCTACGAGACGTTTGCCGATGAGGACCGCGAGCGCGTGGTGCAGGCGTATCCGCGCACCCCGCAGTTCAAGGAAGACATTATTCAAGCGTTTTACGATGGCATCCGCCACAAGCCGGACACCACGTTCGGCAACGTGAAGGCGGATGTGCTGGCCGACAAGGACCCGCACTTCCATCGCGGCAATTTCTGCAGCGTGATCCGCTGCTCGCACTGGCACGGCTGAGGCCGGCGCGCGCCCCGCGCTCTATATCTATATAGAGAGATAGCGGCGCACCACGGCGCGGAGGGTCTGGAAGCTGACCGGCTTGGACAGCACGGTGTCAATGCCGGCCTGGAGGCAGGCCAGCCGCTCCTCCGGGCCGGCCGTGGCCGTGATGGCGACGATGGGCAGCCGCCCGGCGCGCTGGCCGCCCTCCGCCGCCCGGATCCGGCGGGCGAGTTCCAGCCCGTCCAGCCCGGGCAGGCCCAGGTCCGTCAGCAGCAAGGCGGGCCGCGGGTCCTGCTGCACGGCGGCCCACGCTTCCTCGCCGGAGCGGCAGGGTTGGGCCACGCAGCCGCCGATGCCGGCGAGCTGGTCCTCCAGCACCAGCAGGCTGACCGGATGGTCCTCGGCAACGACGATGCGGGGAACCAGTGGCTGGGAAGAAACGGAGGGGGCAGGCACGGCGGCAGGCAGGTGGCAGAACATGCTGTCATCCTGCCTGCGGAAGTCGCCGCAGAGTTGCGGAAATTTCTGCAAATGGCTGCGGAAATTTCCGAAGATGGTGTCCGATTTGTTACGGCACGGCGTTGCGGAGCGGCGCCTGCGTGATCCAGCGGCCCAGGTTGTCCAGGAAGATCTCGACCACGCGCGCGGCGTTGCCATCGGAAAAGCCCGCGCTGTGCGGCGTGGCGATAACGTTGGGCAGGGTCCAGAGCGGCGAATCTGCCGGCAGCGGCTCGTGGGCGAAGACGTCGAGGTAGGCACCCGCCAGCTGGCCGCCTTGCAGTGCGGCAATCAGCGCCGGCTCGTCCACCACCTCGCCGCGCGACACGTTGACCAGCCGCGCGCCCTTCGGCAGGCTGTCCAGCGCGGCGGCGCTCAGCAACCCGCGCGTTTCGTCCGTCAGCGGGCAGGCCAGCACCAGCCAGTCCGTGCGCGGCAGCACCGCCGGCACATCGGCGAAGGTGACGGTCTCGAAGCCCTCCCCCGCCGGCGTGGCGCGCTGGCGCACCACCACCACCGACATCCCGAACAGGCGCAGCACCGTGCCGATCTGCTGGCCGATCGGCCCCCAGCCGACGATGGTCGCCGTCTGGCCGTGCAGGTCGCGCGGCATGTCGGCGCCCATCAGCGGGGCCCAGCGGCGCTCGCGCTGGGTGGCCAGCATCTGCGGCAGGTGCCGCGCCAGCGCCAGCAGTCCGGCCAGCGCCGTCTGCGCCACCACGCTGGCATTGGCGCCCGACGAGGTCGTCACCGTCACCCCCTGCTGGCGCAGCTGGCCGAACACCGGGCGGTCGGCGCCGGCCGAGTGCGTGTGGGTCCAGCGCAGCGAGGGCGCCTCCAGCATCGCGGTGTAGAAGCGCCGCGTGGCCGGTTGTACTTCGTGCTTGGTCGAGCGCCCGGTCACATCGCGCGAGACAAAGGCGATGTCGGCGTCGATGGGCCGGGCGTCGTCCACGGCCGGCGGGGCCACGGGCACCCAGTCCCGGCCCGCCATGGCGGCGGCGATGGTGGCGGTGATGGCGCCGCCATGGGCGCGCAGCGCCGCTTCGGAGAGCAGGATGCGCACGGGCGCAGTGGAGGCGGAGGCGGAGGAGGCAGCGGATGCAGTCATGGCGTCAGTCTACCGTCGCTCCCGAGGCCTTAACGACCACCTTCCACTTGTCATACTCCTTGCGCGTGAACTTGCCGAACTGCTCGGGCGTGCCACCCACCGGGTCGGCGCCCTCGCGGATCATCTGCGCCTGCAGCGACGGCAGCGCCTCGTTCACGGCCTGGTTGACCTGCGTGATGACGGTCTTCGGCGTGCCCTTGGGCGCGAAGATGCCGAACCACGAGCCGGCCTCGAATCCCGGGAAGCCCTTCTCCGCCACCGCCGGCACCTCCGGCAGCGAGCGCGAGCGCTTGGCGCTGGTCACCGCCAGCGCGCGCAGCTTGCCGGCCTGGATGTGCGAGATCACCGACGGAATCGTCGCGAACATGAACTGGATGCGGCCGGACAGCAGGTCGTTCAGCGCATCGGCGCCCTTGTACGGCACGTGCGTGGCCGGTGCGCCGATACGCTCGGACAGCATGAAGCCGGACAGGTGCGACGAGGTACCCACGCCCGTCGAGCCATAGTTCAGCTTGCCCGGGTTGGCCTTGATATAGGCGACGAACTCCTCGAAGGTCTTGGCCGGCACCGACGGATGCACCACCAGCACGTTCGGCACGTCGGCGATCTGCACCACCGGCACCAGGTCCGTCAGCGGGTCGTAGTTCAGCTTCTTGTAGAGCGTCTGGTTGATCGAGATCGGGCCGACCGAGTCCACCAGCAGCGTGTAGCCGTCCGCCGGGGCGCGCACCACGTACTCGGTGCCGATATTGCCGCCCGCGCCGGGGCGGTTCTCCACCACGAACGATTGCTTGAAGCGCTGGCCCAAGTGCTGGCTGACGCTGCGGGCCAGCATGTCGGTGGTGCCGCCGGCGGTGAAGGCCACTACGACGCGCACGGGCTTGGCCGGGTATTCGTCGGCGGCGCGCGCGGGGGCGGACAGGGTGGCCAGGGCGGCCAGCGCGATCAGGGCCGTAGCGGCAGCCAGTGCCGCGCTCAGATGGGGGGTCAACCATCGACCGGGGGCGAATCGAGGCATGGTGGTTCTCCTGTTGATGCGGCAGCCGTCTTCGCGGCCGCCGTCGTGGTTATGGATGGGGGAGGCGGTGCTCAGCCGAAGTCGTACAGCCGTGCCGGGTTGTGCACCAGCACGCGCTCGCGGCTGGCGGCGTCCGGCAGCCAGCGCGCCAGCAGGTTGAACAGCACGCCGTCGTCGGGCATCTGGGCGGACTCGAAATAGTTGATGTGGGGCCAGTCGGAGCCCCACACCACCTGCTCCGGGTTGGCGCGCATCAGTGCCGCGACGAAAGGATCGACCTGCTCGTAGGGCGCGCCGGCCGGCTGGAGCCGGTCAGCGCCCGAGATCTTGGTCCAGGCCACCCCTTCCGCCAGCAGCGCGCAGAGCGCCTGGAAGCCGGGGTCCGCCACGCCGCGCGAGGTGGCCATGCGGCCCATGTGGTCGATCACCAGCGGCAGGCCGAGCGCCTTGAGGCGCGGGCCCAGCGTGACGAGGTCCGGGGCGTGGATCCAGATCTGCGCGTGCCAGCCGCGCGCGGCCAGACGCGGGGCCAGCGCCTCGAGCACCTCGATGCCCACGCCGTTGCGGTACACCGCGTGGCCATCCACCTGATACAGGTTGATGCGCACGCCGCGCACGCCGGCGGCGTGCCAGGCGTCCAGCTCGGCATCCGTGGTGTCCGGCGACGGCACCACGATGCCGCGCAGGCGCGTGGGGTACTGGCGCAGGGCGTCGGTCACCACGCTGTTGTCGGTGCCGCTGGCGCTGGCCGTGACGAGCACGCCGCGCGTGAGCCCGAGTGCATCGAGATGGGCGATAAAGGCGTCGGCGGGATGCTCGGCCGGCGTGTAGCTGCGGTCCATCGCGAGCGGATAGCGCGCGAACGGGCCGAACACGTGGGCATGGCTGTCACAGGCGCCGGCGGGCGCGCGGAACACCGGTGCGGTGAGGGTCTGGAGCGGGGGCAGGCAGGGGCGGGTCATGGTCGATGGCGTCCGGTCGATACGTTCGGCGTTATTCCGGGGCCTTCAGGCGCCCGGCGGCGGCCAGCGTCTGCGCGCGGGCGTCCTCGCGTTGCAGCGAGGCCAGCAGTTCCTGTGGCGACGAAGCCTGCGCCACGCTGCCCACGGTCAGCAGGCGGCTCTTGACGGCGCCTTCGGCCAGCACCTTGCGCAGCGCGCTGTTCAGCGTCTCGACCACCGCCGCCGGCGTGCCAGCCGGGGCCAGCAGGCCCGTGGCCGTGGTCGCCTCGAAGTTGGCCAGCCCGGATTCGCGCAGCGTGGGCACCTTCGGCAGCGCGGCATCGCGCTCGCGCGACATCACGGCCAGCGCGCGCAGCGCGCCGGACTGGATATGCGGCGCCGAGCTGGTGAGCTGGTCCACCACCATGTCGATCTGGCCGCCCATGAGGTCGATCAGCGCCGGCGCGGAGCCCTTGTAGGGCACCTCGTTCAGCTGGATTTTGGCGGCGTCCTCGAGCTGGAGCGTGGCCATGTGGTTGGTGGTGCCGGGGCCGGCATGGCCGGTGGTGGTCTTGCCCGGGTTGGCGCGCGCATGGGCCAGCAGCGCGCCGATGTCCTTGAAACGCGTGTCGTTGCCCTTCACCACGATCACCAGCGCCGTGGTGGACACCAGCCCCACCGGGCTGAAGCTGGCCAGCTTGTAGCTGGTGCGCGTCATCTTCGGCAGCACCACGATGGCGTTGGGGGTAGTCACCAGCAGCGTGCTGCCGTCCGGCTCGGCGCGGGAAACCGCCGTGGCGCCGATCACACCGCCGGCGCCGGGCCGGTTATCGACGATGACGTTGCGGCCGAGGCTCTGCTCCAGCGCCGGGGCGATGGCGCGCGCCACCACGTCCAGGTTGCCGCCCGGGGCGAACGGCACGACCAGCGTGATCGGCTTGTTGGGCAGGCCGCCTTGCGCGCGGGCCGACATGACATAGGGGGCGACGCCGAGCGCAAGCATTTGCGCCAGCAGGGTTCTGCGTTTCATCATCTCACTCCGTTCAGGGCTTTCTTCTGACCTGATTCATCGTTCAAGGCGAGGCCGCCCTGCAATCCCGTTCCATGCGGCCCCTGGGGGACTCCGCTGCCGTCTTGTTCCGTCTTAGTCGCGGTAGCTGGGGTCCAGGCGATCGAGCTTGCGCAGCAGCGCCGGCCACTCCATCACGCCGTACGGACGGCGCGTGCCGGGCTGGTAGTTGTTCCAGGTTTCCTGGAGGACCTCCGCCGGCACATCGCGCAGCGGCGTGCTGCACGACATCGCCGCCACCTGCGAGCGGCAGGCCAGCTCCAGGCGGTGCATCCAGTTGAAGGCTTCGCCCACGGTGTTGCCCACCGTCATCGCGCCGTGGTTGCGCAGGATCAGGGCCTCACCCTTGCCCAGGTCGGCAATCAGCGATTCCTGCTCGGCGGTGTCCAGCACCACGCCCTGGTACTCGTGGTAGCCAATCTTCAGGAAGCGCATGGCGGTCTGGGTGATCGGCAGCAGCCCGCAGTCGAGCGAGGAGACGGCCATCGACGCCCAGCTATGGGTGTGGATGACGCATGCCACTTCCGGGCGCGCGTGGTGCACGGCGCTGTGGATGACGTAGCCGGCCTTGTTGATGCCGTAGTCGAGCGCGCCGAAATCCGGCTTGGCGAGGATCTTGCCGTCGTGGTCCACCTTGATCAGGCTGGACGCGGTGATCTCCTCGTACATCATGCCGTAGGCGTTGATCAGGAAGGCGTTCTCCTCGTCCGGCACGCGGACGGAGATATGGTTGGCCATCATGTCTGCCATGCCATACAACTCCACGAGGCGGTAGCAGGCGGCCAGGTCCACGCGGGCCTGCCACTCCGCCTCGCTGCACTGGCCGCGCATCGACGGAATGTTCAGCACACCGGGCTTTGTCATGATGAGTCTCCTTTGGGGATGGTTGGATCTGGTGTGAGCGGGTCAGTCGGCGCCAAGCGCGAGATCACTGGGCCGGCGTTTTTCGATATTCCATTTCAGCAATGCCGCGCTGCGGAAGATGCCGTGGGCGAACTTGCCATACGGCAGCGTCAGGAACAGCGCCATTACGATACCGAGATGCACGGCCAGCAGCGCGGCCATGGCGGCGGAGTCGCGCCAGGCCAGCAGCGCCAGGCCGCTGGCGCTGGTCAGAAACAGCAGCGCGATGAAGCCGCGGTCCATCGGGCGCTGGCTGGCATCGCCGGTGTTGGGGTCGCGGCGCAGGTTCAGCCACAGCAGCCCGGCCGGGCCGACCAGCAGCCCGATGCCGCCCGCGATGCCCAGCAGCACCGGCAGGCTCGTCACCGGATACGGCGCGTGGTAATCCAGCAGATAGTGGTACAGCGTGGCCACCGTGGTGGCGGCGAAGCACAGCATGAAGCCGTAGAACGTGAAATGGTGGAAGCGGCGGCGCGCCAGCGTGAAGGCGTCGTCGGCGTTGTTGCAGCCCTGGCCATGGCCGCCGTCCAGATACTTGAGCCGCAGCGCGTCGTGCGCGGCGCCGCCAACGGCCGCCCCACGCGACTCGCCCGGCCGCGTGCCCGGCGAAACCTGCCGCCAGAAGCGCGTGACGCCCACGCCCAGCGCGCCGATCGCAAACAGGAACACCACGCCGAACATCGCCGCCAGCAGGTTGTGCGGGAAGATCGCGTAGAAATTGCCGGCCAGCGGCGCGTGCAGCAGGCTGCCGCGCATGGCGAGCACCATCAGCAGGAACAGCGCCAGCCCGCCGGCCAGCGCCAGCGCGGTGGTCAGGCCGGCGCGGCGGTACAGCCCGCCCAGCGCAGCCGGAAACGCGTAGTCGCCATAGGTCTGCACGCGCACCTTGGCCATCGCCTGGGGAATGTTCACCGCGAACTCGTGCGGCGGCGCGTACTGGCAGGCGTGGTAGCAGGCGCCGCAGTTGTGGCAGAGGTTGGCCAGGTAGTGGACGTCCGCCTTGGGGAACTCCAGCCGGCGCGTCATGGCCGGGAACACGGCGCAGAAGCCCTCGCAATAGCGGCAGGCGTTGCAGATCTGCAGGGTGCGGGCGACTTCGCCCTCGTCGGCGGTCAGCGGCAGCACGCCCTGTGCCAGCGCCGCCGCCTCGCGCGTCAGCGCTTCAAGATGTTGCATGTTCGATTTCCTGTGATGCGCGGGCGCGTTGGCCCTTTGCCGGGGCGAGTGCCGCCTTGGCCGCCTGGGTGCCGGCGATACGGCCGAACGCCGTGCCGATGGCCATCCCCACGCCGGCCGTGTAGCCCTTGCCCAGCACATTGCCGGCCATCATCTCGCCGGCCACGAACAGGTTGTCGCTGGGCTGGCCGCCGAAATGCACGGCCGACGCCTCGTTCACCTTCAAACCCAGGTAGGTGAAGGTGATGCCGGGGCGCAGCGCGTAGCCGTAGAACGGCGCGGTGTCCAGCGGGCGGGCCCAGTGGGTCTTGGCCGGTGTCACGCCCTCGGTGTGGCAGTCGTCGAGCACGGTGTGGTCGAACTTGCCCACGCGGCAGGCGGCGTTGTAGTCGTTGATGGTGCGCATGAAGGTGGCCTCGTCGAGGCCGAGCTTGCGCGCGAGTTCGGGCAGCGTGTCTGCCTTCACGCCCGGGAACACCGGCGGCATGAAGCGGCCTACGGCCTTGGCGTCGATGATCGAGTAACCGATCTGCTGCGGCTGCTGGGCCACCAGCCGGCCCCAGATCGCATAGCGTTTCGGCCAGAAATCCTCGCCTTCGTCGTAGAAGCGCGCGGCGTTGGCGTTCAGCACCACGCCCAGCGAGACGCAGTCGATCCGCGTGCAGATGCCGCCGTCATAGAGCGGCGCGCGGGCGTCGATAGCCACGCAGTGCGACTGGGACGGATCGCCGATGGCATCCGCGCCCGCCTCGATCATGTATTTCAGCAGCACGCCCATGTTGAAGCGCGTGCCACGGATCAGGAAGTTGTCCGCCGGCCATTCGCCGCGCTCGTTCTGGCCCCAGGCCTCGCGCAGCCATTCCCGGTTCGACTCGAAGCCGCCGGCGGCCAACACGCAGGCGCGCGCCTCGATCCGCTCGCTGCCGATGCGCGCCGCCACGAAGCGGCCGCCATCCAGCTCGATGGCATCGACCGGCGCGTTGTAGCGGATCTGCACGCCGAGCTGCTCGGCGCTGCGGTAGTAGGCGTTGACGAGGGCCTTGCCCCCGCCCATGAAGAAGGCGTTGGTGCGCGCCACGTGCAGCGCGCCCGAGAGTGGCGGCTGGAAATGGACGCCATGGCTGCGCATCCAGTCACGGCAGTTGGACGAGGCGCGGATGGCCAGCCGGGCCAGCCGTTCGTCAGTCAGCCCGCCGGTGACCTTGAGCAGATCCTGCCAGTACTCCTCCTCGGGGTAGGCATCGATCAGCACGTCTTGCGGCGCGTCATGCATGCAACGCAGGTTACGGGTGTGCTGGGAGTTGCCGCCGCGCCATTCGCGCGGGGCGGATTCGAGCAGCATCACGCTGGCGCCGGCCTCGCGGGCCATCAGCGCGGCGCACAGGGCGGCATTGCCGCCGCCAATCACAAGGACGTCGATCATGGCCGGGCGCCCTTTCGGGAAGGTTGAGTGGGGTTGGACACGACTTTTTCTATGGCTTCGGGAGTCTGTGCCGGACTGTATCCGCCCGCCGGACCGCTGCTAACCCCTTGACGGGCATGGGGGTATCACGATTTGTGATGGGGGTCCGGGCGGTCCGGGGCCGGTCCGGGGAAATTTCAGAGCTGTCTCATAGGCAAGGGGCTTGCGGTGAGGGAAAGTTGCGTTGACGGCACCTTGCAGGTGTTCGTTTCCCCAACTTTTGGAGTCCAGGACCATGAACGAACATCCCACCGACCCGGCCACCCTTCCCGAGCCGCCCAAACCCTTGACGATTGAGGAGATAGACGATGCCATCGGTGACGCCATCGTCGAATCGGTGCTCCGGAAACTCAATGGGCCGTACGAGGACGACCCGGATGACGGGCCGCTGAGCCCCGAGGAAATCGCGGATATTGAGGCGCGGCTGGAAAAGGTGTTGCAGAGATATGCTGCGGAGGAGCGCCAATGATAGGACTCGACACTTGTGTGTTAGTCCGGCACTTCACGCAGGACGATACCCCTCAGGCTCGACACGCCAGCCGCGTGATCGCATCGTTTTCCAGTGGGTGCCGCGGTTTTGTGCCGCTGGCCGCCCTCGTTGAACTCGTCTGGGTCCTTAAGAAGCGCTACGCCTTCACCCGCAAGCGCATCACGCGCGTGCTGGTGGCCTTCCTCGAATCCCACTGGATCGTCCTGGAATCGTACGCAACCGTATGCCGTGCCATGGTCCGCTACGGGAAGACAGGCATCGACTTCGGCGATTGCGTCATTCTGGAAAGCTGCCAGAGCATGAGATGCAGGTTCATCTACACGTTCGACAGGCGCGCGTCACGCGTGCCTGGCTTCCGCCGCGTTCCAGACTGACGCGCATGTCACCCCTCGATCAACCGCGCCCCTCTCCACCCCCCGGACTTCACCAGTCCGCGGGCGGTGTCGGCCAGCACCACCCGCAGCGCCAGGGCGGCGGGCGACAGTTCGTCGTCGGACAGGCTGCACAGCAGGTTGCGCCGGCCCACGCTCGGGTCGTCGATCTGGGCAAGGTGGAAGCGCGTCGCGGCGTCCGGGTACCGCCCCACTGCCGCCCAGGGCTGGAGCGTGGCGCCGAAGCCCATGTCCACGGCGGACATCAGCATCGCCAGCGAGTCCACCTCCTGGATCACGCGCGGCGCCACCTTGGCGCGGGCGAACGCGGCGTCCAGCGTGCTGCGCAGGCCGTGCACGCCGGTCGGCATGATCAGCGGCACCTCGGCAAGGTCCGCCATGCCAAGCTGGGTGGGCGGCTCCGCCTTGCCCTGGGGCAGCGTCTGGCGGGACTGGATCAGAAACAGCGTCTCCTCCAGCAGCGGCAGCACGGTCCAGCGCCGGGCGGCATGCGTGTCGAACAGCACCGCGAGGTCGAGCTGGCGGGCGTTGAGCATGGCGGTCAGGTGGCCGGACAGGCTTTCGACGATATGCAGGCGCACATCGGGGTAACGCTCCCGCATGGCGCGGATCAGCGGCACGCCGATCACCGATGCCGTGGTCGGCGCCAGCCCCACACTCACGGTGCCGGAAAGGCGCGCGTGATGGGCCGCGCGCCGCGCCTGCTCGGCGTGGCGCAGCGTCAGCTGGGCTTCGTGGAAAAAGGCCAGGCCGGCCTCGGTGGGGGTCACGCCCTGCGGCGTTCGGCGCAACAGCCGGGTGGAAAGCTCGCCTTCGAGCCGGCTGATCTGCTGGCTGACGGCCGACTGCACCATGTCCAGCTCGAGCGCGGCACGGCTCATGCTGCCAAGCTCGACCACCCGGACGAAATACTGAAGCTGGCGCAGTTCCATCTGTCTCCCCCGTTCTCGCGGATCCCTGCCGCGCCGGCGGGATTCGACCTGTTGTTCCGGGGTCTTATACCAGATGTACGGGGGCCGCGCGTGGCGCGGGCACCCCGGGCGCCGTCAGGCTTCGTCGGCGCCGCTGTACCAGTCCACGGTCTGGTCGAGGTAGACCAGACCCTTCGCCGCCAGGGCCGGGCGCATGTTGTACATGTCCACGCCGAGTACGCCGGAGGCGAGCTTGTCGCGCTTGGACAGCTCCAGCGCCTCGCGCTCGGCCGCCTTTTGCGCGATGTCCTGCGCCTGCGGGCGCGCCACCACGACCACGCCGTCGTCGTCCGCCACGATCACGTCGCCCGGCCGCACAGTGGCGCCGGCGCAGACCACCGGCACGTTCACGGCGCCCACGGTTTCCTTCACGGCGCCCTGCGCGTGCACGGCGCGGGACCAGACCGGGAAGCCCATCGCGTTGAGGGTGCTGACATCGCGCACGCCGCCGTCGATGATCAGGCCGCGCGCACCGCGCGCCTTCAGGGACGTGGCCAGCAGGTCGCCGAACAGGCCGTCCGTGCAGTCGCTGGTCAGGGCCACGACCAGCACGTCGCCCGGCTGGATCATCTCCACGGCCACGTGGATCATCCAGTTGTCGCCGGGGTGCATCAGCGCGGTCACGGCGCTGCCGGCGATGGCCGCGCCGGACTGGATCGGCCGCAGATACGGCTTCATCAGGCCGGTGCGGCGCTGCGCCTCATGCACCGTGGCCACGCCCAGCTTGCCGAGCGACTCGATCGCGGCGGGCGCCGCGCGCAGGATATTGCGGTAAGCAATCGTCTTCATGCCAGCACCTCCGAAACCTGGGGGAACACGCGTGCGTAGCCTTCGCCGTACTGCACCTTGCGATCGGAATTACGCGTGGCCTGCGCCCCGCGCTGGAGCGCCACCCGGGTGTAGTACTCCCACAGGTGCTCCTGCGCGGCCATGGTCGTGAACGCGCGCTGCTTCTTCTCCCAGACGGCGGAGATATCCAGCAGCACGTCCGGCTTCCAGTTGCACTGCTCGGGCTGGTGCGGCTCGAACAGGAACACCGGCGGCGCGCCGATCACCGGCACCTCGGGCTTGTAGCCGTGGGCCTGGGCAATCACACGCGCCTCTTGCGCCACATGTGTGGCGAGCGGATGGTCGAAGTTGTAGATGTCCTCGCGCGAGTGGCTCATCACCAGTTCGGGACGGATGTCGCGGTAGATGTCGGCCAGACGCAGCAGCGCCTCGTCGGGCACGCGCAAGGGATAGTCGCCGAGGTCGAAGCACTCCAGCGTGCCACCGAGGATCTCGGCGGCGCGCTGCGCCTCTTCATGACGGGCGGCCTTCACGCGGTCCATCGTCATGCCCGGCTGGCGCCACATCTTGGCCGATTCGCCGCGCTCGCCGAACGACAGGCAGACGATGCGCACGTGGTAGCCGCGCTCCGCGTAGAGCGCGATGGCGCCGCCGGCGCGCCAGACGAAGTCAGCCGCGTGGGCGCTGACAACCAGAATGGACGGCCGGGTCGCGGGGGCCGTGGAAGGAGCGGTGTTTTGGGACATACGTAATACCAGTCAGGGTGAGACTCAGTCGGCCGTGATGCCGGCCTTGCGGATAACGCCCGCCCAGGTCGTGGTTTCGGTGCGCACGAACTGGCCGAAGGCTTCCGGCGTGCCGGGCAGGATGGTCACGCCCAGTTGGGTGAGCTGCTTGCGCACGTCGGCGTCGGCCAGCGCGGTGTTGGCGGCGGCGTTGAGCTGCTTGATGATCGCGGGCGGCGTCTTGGCAGGCGCCACGAGACCCCACCAGACCGAAGCGGTGAAGTTGGGCAGACCTTCCTCGCGCGAGGTCGGCACGTCCGGCAGCAGGGCCGAACGCTTGGCACTGGCCACGGCCAGCGGGCGCAGCGTGCCGGCGTGGATATGGGTGATGACCTCGAGCGGGTTGATCGGCATGAAGGTGATCCGTTCGCCGAGCAGGTCGGTGATGGCCGGGGCGCCGCCCTTGTAGGGCACGTGCAGCACGTCGATGCCGGCGGTGTCCTTGAGCATTTCACCGGCCAGATGGCCGGAGCTGCCGTTGCCGGCGGACGCGTACGCCAGCTTGCCGGGCTGGGCCTTGGCCTGGGCGACGAGGGTCTTCAGCGAGTCGATCTTCGACTTGGCCGGCACCACCACTACCAGCGAGGCCTCGCCCACGCGTGCCACGGGCGCGAAGTCGGTGGCGGGGTTGAAGGACAGCTTGGCGAACAGCGCCGAATTGGTGGCGAGGCTGTTGGACGCCATCATGATCGTGTAGCCGTCCGCCGGGGACTTGGCGACGATGTCCAGGCCGATATTGGTGCTGGCGCCCGGGCGGTTGTCAACGATGATCGGCTGCTTGAGTACCTGGCCCATCTTCTGGCCGACGGCGCGCGCCACGATGTCCACCGCGCCGCCGGCGGCGTACGGCACGACCAGACGGATGGGCTTGTCCGGATACGCCTCGGCGGCCTGCGGGGCCGAGACGGCCAGGCCAAGGGTGGCGGCCAGCAGCGTGGCGAGCGAATTGATCAAGAACGGGCGGCGCGCGCCCTGCGAAACACGACGACGAGCGGACCCGCGCATTGTCTTCTCCAGGTTTCTTTTAAGTGCGCCCATTCTGTGCAGCCGTCGTGATACTGTCCAATATGTTTTCAGATGGCTTGTTATTTCGATTTCGAATCATGGACTTTCGCCAACTCCGATATTTCGTGGCCGTCGCCGAGGCGTTGAGCTTCAGCGAGGCTGCCCGCAAGCTGCATGTGAGTCAGCCGCCACTCAGCATCCAGATCAAGGCTTTGGAGGAGGAATTGGGCAGTGCGCTGCTCGAACGCTCCCGCCATCACGTGGCGCTGACGCCCGCCGGGGCGCTGTTCCTGGACAAGGCCCGCGATGCGCTGGCTACGCTGGATCAGGCGCGCGAGGTGGTGAAGCAGGTGGCATCGGGCGATGCCGGGGAGATTCGGGTGGGATTCACGGCATCCGTGCCGATGCACGATGTCTTTCCGCGCGCGGTGCATCAGTTCCGCGAGGCGCACCGCAATGCCACGCTGCAACTGGTGCATATGTCGACCGGGCAGCAGCTTCAACAGCTCGAGCAGGGCGAGATCGACATTGGCTTCCTGCGGCCGTCGCCACAGTTCCGGCCGCCAGCCAGCATTACGGTGCGGGAGGTGCTGGCAGACCGTCTCGTGGCCGTGCTGCCGGTCAGCCATGCGCTGGCGCGCGAAGGCAACCATGACGAGGGCGGCGCGCCGGGCATCGACATCGCCGAACTCTCCGCCGAACGCTTCCTGCTGTTCCCGCGCGGGCTGGGCTGCGGGCTGTTCGACCATGTGACCACGCTGTGCAACCGGGCCGGCTACGCGCCCAACGTCGCGCAGGAGGCGCGCGAGGCCACGACCATCATCGGGCTGGTGGCCAGCGGCGCCGGGGTGTCGGTGCTGCCCGAGATCTACGCGCGCACCGGGATTCCCGGCGTGGCCTACCTGCCGCTGGCCGGCCCGGACGCCGGCAGCCGGGTGCTGATGGCCCACCGCGCCGGCGCCCTGTCGCCGATCATGGCGCGGTTTGTCGGCTATTTCTGATCCGACGGGCCGGGGGCCGGCCTCAGGCCCGCGCGCGCTCGAGCCGCTGCGAGAACGTCCGCTCGAACACCGATTCGGCAATGCGGTTCTTGAGGATCTCGATCGACCCGCCGGCGATCATCCAGCCGCGGCAGCGGCGCTGGCAGTACTCGACCAGCGCTTCCTGGCTGTAGCCCATGCCGCCCATCACCTGGATGGCCTCGTTGGCGATGTCGAAGCCAGCCTGGTTGCAGAACGCCTTGGCAATCGCGGTTTCCTCGGCGGACGGGATGCCGCTGTCGGCATTGGCGGCGGCACGGTAGAGCAGCAACTGGCCGGCGTCGAGCTTCATCTTCATCTCGGCGAACTTCCATTGCAGGCCCTGGAACTCGCACAGCAGGCGCCCGAACTGCTTGCGCTGCATGGCCCACTGGCGCGCTTCCTCGTAGGCATAGCGGCCCAGCGCCAGCGAGCGCGCCGTGTTGCCCATCCGCTCCACGTTGAAGCCGGCAATCTGCTTCTTGAAGCCGCCCTCGCCCAGCAGCACGTCCTCCGGCGCCACGTACACGTCGTCGAAATAGATCTGCGCCCACTCCTCGCCCGACATGAACTTCGAGCGCTGGCCGATGCGTACGCCCTGCGCCTTGGTGTCGATCAGCACCGAGCCGATGCCGCCCACGCCCGGGCCGAAGCGCACGTAGGCCAGGATCACGTCCGCATGGGGGCCGTGCGTGGTGAAGACCTTGCTGCCGTTGATGCGGAAGCCCGCGCCGTCCGGCGTGGCGCTGGTCTTCAGCTCGGTCACGGCGGAGCCGGCCTCCGGCTCGGTCATGCCCACCGAGATCAGCGCGCCACCTTCCAGCAGCGGGGCCAGCCACCTGGCCTTCTGCGCCACCGAGCCGTACTCGGCCAGCACGCGGATCGCGCCGAAGTTACCGGCCTGGATCACATCGGCACTGCGCGGGCAGTGCGCCGCCACGGCCTGGATGGCGATGATGGCGTCCATCAGCGTGCCGCCCTGCCCGCCGTCGGCCTCGGCAATGGTGATGCCGAGCAGGCCCTGCGCGGCCATCTTCTTCGCCACGTCCCAGGGGTAGGCATCCGTGTGGGCGCGCTGGTGGGCGCCAGGACGCAACTCCTTCTCGGCGAAGCGGCTGACGGCGTCCTGAAACTCCTGCTGTTCCGGGGTGAGGGTGAAATTCATGTTCAGTCTCCGAATTTTAGAAATTTGTGATGATTACGCCGCATCTGGCGTGGCGCTGAGCCTCAGCACGCAGTCGACACCGACCACGCCCTCGGCGCGCACGAACAAGGGGTTGATCTCGGCTTCGTCGATGCGCACGCCCTGCACCACCGCCAGCCGCGAGAAATCGACGATGGCGCGCGCCAGCGCATCCACATCGCCACGCGGCAGGCCCCGGAAGCCCCGGATCAGGCGTGTGGAACGCACCTCGCCGATCATGTCGCGAGCTTCCTCAAGGCTGACTGGCGCCGGCCGCAGGCTCACGTCCCGGTGCAGTTCCGCCGTGATGCCACCCGCGCTGAGCATCACCATCGGGCCGACCAGCGGGTCGTGCCGATAGCCGAGCATCAGTTCCAGCAGCCGGTGTTCCATGCGCTGGACCAGAATGCCGTCGAGCCGCGCGGCGGGGGCGCCCCGCCCGGCGTTGTCGACCAGCCGCGCCACCGCGCGGGCCAGTTCCTCGTTGTCACGCACGCCCACCTCCACGCCGCCGATTTCGGTCTTGTGCAGGATGTCGCGCGAGCAGATCTTGGCAACCACCGGGTACGGCACCGCGTGTTGCAGCGCGTTGGGTTGCACCAGCGCCATCGGGGCGATGGGCACGCCCAGTTCGCCAAACGCGGCGGCGGCTTCGAATTCGGACAGGTCGCCATGCGTCGGCAGGCCGGCCGGCCAGGTCACGGGCTCGGGCGGCGTGCCAGTGGCCAGCGGCGTGCGCGCGGCGCGGAACAGGCAGGCCAGCGCGTCCGCGCAGGACTCGGGCGTGCGGAACGCCGGCACGCCGGCTTCCTGCAACAGCGTCAGGGACTGCCCGGCCTCCGGCGCCAGGAACGCCAGCAGCGGCTTGCCCTGCACCGCCGAAGCCTCGACGATCGGCCGCACCGCGTACGCCGGGTGGAACTGCGCCGACGAGCCCGCCACGCACAGCACCGCATCGCACCAGTCGCTCTGCAGCATCTGCTCCACGAGGTCACGGTACTGGGCCGGCGAGGCGGCCAGCGTCAGGTCGAGAATCGGCGTCTGGCGGATCTTCAGGCCGCGCGCGGCCATGTGTTCGATGAAGGCCGTGGGCGGCGCCACGGCCTCCACATCGGCCAGCCCGAGCCGGTCCACCACCGTGGCCGCGCCGCCGCCCGTGGTGGTGACCACGGCGATGCGCGGATTGCGGTCCAGCGCCGGGATGGCGGTGGCGTAGCGGCGCGCCAGCGGGGCGGCCTCGAACAGCGTCTCCAGCATCTCCACGCGCATCGCGCCGTGCTTGCGCAGGAAGGCATCCACGGCGGCGTCGTTGCCGGCCAGCGCGCCGGTGTGGGACTGCGCCAGCGCCTCGCCCTGCGCGGAACGGCCCAGCTTGTAGACCAGCACCGGCTTGCCGGCGGCGCGGGCGCGGCGCAGCGCCGGGCCGAGCACGGCGGCGTCGCGGATGGTCTCCAGGAACAGCAGAATCACCTCGGTGGCGCTGTCATCGACCATCAGGTCCACCAGTTCGCCCACGCCGATGTCCGCCTCGTTGCCCACCGACACCAGCTTGGCGAAGCCCAGCCCGCGTGCCGCGCCGCGCGACAGCAGCGCGCCCAGCATCGACCCGCTCTGCGAAATCACGCTGATGCCGCCTGCGTGCAGGGTGTCGGTCTCCAGCACGGCGTTCACGGAGAGGATGGCGCCGCTGTGCACGTCCACCACGCCGATGCTGTTCGGGCCGAGCAACCGCACGCCCAGTTCCTTGGCACGCAGGGCCAGCGCCTGCTGGGCGGCCATGCCGGCCTCGCCCAGTTCGGCAAAGCCATCGGAAAACACCGTCACCACGCTGGCGCCGCGCGCCGCGCATTGCTCCAGCACCTCGGGCACATGGCGGCCCGGCACCATCACAAAGGCATGATCGATGGCCTCCGGCAGCGCGGCCACGCTCGGGTAGGCGCGCAGGCCCATCACCTCGGTGCGGCCCGCGTTGATCGGGAAGATGCGGCCCGAATAGCCGTGCTTGCGCATGAAGCGCAGCGGCCGCGCGGTGTTCTTGCTCTCGTCGGCCGAGGCGCCCACCAGCGCCACGGCGGCTGGCGTGAACAGCGCCCGGGCCAGCGCGCTGCCGGTCACCGTCGCGTCCGGCGCCACGTGTTCGTCCACTCTCGTCATATCGGTATCTGTCTGAAGGGTTGCGGGTCAGCCGGCGCGCAGCTGGCCGAGGCCGAGCGCCCGCACCGGGCGGTCGCCGAGTTGCCAGAGCGCGTCGAGCAGGCGTGCGGCGGGGCCGGCGCCGATCACGGGCGCGCCGAGTTCCATGAACTTGTGGGTCAGCATGGCGTCATCGAGCGGCGCCTCGGGGTCGCCCCGCCGGTACGGGGCGAAGTGGGCATGCCGGCTCCCATCGGCCATCTCGATCTCCACGCGCGCGGCGCGCTGGCGCGGGAAGGCGGCGGTCAGGTCGGCGTCGGCCGTCAGCGTGATGCGGGTCATCAGGGCGCGGATGGCGGGGTCGGCCATGCGCTGGGGCTGGAAGGCGTCGAGCCGCACCGCGCCGTGCAGCAGGCCGTGCGCCACCACGTAAGGCAGGCTGAAGCGGGCCTCGAAGGCGGTGGTCGGCTGGAAATTGCCGGTGACGTCGAGCGCCACCTGGTAGGTCGCCACGCGCACGGCGGCAATGCGCGCCGGGTCCAGCCCGTGGTCGCGCACGATCTGCATCGCGGCGTCGATGGCGGCGAAGGTGTGGCCGCAGCAGCCGTGGTTCTTCTGGGTCATCCGCGTGATATTGAAGTCGGTGCCGAGGCCGGCGGTGACGTCGCGCCAGTCGGGCTGGCCGCACAGCGCGGCGCCAAAGCCGGCGTCGCCTTCGAGGATGTCGTGCACGCCGTTCACGCCGTGCGCGGCGGCCTGGGCCGCCTGCACGCCCACCTGCGCGGCATGGCCGGCGTGGAGCGCCTTGGTCATGGCATCGGAGCGGAATGCCTGCTGGAGGCCCGAGGCGAAGGTCGTGGCCGTAGCCATGGCGTCGGCGGCCACGCGCGCATCGCCGGGCGCCGCCAGCAGCGCGCCGGCCGCCGCCGCGCCCAGGCAGCCGACCGTGCCGGTGGTGTGGAAGTAGCGATAGTGCGCCGGCTGGATCGCGGCGCCGATGCGCGTGGAGACTTCGTAGCCGGCAATCACGGCACGCAGGAAGTCAGTGCCGCTGGCGTCGGCCTGCTCGGCCAGTGCCAGCGCCGCCGCGATGGTCGGGCAGCCCGGGTGGTAGACGGCATCGCGGAAGATGTCGTCGAACTCGGCCGCGTGGGACGCGCTGCCGTTGATCCACGCCGCCAGCGCCGGAAACGCCGTGGTGGCGTGGCCAATCACCGTGGACGCCCCCACGCCCAGCTCCGCGCGATGGGCCCGCACCAGCGGCTGCCCCGGCGCCATCGGCACGCCGGCCAGCAGCGCGGCAAACCAGTCGATCACGGCGCGGCGTGCGTGATGCAGCACCGGGCCGGGCAGTTCCGCCGTGGCGGCACGGCCCACATAGGCGGCGAATTCGTCTATCAGCATTGCAGCGGCTCCTCGTTCGGGTTCCTCATGGGAATGCTTCACATGGTAGGGACGCCGCCGGCGCGAGCTTTGACATTTGGAGAACGCTCCCGCGCCGCACCGTGTATTCCGGGGCGTGCGGGGCCGGTGCATACTCCGCAGGCGCGCCGTGTGCCGATGCCGTGCGATTCCGGGAAAACCCGCATCGCCAGATCCGCCGCCCGGCAGCGCCCCCCCGGAACCCTTTCCGTCTGGAGAACGCCCGCGCCCATGGACATGGATATCCCCTCGCTCGCCATCCTGATCGCCGCCGTCGAGGAAAAAAGCCTCTCGCGCGCCGCGGAGCGCGAGAACCTCGTCACTTCCGCCGCCAGCAAGCGCATTGCCGAACTGGAGCGCCGCGCCGGCACCGCCCTGCTGCGTCGCCATGGCCGGGGCGTGGAGCCCACGCCGGCCGGCGCCATGCTTTACCAGCGCGCCAAGGCCATCGTGCGCAGCGTGCAGCTGGCGCAGGATGCGCTGGCGGCCTACTCGACGGACGGCATCGCCAAGATCCGCCTGGCCTCCAACCGCTCCACGGTGCTCCAGTTCCTGCCCACCGACATCAGCGGCTATCTCAAGCACGACCCGGAGGCGCGCATCGACCTGGTGGAGTCCTTCAGCGTGGATATTCCGCGCATGGTCTCCAACGGCGACGTGGACATCGGCATCTATCACGCGCGCAGCCCCAGCCCCGGCGTGTACTCGCTGCCGTACCGCAAGGACCGCGTGGGGCTGGTGGTGCCGCGCGGGCATCCGCTGGAGGCCAAGGGCGCGCTGCTGCTGGAAGAGGCGCTCGACTACGACTTCCTCGGCTACTTTCCGCGCCATACCTTCGATGCCTTCCTGACGCTGGTGTCCGGCACCATCTCCCGGCCGCTGACCGTGAAGACCCAGGTGTCGAACTTCGAGGCACGCTGCCGCATGGTGCGCGAGGGGCTCGGCATTGCCGTGGTGCCCGAGGGCATCGCCCGGAACTATCTGGCGATGATGGGCCTGTCCCTGCTGACGCTGAACGATGCCTGGGCTGTGCGGGATTTCTACGTGTGTGTGCGCGACAAGGACTGCCTGCCGGCGGGCGTGGGACGGCTGCTGGAGTACCTGAGCCGCTGCGCGGCGATGGAGCAGCACTTCCAGAAGCCGAGGTAGGCGGCATTCAGCCGGCGGCGGGCTCAGGGTTTTCCGCCATGCGCGCAAAGAACGCTGCGTTGCTCTTTTTTCAAAGCTGGCGGCTGGCGGCTTCCTAACATGGCTGACATAACGACACGATTCGGAGACAGCCATGAACAAGATCCTGCGGCGCACGGCCGCCGGCCTGCTGCTGTGCTGCGCCGCCACGGCGGGCGCCCAGCAACCCTACCCGTCCAAGCCGGTACGCATGGTGGTGGCCTTCACCGCCGGCGGCACCACTGACATCCTGGCGCGCGAAGTCGCCCAGCAGCTTGGCCAGACGCTCGGCCAGAGCGTGGTGGTGGAGAACCGGCCCGGCGCCGGCGGCAATATCGGCACGGACTACGTCGGCCGCAGCGACCCGGACGGCTACACGCTGCTGGCCACCTCGGTCGGCCCGGTGGCAATCAATCCCACGCTCTACAGCAAGCTCAAGGTCAATCCGCAGACGGACCTCACCGCCGTGGCGCCCATCGCGGACGTGCCGAACGTGCTCGTGGTGAGCCCCACGCTGCCGGTGAAGTCCGTGCAGGAACTGGTGGCCTATGCCAAGACGCACCCCAACACGCTGAATTTCAGTTCGACTGGGGTGGGTACCGCGGCGCATCTCTCCGGCGTGCTGTTCAACGCGCGCACCGGCGTGAAGACTACCCACGTGCCGTACAAGGGCGCCGATGCGCTGAACGACCTGCTGGCCGGCCGCGTACAGTTCATGTTCGCGACGATTCCGTCAGTGATCTCGCACATCCGGGGCGGCGCGCTGCGCCCGCTGGCGGTGACCTCGCGCAAGCGCTCCGCCGCCCTGCCGGACATCCCCACCATGGCCGAAGCCGGCGTGCCGAACCTGGTTACCGGCGCGTGGTTCGGGCTGTTCGCCCCCAAGGGCACCCCGAAGGCCATCGTCGCCACGCTCAACAAGGCGGTCAGCGATGCGCTGAACAAGCCGGAAGTGCGCACGAAGATGTCCCAGCAAGGCGCCGAGGCCATGCAACTGGCCCCGGAAGCCTTCGGCAAGTTCGTGCTGGCGGAATACGAGCAATGGAAGCCCGTGGTGATCCAGTCAGGGGCGCGGATCGATTGAGGTGTAGGGGTGGGGCTACCCCCCCACCCCAACCAACCCATCCGCCCGGAACATCGACTTGATGCCCCTGACGGCCTGGCGGATGCGGGATTCGTTTTCGATCAGGGCGAAGCGCACGTATTCATCGCCGTAGTCGCCAAAGCCGATGCCCGGCGAGACCGACACCTTGGCCTTCGCCAGCAGCTGCTTGGCGAATTCGAGGGAGCCCAGCGCGCGGTAGGGTTCGGGGATGCGGGCCCAGATGTACATCGACGCCTTGGGAATTTCCACCGGCCAGCCGGCCTCGATCAGGCCCTTGGCCAGCACGTCGCGGCGGGACTGGTATTGGGCGGCGATGTCCTTCACGCATTGCTGGTCGCCCTCCAGCGCGGCAATTGCCGCCACCTGGAGCGGCGTGAAAGTGCCGTAGTCGTGGTAACTCTTGATGCGCGTCAAGGCGGCCACGAGGTCCGGGTTGCCGACCATGAAGCCGATGCGCCAGCCCGCCATGTTGTAGCTCTTGGACAGCGTGAAGAACTCCACCGCGATGTCCTTCGCCCCCGGCACCTGCATGATCGACGGGGCCTTCCAGCCATCGAACACGATATCGGCGTAGGCCAGGTCGTGCACCACGAAGATGTCGTGCTTGCGCGCCAGCGCAATCACCCGCTCGAAGAAGTCCAGCTCCACGCAGGCCGCCGTCGGGTTCGACGGGAAACCCAGCACGATCATCTTGGGCTTCGGGTAGCTGCCCCGGATGGCGCGTTCCAGTTCGGCGAAGAAGTCGATGCCCGGGGTCAGCGGCACCGAGCGGATGTCGGCGCCGGCAATCACCGCGCCGTAGATATGGATCGGGTAGCTCGGGTCCGGCACCAGCACGGTGTCGCCCCGGTCCAGCGTGGCCAGCATCAGGTGGGCGAGGCCCTCCTTGGAGCCGATGGTGACGATCGCCTCCTTGTCCGGATCGATCTCCACGTCGTAGCGCTCGCGGTACCAGTGCGAGATGGCGCGGCGCAACCGGGGAATGCCCTTGGAGGCCGAATAGCCGTGCGTGTCCGGCCGCTGCGCGGCATCCACGAGCTTGGCCACGATATGGGGCGGCGTGGCGCCATCGGGGTTGCCCATGCTCATGTCGACGATGTCCTCGCCACGGCGGCGGGCGGCCATCTTGAGCTCGGCAGTAATGTTGAAGACGTACGGGGGAAGGCGATCGATGCGCGCAAAGCGGCGCTTGCCGGAATCGGCAGTCATGGCGGGAGTCCTTTACGTAAGCGCCCGGAACCGTCCGAGCGACGTCGGCGGCCGTTGTCTCGGCCACCGGGAATCGATCTTATCCAGCCTTGCCCGTTTGCACAACGGGCTTTTTTACTACAGCCGCTACAGCAGCCCGCCGGGCACCTTGGTGGGACGATCCGCCGGCAGGTGGCGGACGATGCAGTCGAGCGCGGCGGCGTTGGCCTTGTCGCCGCCCATGGCCCCGGCGATGGAACTCCGGTACTGCGGCACGCTGATGCGCTGGTAGTAGAGCCGGGAGGTCTGGTCGAGCCAGAACACGTAGTCGCTGTCGCTGTCGTCGCCGCCGCTGCGCAGCCACTCGCCCAGCGGGTGCGAGCCCAGGCGCGCATTGGCGCAGGCCGTCTGGACCGTATCGAGATAGGCGTTGAAGCCCTTGGCCTCGACGTTGCGCACCGCATCCGGGGCACAGGCGGCGGCGGTCATGACCACGGCAGCAGCAATCGACAGCAGGGTCAGGCGCTTCAGCGGCATGGCACATCCCGGGCGGTTGGCATCCAGCCAGTGTAGCCGGCGCCCGCCGCCCGTCCAAACCCGGCGAGCTTAATCGTCGAGGGTCTCGTGCACCGCCGCGTTGCCGCGCTTCCAGTAGGCCGATGCGCGGATGCGGGCCTTGTCCACGCCGCGCTCGCCCACCAGGTGCTGGCGCACGGCGCGCATCGCGGCACCCTCGCCGGCTGCCCAGACATAGCCCTCGCCTGCGGGCAGGTTCACCGATTGCAGCGCCGGGGCCAGCAGGCTGCCTTCTGGGACGCGAACTTCGGGCTGATCTTCCCGATGGAGCCAATGCACCTGCGCACGCGGCCCCACGGCGAGCGGGATCTGCGCCTTGGCGCTGGTCACCTCGGCCACCACGATCACCTGGGCATCGGGCCCCAGTTCCTCCACGCGGCGGGCGATGGCCGGCAGCGCCGTGTCGTCGCCGATCAGCAGGTGCCAGTCAAACGCCGTCGGAATCACGAACGAGCCGCGCGGCCCGCCCACGCCCAGGTACTGCCCCGGCCGGGCCTGCGCCGCCCACGTGGAGGCGGGGCCATCGCCATGGAGCACGAATTCGATGTCCAGCTCGCGCGCCACGGGGTCGTAGCGGCGCGGCGTGTAGTCGCGCGCCTGCGGGCGCGGCTGGCCCTCGGGGAACACGATGCCGTCCGGGCCCACCACTGGCAGCACCGGGCGCTCGGCGCCGGGCGCGGGGAAAAACACCTTGATATGGTCGTCGAAGGAGCCTGAGGTGAAATCGGCCAGATCGTCGCCGCCGAGCGTCACGCGCAGCAGCTGCGGGGACACCAGTTGGGTGCGCAGCACCTGGAGCAGGCGCATCTTGAGCGGATGGCGCACGCGCTGGACCGTCAGGTCACGGGAAATCGTCATGGAATACCTTGTATTAGGGTTCAGGACTGGCCGGCTTCGATCTCGTCGGCGGCGCGGGCCAGGATGGCGGCGATGCGGCGCTGTTCGTCGGCGGAGGCCTCGCTGCGCTGGGTCAGCGCGCGCTTGATGCGCAGGCGCGCCTCGACGAATTCGGGCAGCCAGCCGCCCTGCTCCGGCTCGCGCTGGGGCTCGCCGCTCATGGCACGGCGCATGAAGTCCATCTTGCGCGCCACGTGGCGCAGCCGGGCGACCATGTGCTCGAGCCGCTCGCGGTTCTCGGCCAGGTAGGCGCGGCCCGCATCGGCCAGTTCGTAGCGCTTCTTGTTGCCTTCGGTGATGACCGTGGCGTAGCCGAGGTCCTCGAGGAAGGTCAGCGCGGGATAGACCACGCCCGGGCTCGGCTTGTAGAAGCCGCCGGTGCGGGCCTCCAGCGCCTTGATCAATTCGTAGCCGTGCGACGGCTTTTCCTCGAGCAGCGACAGCAGCAGCAGCTGCAGGTCTTCCGCGCTGAACTTGCGGCCCCGGCGCCAGCTATCGCCATCGAAGCCATCGCCCCCCTCAAAGTCCGGGCCGCCGCCCTGAGACCAGAAACCGCCGCCCCGGCGGGACATGGCGTGCTTGCCGAAGCGGTGGCCGCAGCCGTCGTGGGCATGGTGATGATGGTGCTCACCGAAGGGGGAACCGAAGGGAAATCCAAAGAGATGTCGCATGCTGCACTCCGTTGTCGGGTTCACGAATCTATCGTAAGACGTATCGTAAGATATATATCGTACGATACAAAGTCAAGCCCGAAGCGATTCTGCCTTTGCTGTCACAATGCGACGCAAACCACGGAGGAGACGCGATGCCCGACAAGAAAGCCATCCTGGTAGTAGGTGCCGGAGACGCCACAGGCGGTGCCATTGCCCGACGCTTTGCGCGCGAGGGCTATATCGCCTGCGTGACCCGGCGCAGCGCAGACAAGCTCGCGGATCTGGTCGACCAGATCCGCGCCGAAGGGGGCGAGGCCCACGCCTTCGCCTGCGACGCCCGCA
This sequence comes from Cupriavidus sp. SIMBA_020, assembly GCF_046535395.1. Lineage (NCBI taxonomy): Bacteria > Pseudomonadati > Pseudomonadota > Betaproteobacteria > Burkholderiales > Burkholderiaceae > Cupriavidus > Cupriavidus sp. SIMBA_020. The sequence continues at coordinate 208,114 of NZ_JAWRWU010000005.1, read as the reverse complement.
AGGAAGAAGACACCGTGGCGCTGATCGCACGCATCGAGCGCGACATCGCCCCGCTGGAAGTGGCCGTGTTCAACATCGGCGCCAACGTCAACTTTCCGATCCTGGAAACCACCTCGCGCGTGTACTTCAAGGTGTGGGAGATGGCCTGCTTCGGCGGCTTCCTGATGGGCCGCGAGGCGGCACGCGCGATGCTGCCGCGCCAGCGCGGCTCGATCTTCTTCACCGGCGCCACGGCCAGCGTGCGCGGGCGCGATGGGATGTCGGCGTTCGCCGGCGCCAAACACGCGCTGCGGGCGCTGGCGCAGAGCATGGCGCGCGAACTGGGGCCGCAGGGGATTCACGTGGCCCACCTGATTGTCGATGCCGCCATCGACACCGCCTTTATCCGCGAGAACTTTCCAGACCGCTACGCGGCCAAGGCGCGCGATGGCATCGTCAATCCGGAGCACATCGCCGATACCTACTGGATGCTGCACCAGCAGCCGCGCGACGCCTGGACCCACGAACTGGACATCCGCCCCTGGATCGAGCACTGGTAGCCCCGCCCCGCCCCGCCGCCCCGGACAACTGTCACAAACTACAACGGAGACATGCGATGACCAAGCAGGTGGAGTTTTTCTTCGACTTCGGCAGCCCCTATTCCTACCTGGCCTACAAGGAACTCCCGCGCGTGGCGGCGCGCACCGGCGCCACCATCGTCTGGCGGCCGATGCTGCTGGGCGGCGTGTTCAAGGCCACCGGCAACCACAGCCCGGCCGACATCCCGCTCAAGTCGCAATGGTCGAAGACAGACACCGAGCGCTGGGCGCGCCGCTACGACGTGCCGTTCCGCCACAACCCCTATTTCCCGGTCAACACGCTGGCGCTGATGCGCGGCGCCATCGGCTACCAGCGCCAGGGCGCGGACGCCTTCGCGCGTTACGTGGAGGCGATCTTCCGTGCGATGTGGGAGGACGGCCGCAACCTCAACGATCCCCAGGAGATCGGAAAAGTGCTGGTCGATGCGGGGATGGACCCCCGGCAGGCGCTGGCCATGCTCGATGACCCCGAGGTCAAGGCCGAACTCAAGCGCGTGACGGAGGAAGCCGTGGCGCGCGGCATTTTCGGCGCGCCCAGCTTTATCGTCGATGGGGAACTGTTCTGGGGCAACGACCGCCTGCTGTTCGTGGAGGAACGGCTGGCGGCCTGAGGTCTGCCAATGCGTGGAAGGGTCAAGCCGCCAGACGGAATACCGTCACGGCCGCCGCCAGCTGGTTGGCCTGCGCCTCGAGCGAGTCGGCCGCTGCGGCGGCCTGCTCCACCAGCGCGGCGTTCTGCTGGTTGACCTGCTCCATCTGGGACACCGCCTCGCTGACCTGCGTGATGCCGCTGGACTGCTCCTGCGACGCCGCCGAGATCTCGTTGACCGTAGCCGCCAGCCGCTGCACCGCGCCAACAATCTCGCCGATGGTGTTGCCGGCCTGCTCCACCTGGGTGCTGCCGGCGTCCACGCGTTCCACCGACGAATCGATCAGCGCCTTGATCTCCTTGGCCGCCCCGGCACTGCGCTGCGCCAGCGCGCGCACCTCGCCCGCCACCACGGCAAAGCCCCGGCCCTGCTCGCCCGCGCGCGCGGCTTCCACGGCGGCGTTGAGCGCGAGGATGTTGGTCTGGAAGGCAATGCCGTCGATCACGCCGATGATGTCGACGATCTTCTGCGAACTCGTGTTGATGTCGCTCATGGTCTGCACCACGCCGCGCACCACATCGCCGCCGCGCTGGGCGAGGTCCGCCGCGTCGCGCGCCAGCGCGCTGGCCCGGCTGGCGCTCTCCGCGTTGTTGCCGACGGTGGAGGTCAGTTCCTCCATGCTGGCGGCGGTCTGCTCCAGCGCCGACGACTGTTCCTCGGTACGCGAGGACAGGTCCGTGTTCCCCGCCGCGATCTCGCGCGCGCCGGTGGTCACGGCATCGGAACCCGCGCGCACCTTGCGCACGGTCTCGGTCAGGCCGGCGCGCATGCGGGCCAGCGCGTCCAGCAACTGGCCAATCTCGTTGCGGCCCGCCGGCGGCACGGTCATGGTCAGGTCGCCATCGGCCACGCGCATGATCAGCTGACAGGCCGCGTTGAGCGGCGCCACCACCAGCCGGCGCAGTGCCACGTGCACCGCTACGATCAGCAGCACCGACGCCGCCAGGCCAATCCCCACCAGCACCAGTACGCGATGGAAGCGGCTGCGGCCCGTGGCCACGGCCGCGTCGTTATGCTGCTCGGCGAATTTCTGGAAGCGCTCCACGCCAGCCGAGTACTTCGCGCCGGAGGCGGTGATGTCCTTGTCGTTGATCGCCGCGTAACCCGCCGGGTCATTGCTGCGCAGCGCCTCGAGCGCGCGCTGCACGGCATCCATATGGGCACGGCCCGCGCCGATGATCTCCTCTCGCGTGCCGGCGTCCTGGCCTTCGATAGGCGCGGCCTTCTCGAAGGCGTTCAGCTCATCGGCGGACTTGCGCATCGACTTCTCGGCGCTGGCGATGGCGTCCGCGTTCACCGCGCCAGACTCCTTGGCAGAGCTATAGGCGCGGGTCAGGGCCGAGCGCGCGCGCGTCATGTCCTTGTAGGCGTCGTTGATCAGCATGGCGCGCGTGGCCACCACGTGAATGCGCTCGGAAGCGCCGCTTGCTGCACGCAGCTCGGTCACGCCCAGGGCGGCGCCAAACAGGATCATCAGTCCGAAGACCACCAGGGTGGCCAGCAGGCCATGGCGAATACTGAGGTTGTTCATGGGGCAGGTTGTTCGTTGGATCGATGGAGTACCGATCAGGCTTAACGACCCGCCCCCTTAAACCTTGAGCAACGCCTGCACGCCATTTGCGTTACATCAAATTGCGTGGTCCAGACAGCCCTGCAGCGGCTCAGACATAGGCGATCAGCCGGCCCGCGCAGATCACCAGCCCCCACGTCAGCAGCGACACCATGGCGCAGGCACGCGCGCCCGTGGGCGGTGGCTGGCCGATATCCCAGCTGGCGCCGGCTGGCGCGGCATGCAACTGCCGGTAAGGCCCCTGATGGAACCAGAGCGCGTTGGCCAGCCCGAGCCCGATCAGCACGATCTTGATCAGGAACGCGCGGTTGACGATCAGTTCATCGGCATGCGCCAGGAACAGCAGCGCCCCGCTGGCCACCACGGCGAGGAAGCCCGCCACCGAGGCCGGCAGCGCATGGCGCAGCAGCGTGGTGACCGGCAACTGCCGCCCCAGCCCGGCCAGCCGCAGGTCCACCACGACGATGGACCCGAACAGCAGCGCCATGCCGGCCAGATGCACGATCTCGATGATCGGATACGCCCAGGACGACGCCCGCAGCGCCACCGAGAACGGCCACGCGGCGAGCGTGGCGCCCAGCTCGCCAAGTGCCTCCATCGACACTCAACGCAGTTCCACGGTCTGGCCGCCGTCTACCGTGATGCGCTCCACGCGCATCTCGTCGGCCTTTTCCTTGCTCTGGTAGCCGACAAGGGTTACCTGCTTGCCCACGGCCACCTTCTCCTGCGTGGCGCCGCGGGACTCCATGCGCGACACCGGCGCCAGCACGGCAAACCAGCGCTTGCCCTGCGCATCCACCCGGATCGTGGCGTGCGGGTTCTCGTAGTGGCTCTCCACCACCTTGCCGGTCACGGTCAGCGGCTTGGTCTGGTCATAGGTGGACCAGCCATGGTGGGCGATGGCCGGCAGGCTGGCCATCGCCAGCAGGACGGCGGCGAGACGCAGGGGCTTCGAGCGGAACGTCGGTTGATGCATGGTGACCTCCAGGTTGGCGACAAGGTGGATGCAGGGGGATGGATCAGTGCAGCGTCGAACGGGTTTCCTGGGCCTGCGATGTCCGCCGTGCGCGGCCGGCTAACGCGGCGAGGCTTGGGTTCATCGGCTTGAGCGCGGCGCGCTCGGCCACCAGCGCGGCGGCGAGGTTGGCGTGGCGGCCACGCAGGGCCGCTTCGATCAGGGTCAGCGCGAAGACGTCGCGCTGGGCGTGGCTGCCGCCGAAGCGATGGGTGAGGATGCGCACCGGCATCAGCAGCGCCACCGTGGCGGCATAGTCGCCGCGCGCGAAGGCGATCATCGCGTCGGCCACGGGCAGGCCCACGTCGCGCGACATCATCGCGTTGGTGCCCTGCCCGATCGCCGCGCCCGCCATGGCCGCGCGGATCTCTGCCACGGCGTCGTCGCGGCCCGCGCCCAGGCACGCCATGATGGCGTGCACATCGTTGAAGGCGTAGTAGCCGGCCGCGCCGCGCGTGTACCAGTCGTCGGCCAGCGCGGCCCAGCGCGCGCCTGCATCCACGCCGCGCAGGTGCAGCCGCCACAGCAGCGCGGCGCCATCGACCAGATCGAGCGCAATGGCCGGCGCCGGCCGGTTGATGTGCGCGTCGTAGAGCGCCAGTACTTCGTCGTAGCGCTCCTGTTCGAGCAGGAACAGGGCCAGATGCCACCAGTTGTGCACCGCCAGCATGTTGTCTTCAGACCAGTCCGATACGTGCGCGCGCAGCCATGCCGCGCCGTCGTCCAGCCGGCCCTGCATCTCCATCACATGCGCCACGGCGTGGATCGCCCACGGATCGCGCGGGTTCAGCGCCACGGCCTCGCGGCCACGCGCCTCGGCGTCTTCATAGCGATTGGATTCCTCGAGCCCGAAGGCGTGCATGCCGAGCAGGTAGCCGTAGCCGGGCACATCCCTGTCCCAATGGGGCAGCACCTGCGCGACGCGGTCGCGCAGCATCGACGACTGGCCGAGCAGGAAATCGCCCAGATGGGCCACCTGCACGGCGAGGATGTCGCGCGGATAGTCGATGGCGATGTCACCGTACGCCTGCACCGACTCGGCGAATCGCCCGTCCAGCCAGGCGCGCGCGGCGGCCAGATGGCGGCGCTCGCGCAGGTTGGCGCGGTCGCCCAGGGCCTCGCCGGCCTCCACGCTCTCGCGCAGCAGGGGCACGGCGGTGCCGTCGCCCGAGGTCACCATCAGCGCGGCGCGCAGTGCGTGGCCCATGGCGAAGTCGGGGTCGTCGGCCAGCGCGGCATCCACCGCCGCCAGCGGGTCGCCGTAGTAGCCATGCAGCAGCGCCAGCCCGGTCTCATAGTGCGCGAGCGCGGCGGGATGATTGGATGTGACTTCCAGGCCTCTTGCATCGGTTGCCATGGCGCCCTCCTGGTTTGGGTCCGCATCGGCGCGGACTTCCTCATCGTAGTGGAATCGCGCGTGCTACGCTTCCGCTCCCCGGCCCCATCCATCACATCCTTGCCGCCATGCCCCTGTCTTTTGATCTGCCGCCCGCCGCCATCCCCGGCCAGTCCGTCGATGCCATCGACACACCGTCCCTGATCCTTGACCTCGCCCCCTTCACGCGCAACGTGGCGCGCATGCAGGACGCCGCCGACCGCGCCGGCGTGAAACTGCGCCCGCACGCCAAGGCGCACAAGTGCCCCGAGATTGCGCTGGCGCAGATCGCGCGCGGCGCGGTGGGCATCTGCTGCCAGAAGGTCAGCGAGGCCGTGCCCTTCGTGGCGGCCGGCGTGACCGACATCCATATCAGTAACGAGATTGCGTCGCCGACCAAGGCGGCGCTGCTGGCCGAGTTGGCCCGCCATGCGCGCCTCAGCGTGTGTGTGGACGATGCATCACAAATTGACACCCTGGCGGCAGCCACCGAGGCCGCCGGCACGCAACTGGACGTCTTTATCGAGATCGATGTCGGCCAGGGCCGCTGCGGTGTGGCCGACGCGCCGGCGGCCATCGCCCTGGCAGAACGGATTGCCGCCCATCCCCGCCTGTCCCTGCGCGGCTTGCAGGCGTACCACGGCGGCATCCAGCATCTGCGCGACTGGGCGGCCCGCCGCGACGCCGCAGCGCAAGCCGCCGAACGCACCGGCGCCGTGCTGGCGAAGCTGGCGGTGGCGGGCGTGCAATGCGAGGTGGTAACGGGCGGCGGCAGCGGCAGCGTGGAGTTCGACGTGGGCAGCGGCGTGTACACCGAGATCCAGCCGGGCTCGTACGTGTTCATGGACGCCGACTACGGCAGCAACGCCTATCCGGGCGCCCTGCGCTTCGAGCACAGCCTGTTTATCGCCACGACGGTGATGAGTGTGGCCGCCGGCGACCGCGTCATCCTCGATGCGGGGCTGAAGTCGATGGCGGTGGATTCAGGGTTGCCGTGGATCTGGGCCGATGGCGCGGCGTCCGGGGCGCTGGAATACGTGGCAGCGAACGACGAGCATGGCATCGTCAAACCCCGGCAGGCCGGCAACCTCGCCGCCCTGCCCGCGCTGGGCAGCCGCGTGCTGCTGGTGCCGGGCCATTGCGACCCGACCCTCAATCTCTACGATGCACTGGTGGCGGTGCGCGGCGGCGTGGTGGAAGCGGTGTGGCCGGTGGCCGCGCGCGGGCTGAGTCGCTGAACGTGTGAGCTAGGCGAGCTGGGCGGCCAGCTCGTTGAGATCGGCGGTGGTCCATTCGCGGCCGGTCCACGCCTCGAAGCGCAGCTCGGACAGCGGAATCTCGTTCAGCGTGCCGATCCAGTCGGTGGGTGCGGCGCCGCAGCGCAGGCCGGCGGCCACCATCGCCATGGCATCGGGCACCTCGATATCGGCCACGCGCGTGACCGTCGGCCACGGCAGCAGGCGCGGGTCAGTGGCCGCGATGCCAAACCGGTAGAGCCCAAAGCGCGCATGCAGGGCGGCGCGCGAAAGCGCGTGGCGCGCCTCGCTCAGGCCATCGTCCTGAGTGGCGGATGGGTCCCATTGCTGGTTGCGCGAAAACCATAGGATGTCCTGCTCGCCAGGACGCGCGGGCCGGCCATGGGCCATCGCGGGCTTGAGCCGACCCGAGCGCGCAATCGCGGCCAGCGGCGTACCCACGGTGTAATGCCAGACGTAACGTGATTCGGTGTTCATGTACCGCTCCTGCAAGCCCTTCCGCATTGCAGAATGGGGGCGGAAAGCCTTGCCGACAAGCAAGGTCATGCCACGTTGCAAGTGCAACAAAAATGCATTGATGGGGGGCTATCCGATGCGCCGGTCCTGCAACCCGGTCTGGGCAAGGATCTTCCCGAGTCCGGCAGTCTGACAGGTAAACGGGATTCGGGGGCAAATTGGAGGAAACCTTCCAAACACCATAGCACAGGACTTGGTGCGACGCAGCAACCGACGCCAGCCAATGTGCATTCAGCGCCCTTCGGGGCCAAATCGGCGAATGTCCGTATCAGGATTCTTGGGGCATATGTCACCGCCGGGACAAGGCGGGACCGTACGCTGCGAAGCGCATCGCGAGCCACGCGAACGACGCGAGCAACGCATAGGGCGCTTGACGGCACCCACCCCACCCCTCCGCAAGAGAATCCAGACCATGCACGACATCCGCACCCTTGCCAGCCTTGCCCACGTGCGGCCGCCCAAAGCCCCGCGCCCCCTGGCCGGGCTGGCCGCCACCCTGCTGCTCTGCGCGGCGCTGACCGCCTGTGGCGGCGACGACACCCCGCCCACCACTGGGCAACCTGGCGGCACGCCGACCCAGCCGGGCCAGCCCACCGATACGCCCAAGCTGAAGTGCGCGCCCTGAAGCGCCGCGATCCCACCTCCTCGAATCCAGAACCGCTCAGGGCAGAACTCGACATGAACTCCAGCAGCCGACGCAATTTCCTCAAGATGGCAGGCGGCAGCGCCGCCGCAACCGCCGCGCTCGCCGCGTTTCCGCCGGCCATTCGCCGCGCGCTGGCCATTCCGGCCAACAACGTCAACAAATCGATCCAGGACGTGCAGTACGTGGTGATCCTGATGCAGGAAAACCGCTCGTTCGACAACTACTTCGGCACGTTCAAGGGTGTGCGCGGCTTCGGTGACCGCTTCCCGATCCCGCTGCCGGGCGGCCGCAACGTGTTCCAGCAGACTTACGCCAGCGGCAACACCAATCGCGTAGTGCTGCCGTACCACCTGGACAGCACCGCCGGCAACGCCCAGCGCGTGAGCGGCACCCCGCACAGCCAGCCGGACGGCCAGGCCGCCTGGGACCTCGGCCGCATGAGCGCGTGGCCGACCTCCAAGCAGCGCCAGTCGATGGGTTACTACAAGCAGAAGGAGCTGGAATTCCAGTTCGCGCTGGCGGACGCCTTCACGCTGTGCGACGCCTACCACTGCAGCTTCCACGGCGGCACCAACACCAACCGCCTGTTCCACTGGACCGGCACCAACGACCCGTTCGGCCAGAAGGGCGGCCCGGTGATCGACAACAGCGGCGACTCGCTCGACGCCACCGGCATCAACTACACCTGGACCACCTACCCGGAGCGCCTGCAGACCGCCGGCGTGACCTGGAAGGTCTACCAGAACATGCCGGACAACTTCACCGACAACCCGCTGGCCGGCTTCGCCCAGTACCGCGCCGCCAACGCCGCGCTCGGCAACGCGGCCAACGGTGCGCCCTACCCGGCCTACACGCCGGCCAACGACGCCGTGAACCCGCTGTTCAAGGGCATCGCCAACACCATGCCCGATGGCGGCTTCCTGCAGGCACTGCGCGACGACATCGCCGCCGGCACGCTGCCGCAGGTATCGTGGATCGTGGCCCCGGCCACGTACTCGGAGCACCCGGGGCCGTCGAGCCCGGTGCAGGGCGCCTGGTACACCCAGGAGGTGCTCAACGCGCTGACGGCCAACCCGGACATCTGGAGCAAGACCGTCCTGCTGATCAATTTCGACGAAAACGACGGCTTCTTCGACCACGTGCCGCCGCCCTGCGCCCCGGCGCTGGATGGCGCGGGCAAGCCCGTCGGCGCCACCACGATGGACGCCGCCGCCGAGTACTACAGCGTGGACAAGACGCCGTTCGGCCCCGGCCCGCGCGTGCCGATGTACGTGGTATCGCCGTGGAGCCGTGGCGGCTGGGTCAACTCGCAGGTGTTCGACCACACCTCGGTGCTGCGCTTCCTCGAGCAGCGTTTCGGCGTGCAGGAGACCAACATCAGCCCCTATCGCCGCGCGGTGATGGGCGACATGATGACTGCGTTCGACTTCGTCAACCCGAACGGCACCACGTCGATCTCTTTCGCCGGGATCGACAAGACCGGCGCGGACACCCAGCGCACCCAGCAGGAGGCGCTGGCCCAGATTCCCACCCCGACCGTGGCGGCGCAGACCATGCCGACGCAGGCCAGCGGCACGCGGCCCTCGCGCGCGCTGCCGTACACGCTGCACACCAGCGGCCTGGAAGATCCGGTCAACCGCGCCATGATCCTGAAGTTCCGCAATGACGGCACCCAGGCGGCGGTGTTCCATGTCTACGACCGCCTGCACCTGGGCAGCGTGCCGCGCCGCTACGCGGTGGAGCCGGGCAAGGACATCGACGCCACCTGGGATGTCTACGCCACCGACAGCGGCCGCTACGACCTCTGGGTACTGGGCCCGAACGGCTACCATCGCGCCTTCATCGGCGACGTGAGCGCCCAGCAGGAAGCCGGCGGCGGCGCCGCGCCGGAGATCCGCGTGTGCTACGAGGAATCCGACGAGCCCAAGGTCTGGCTGACGCTGATCAACCGTGGCAAGGCAGCCTGCACGTTCACGGTGGTGCCCAACGCCTACCGCACGGACGGCCCGTGGACCTTCGAGTTGCCCGCCGGCAAGGAACTCGACCAGCCCTTCCCGGTGAAGTCGCAGGGCAACTGGTATGACTTCACGGTGACCACCACGCAGGGCGGCTTCTCGCGGCGCTTTGCCGGCCGCGTGGAGAACGGCACCCACACGGTGTCCGATCCGGCGATGGGGAGCTAAGCCCGCCTGGGCCCGGTCGGCGCCCCTGTCCCCTTGGGAGAGGGGCGCCGCCGTACCCACCACTGTCACATTGCCAGGCTACGCTCGCGGGTTCGTCCTGAATTCGATGGGAGCCCCATGCTTGGCGATCTGCTGATGACGTTCTATGAAGTGGCGCGGCAAGGCAGCATCACGAGCGCGGCCCGGCAACTGCGGCTCAGCCAGCCCACTGTCACCGGCCGCATCCGCCAGCTGGAAGTGCTCTACGGCGTGGAACTGTTCCACCGCCGCGCCAGCCGGCTTGACCTCAGCGACGTCGGCGTGGCCCTGATGCCGCTGGCCGAACAGATGATGCAGCAGGAGGGCGAGGCCGATTTCCTGCTCCGCAACGCCGGCAACCTGCGGCTGGGCAGCCTGCGGATTGGCGCCACCGGCCCCTACTACATCCTGCGCAGCGTGGCCGCGTTCCGGGAACGCTACCCGGCCGTGGCGGTCAGCATCGAGATCGGCAATTCGCGGCAGATGCTCGACGCGCTGTTCGAATACCGGATCGATGCCGCGGTGTCGTCGCACGCGGTGGACGACGACCGGCTCTCCCGCGTCATGCTCGCCGCCGACCCGATGGTGCTGGTCGCCCATCCGCTCCACCCGCTGGCGCGCCGCCCCCGCGTGGAGGTGGCCGAACTGGCCACCTGCCACCTGATCGTGCGCGAACAGGGGTCGATGACCCGCGAGGCCACCGAGGCCGCGCTGGGCGCGGTGGGCATCGACCTCCCGCCGCATACCGTGATCGGTAGCCGCGAAGCCATCTGCGAGGCGATCCGGCACAACCTTGGCGCCAGCGTGATGCCCGTGGGCGAGGTGCCGCGCGACCCCGCGCTCTGCGTGGTGCCGTTCGCCAGCCAGGCGCCAGTCATCCACGAATATCTCTACAGCCTCAAGATTCGCAGCGGGACGCGGCTGGTGCGCGCGCTGCTGGACTGCCTGGTGCTGCCGGGCAGCGCCGCGCAGCGGCATTGCGAGGTTCCGCAACCTGCACCTATATTGAACTGAGTTGACCTGAGCCTCGCGCCCCCACCGCACCGCCCCCAAGGACCCTCTCCGCCGATGACCGACCCGGGCCGCCCCAGCTTTCCCGAGTACGACCAGCTGCTGGCGCTGCTGGAATTGGGCGCCCCGTGGTTCCGGTCGCGCGTGGCGTGCGAGGTAGCCGTGGACGGCCGCTCGTTCGGGGTGCATGTGGCGGCGCTGGGCACGGACGCGCCCGATGCGCCGGCCATCGGCATCTTCGGCGGCATTCACGGGCTCGAACGGATCGGCACCCAGCTGGTGCTGGACTACATGCGCTCGCTGCTGTGCCGCCTGCAATGGGACGAGCTGCTCCACCGCGAGTTGCAGGCCGTGAAGCTGGTCTTCATGCCGATCGTCAACCCGGGCGGCATGCATGCGGCCACGCGCGCCAACCCCCGGGGCGTGGATCTGATGCGCAACGCGCCGCAGAACGCCGATGCGCGCGTGCCCTTCCTGGCCGGCGGGCAGCGCCTCGGCGCGTGGCTGCCGTGGTATCGCGGCCGCGCCGGTGCGCCGATGGAGCCCGAGGCCGCCGCGCTGCTGCGCGTGGTGGAGGAAGAACTGCTGGGCCGGCCCCTCAGTTTCGCGGTCGATTGCCATTCCGGCTATGGCTGGCGCGACAGCATCTGGTTTCCCTACGCGCGCACCCACACGCCCATGGCGCACCTGCCGGAGATGTACCTGCTCAAGACCATGTTCGAGCAGGCCCACCCGCACCACGGCTACGCCTTCGAGCCGCAGAGCCACCAGTACCTGCTGCACGGCGACCTGTGGGACTACGCCTACGACCGCGCGCCGGCGGGCACGCTGTTCCTGCCGATGACGCTGGAACTGGGCTCGTGGCTGTGGATCAAGAAGAATCCGCGCCAGCTCTTCTCGCGCGCGGGCATTTTCAATCCGATCAAGGCCCATCGCACGGCGCGCGTGCTGCGCCGGCACGTGAGCCTGTTCGACTTCCTCGGCCGCACCGCCTTCGCTCCGGAGCGATGGCTGCCCGAGGGCGTCCATCGGCAGCAGTTGCTGGCGCAGGCGCGCGCGCACTGGCAAGACCGGAAACCTGCGCCATGAGCCCGTGGATCTTCCTGCGCGGCCTGACCCGCGAGTCGCGCCACTGGGGCGACCTGCCCGCGCTGTGGACCGCCCGCGGCCTGGGGCGCCCGACCCTGATCGACCTGCCCGGCAACGGCACGGCCCACCACGCGACGGTGCCCGTCGACGTGCACGGCATCATGGAAGCGGTGCGCGCCACGGCCCGCGCCACCGGGGTAACGGCCCCGTACCGCATCCTGGCGATGTCGCTCGGCGCCATGGTCGCCACCGAATGGGCCCAACGCTACCCCGGGGAAGTGGCCGGACTGGTGCTGATCAACACCAGCATGCGCCCCTTCAGCACCCTGCCGCAGCGGCTGCGCCCCCAGAACTGGGCGGCGCTCATCGGCATGGCCAACCATTGGCACGACCGTGCCCGCTGCGAGCGCACGGTCCACCGGCTGACCTGCGAACGGATGGACACCCGCGACGCCGACCTGGCGGCGTGGGTCACCATCGGCCAAACCGCCCCGGTCACCCGCGCGGCGGCCCTCCGCCAACTGCTGGCCGCCGCCCGCTACCGCGCCGCCCCCTCCGCCCCGCCCTGCCCCACGCTGATCCTCTCCTCGGACGCCGACCGCCTCGTCAACCCGGTCTGCTCGGTCCGCATCGCAGCGGCCTGGGGGGCGCGGCACCTGCGCCATCCGTGGGCAGGACATGACCTGCCGCATGACGATGGGGGGTGGTTGTGCGGGGTGGTGGCCGGGTCTGGCCTTGCGTCAGGGGATGCGACTGCCTAGCCCACCGCGATCGTCACCGGCTTGCCGATGCGACTCAGCATCTCCACCAGCGTGTCGAGCGTGAACTTCGCGGTTTTCTGATTCACGACGTCGGACACGCGGGGGCGAGACACCATCAGGATCTCGGCAGCATCCGCCTGCCGCAGGTTGTGTTCGTCGATCCAGCCGCTGATCTCGCGCATCAGTTGCTGCTTGAGCAGACGGGTGTCGTTAATCTCCTTCTGGGAAACGGCATGGAGCCGTTCGGCCTCGTCCGGGGCAAATCCCAGCTCGAGAAACAGGTTCGCACCCGGCTTGGTGACGTGTCGGATCTTGGTATCGATCGTCATGACTAGTGTTTCCATCCTATATCCAGCGCCCGATAGCGCGCGCGTGCAATCGCACGGTCCCCCAGGCTGGTGGCCTGGGTCTTCTTCTGAAAGCAATGCAGTACGTAGACCGCGTCGTCGAATCGTGCGACGTACATCACCCGATAGATCCCACTCGCCTCACGAATTCTCAGTTCGCGCGTGCCGGGCCCGATGTCGCCAAACGGTTTCCAGTCGGTGGGATCCAGCCCCGCCTGCACCTTGGCGAGTTGAAAGCCCGCCTGCCGTCTGGCGTCGTCGGGAAACAAAAGCAGATCTGCATAGGCTGACCCTACCCAACGGATTTCTCTTTCACGATCCATGCTGCCCCATCTGTACAAAATTTTATACCAAGGCAGTTCCGTGCACAACGGTCACACGGCCCCGCTGCCTCTGGAAGCACAGATGTAACGTGATCTTTTCCCGACAAAATTGAGCCACATCAGATCGCACGCCGATTTAACAATCTGACAAAGAAAAACCGCCGGAGACCTTGCGGCCATCCGGCGGTTTTTTATGCAGCGTCTACGTCAGGCGCAGGTCTTGCCCAACAGTGCGGCGGCGCGCTTGTTGCACAGGGCGCCGAGCAGGGTTTCGGCGGCGGCTTCCAGGCGCTCCTGCGTGCCAAACAGCCGCGCGGCGATCAGGCCGTTCTGGAGCGCACCATACAGCACTTGCGCGAGCATTTCGGGCGGCACGGGGTACAGGGTCTCGCGTTGTTGCTGCCCGCGCTCGAGCAGCTTGGCGAGCCAGGCCTCGTTCATGTGATAGAAATCCTTGAGCACGTTGTGCACAGGCTCGGGCAGCGACAGCACCTCGGTAGAGAGCATGCCGGCCAGGCAGATCTGGTCAGATCCGCAGGTAGCGCGCAGCGGCTCCAGGTACTGGCGGGCCTGTTCCAGCACCGGCAGTTCGGGGTCGATATTGCGCAGGCGCTCGACGATGCGCGCGCTGTATTCCTTCACCGCTTCCAGGACGAGGTCGTCCTTCGACGGAAAGTAATAGTGGATGCTGGAGGTCTTGACCCCCACCAGCTCGGCCAGATCGCGATAACTGAAGCCATTGAAACCACGGCGGCGAATCAGTACCAGCGTGTGTTCGAGCAGCTGCTCACGGACGGGTTGGGTTTTCATGGGGCAAAGTTTATCTACACGAAGATAGATACTCAACCGGGATTACCCCGATGTCAACGCAAAGGCGGCCGGCACCTTTTTGGGGCGCCGGCCGGTACCGCATGCCGCGATCCGCGGCGGAGCGATGGTAGAAATGGTTTAAGCGGTTTCGACAGCCGAATCATCCGCGCGGCCCGGTTCGGCGGAGACGCCGGTGCGGTCGCGGCCGGCCACGGTGCGGGCGCCGTCGGTGTACGGGTCGAACTTGCCGGCGCGGGCGCCATCGGAGAACGGGCTGCGTGCGTCATTCACGCGGGCGCCGTCCACGAACGGGTTGCGGGGGCGATGTACGTCGCGGGCACCGTCGCTGTACGGGTTGCGTGCGTCGTTCACGCGGTAACCGTAGCCGTAGGCTTCACCGGTCTGGTTGCTGGCGGGAGCGGCCTGGGCGGCGCCCGTCACGAAGGCGGCGGCGAGAGCGGCGGCACTGAGGATGGTCTTGGCGTTCATGGTGAAGCTCCTTGTATTGGCTGCGTTTGCCGGGGTTATCTTCCGATGCTATCTACCACTAGATAGATATCTTGGCTCTGAAAGGCCCCGTTCGAGGTCTTGCTCAGACCACCGCTCGGTTTGTGCGGCGAGTCCATGGGCTGGATAATATCTACTGGTAGATAGGCAAGCAAGGCGAATCTGCCGATCGCGCCGAAAACTTATTTATGAGGCCGATAGCCTGACTCTCTTGCGACCGGCGCCCTGCCCAATCGGGTGCTAGGCTTATCACATCCCCCGCGCCCCGGCCCGCCATGTCCGCTCCGCTGTCCACCCCGCCCGCTGCCGCCTCCCGTCCCCTGAAACGCTGGCTTGCCGGCGCGGCCGGCGTTGCTGGCGTTGCCGTGGCCGCTGGGCTGGGCCGATGGCTGGTCTTCCGGGCGATGGAACGTGATGCTTTCGTCACCATCCCGGTCGGAGACGTCACCCCCGACCACCTCGGCGTGCCGTCCCGCCAGTACACCTTCGCCAGCGGGGACCGCACACTGCATGCCTCATTCGTTGCCGCGCCTGACCCAACCGGCCCGGCGCTGTGCGTGTTCCATGGCGATTCGGAATGCCTGACCGACTGGGCGCCCGTGCAAGCCATGCTCCACGCGGCCGGCATCGGCTCCTTCGTGTTCGACTACAGCGGCTATGGCGCGAGTACCGGGCGGCCCTCGGTGCGCAACCTGCGTCAGGACGCGCTGGCCGGCTATCTCCAGTTCATCGCCGCCACGCCGGCTGCGGCGCGGCGCCACGTGATGGGCTATTCGCTGGGAAGTGGGATTCTGCTCGATGTGATTGGCCGGCTGCGGCCCAGCCCGGACGGCGCCGTGATTGGCGCCGGTTTCCGCTCCGCGCGCGCGGCGGCGGTGGTCACGGGGCGGGTGCCCGCGTGGCTGGCGTGGATGCTGCCGGAGCCGTGGAACAACGCCGCGCGCATCCGCAAGCTGCGCATGCCGCTGCTGCTGATCCACAGCCGGCAGGACCAGACCATCCCGTTCAGTCATGGCGAGTATCTGGCGCGGATGGCCCGCGCGCCGAGCCGGCTCGAGATCTTCGAGGACCTGCCCCACAACGCCGCCATCGAACCTGCGCACGCGCAGGCGTTCTGGGCGCCGGTGATCGCCTATCTCCAGAGCGGCGACCTGGGCGTGGCCGCCGCACCGGACATCGTCCGTCCGCCCGCTTAGATATTAGTCAGGCGCGGGCCAGCCTGGCCTGGAAGCCCAGCGACTGGCGCGCCGCCGGGCGGGCAGGCTCGTCGTCGTCGAGCTTGAACTCGCCTACCACCTGCTGGAGCTGCTGGGCCTGCTCGGCCAGCGCCGCCGATGCCGCGGCGGCCTCTTCCACCAGCGCGGCGTTCTGCTGCGTTACCTCGTCCATCTGCGCCACGGCCTCGTTGACCTGCTCGATGCCGCCGCTCTGGTGCTCGGACGCCTCGGCGATCTCGCCCAGGATCTGGGTCACATGCCGCACCGACTGCACGATTTCCGCCATGGTCTGGCCGGCCTGCCCCACCAGCGAGGAGCCCGACTCCACCTGCCGCGCCGAATCGTTGATCAGCACGTTGATTTCCTTGGCCGCCGCCGCGCTGCGCTGGGCCAGCGTGCGCACCTCGCCCGCCACCACAGCGAAGCCGCGCCCCTGCTCGCCGGCCCGGGCCGCTTCCACGGCGGCGTTCAGCGCCAGGATATTGGTCTGGAAGGCGATGCCCTCGATCACGGCGATGATGTCCGTCACCTTGCGGGAGCTGGCGCTGATGGCCTGCATGGTCTCCACGACATTGCCGACGATGGCGCCGCCGCGCTCGGCCACGCCCGACGCGGACGCCGCCAGCCCGTTGGCGGTGCGCGCGCGTTCGGTGTTCTGCTTCACCATGGCGGTCAGCTCGCTCATGCTCGATGCCGTTTCCTCAAGCGTGGCGGCCTGTTCCTCGGTGCGCTGGGACAGGTCGGTATTGCCAGCGGCAATCTGGTGCGACGCCGACGAGATCGAATCGCTAGACGCCTTGATGCGCGTGACCAGGTCCGTCAGCATGTCCTCCATCTCACCCAGCCCGCCCAGCAGGCGGCCGAAATCGCCGCCCCGCTCGGTCTCGAATTCCTTGCTGAGGTCGCCCGCCGCCACGGTTTCGGCGATGAACTCGGCCTCCTTGAGCGGGATCTCGATGGCGCGCGTGAGACGGAACCAGCACACCACGCTGGCCAGCAGCACCGCGCCGCCCAGGCCCCAGATCCAGGTACGGGTGTTGTCGCCAGTCAGGGGTACAGCCTGGGCGGTAGCCGCCGGCTTGTCCGGCACGGCCGCCGCGCGCTGCTCCAGCTCGCCAATACGCTCGAGCGCCAGTGTCATCATGACCGCCACCAACAGCACGACCACGCCAAACGCCGCGCCCAGCCGCGTGCGCATACTCAAGTTGTCCCAAGCCATGATGCCGTCCGCTCCTCGTAATGCCCCGCTGTTTCGTTGCTGCGTGCCGGGGCTATCGATGGGCTAACGGTCAGGCAGGCGCGAGACTTTAGGCCGGACATGCCCTACGGAAGGGGGATGTGGCGCGGGCGTTACTTTTACTCGATCAACGCGGCGGCATCGCGATAGTCGGCGCTCCACGCCAAGGCCAGCGTGCGGCAGCGGCCCAGCGCCACGGCGCGGCGCTCCACGTCCACCACCACCACGTGATCGGCCCAGGCGGGCCGGGGCGGCAGCTCGCTGCTGCGGCCATCGGTCAGCAGCCAGAGCCAGCGCCGCTGCATCGGCCGGTGGCGGGCCTGCGCCGCCAGCAACTGGCCGGCGCGCGCCACGCCCAGCGCCAGCGGGGTGCCGCCGCCGCCGGCAATCGGGCGGATCCAGTCGGCGTTCCAGTAGCGTGCGCGCGACGGCGCTAGCCGGATCTCGGCCTGCCGCCCGGCAAAGCAGACCAGCGCCACATCCGCACGGGACTGGTAGGCGCGCTCCAGCAGCCGCACGAGCACGCCCTTGGCCAGCGCGAGCTGCTCGCCCTGGGTCATCGAGCCGGAACAATCGAGCGCCACGCAATGCAGCACCCCGGCGCGCGCGTCGGCACGCCGGTGGCGCAGATGCTCGGCGGCCAGCCGCGCCTGCCGCTTGGCCGCCAGCGTGCGCGGCCAGTGGATGCGGGCCCCGGGCACGCCCGCGCCCGGCGTGGCCGGACGTGGCATAGAACGTGGCATAGAGCGAGGGGGCTGCCACCGGTTGCCGCCTTGCCGGACCGGCCCGGCGGCCTGCCGGTGGCTCAGGCTTTTTTTGGCGGACGATTCCCGAAGGCGCGCAGCGGCTTGATGCTGGCGATGCCGGCGACCGTGTCAGCCGGCGGCGGCATGGCACCCCACGGGTTGTCCTGCGGCGCGGGCGCCGTGGCACGCTCCCCGGCCGATTCCGCGTCGCCAGCCTCGGGGGATGCCGGCGAACCCGCATGGCGACGATGATGGAGCACCAGTTCCGCCACGGCATCCACATGCGCCACGGTCACCGCCGGGGCACCGTCCCACGCGGCCAGCGCGCGCGCGGCGCGCAGCATGACGAGATCCGCCCGCACGCCATCCACCGCCGCCGCCAGGCACAGCGCGCTGACATGGGCGTGCACGGCATCGGAGAAATCCAGCCCGCCGAGCGCCCCGCGCGCCTGCACGACCTGCGCCGCCAGCGCCTGCTGGGCCGTCGCCATGGCGGCGCGGAACGCCTCCGGGTCGGTATCGAAGGCCAGCCGGGCGCGCACGATGGCCTGCCGCGTGACCGGGTCGGCGTAGTTGTCGAGCGCCAGCGCAAGGCCGAAGCGGTCCAGCAGTTGCGGGCGCAGCTCGCCCTCCTCCGGATTCATCGTGCCGACGAGCACGAAGCGCGCCGCGTGCTGGTGGGACACGCCATCGCGCTCCACCACGTTCACACCGCTGGCCGCCACGTCGAGCAACTGGTCCACCAGCGGGTCCGGCAGCAGGTTGACTTCATCCACATACAACACGCCCTCGTGCGCGCGCGCCAGCAGGCCCGGCGCGAAGCGCACCTCGCCCTGTTGCAGCACGTGGCTCAGGTCCAGCGTGCCGGTCAGCTGCTCCTCGCTGGCGCCTAGCGGCAGCGTGACGACGTGGCCGTGCGGCAGCAGTTCCGCCAGCGCACGCGCCGCCGTGGACTTGGCGGTGCCGCGCGGCCCGGTGACCAGCACGCCGCCGATGCCGGGATCGACGGCAGCCAGCAGCAGCGCCTGTTGCAGCCGCGCCTGGCCGACCAGGGCGCTGAACGGAAACGGATGACGCACCACGGTGACGGGGCTCATGAGCATTAACCTTCGGAAGAACCTTCGATGCGCTGCTCGTTGTCGAGCAGATGTTGTTCGATCCGGCCGCGCTGGGCGCCCGGTTGTTGCCAGAGTCCGCGCTCCATGGCCTCCAGCAGCCGCTCGCAGATGCCTTGCAGCGCGCGCGGATTGTGCCGGGCAAGGAATGCGCGATTGGCGGGGTCGTTGACGTAGGCGTCCGCCACCAGCGCGTACTGGTGGTCGCCCACCACGCGGGTCGTGGCATCGTAGCCGAACAGGTAGTCCACGGTGGCGGCCATCTCGAACGCGCCCTTGTAGCCGTGCCGGCGCGCGCCGTCGATCCACTTGGGATTGACCACCCGCGCCCGGATCACGCGGGCGATTTCCTCGCCCAGCGTGCGCACGCGCGGCGCGGCCGGGTTGGCGTGGTCGCCGTGATAGATCGCCGGCTGCTCGCCTGCCAGATGCCGCACGGCGGCCACCATGCCGCCCTGGAACTGGTAGTAGTCGTTGGCGTCGAGCAGGTCGTGCTCGTGGTTGTCCTGGTTCTGCACCACGGCGTCGATCTCGGCCAGCCGGGTGGCGAAGGCGTCGCGCGCGTCGATGCCATCGGCGCGCTGCCCGTAGGCGTAGCCGCCCGCGTGCAGGTAGGCGTGGGCCAGGTCCGCGTCGTCCTGCCACTGGCGGCCGTCGATCAGGGCCTGGAGGCCGGTGCCGTAGTCGCCGGGCCGGGCGCCGAAGACGCGCCAGGCAGCACGTTCGCGCGCATCGTCCGGCGCGGCGCCCCCGGCTTGCAGCCGCGCCTGCTCTGCCAGCACGCGCGCGCGGATCGGGTTGACGTCCGCCGGCTCGTCCACGTCTGCCACGGCGCGCACGGCGGCGTCGAACAGCGCCACGAGGCTGGCGAAGGCATCGCGGAAGAAGCCGGACACGCGCAGCGTCACGTCCACGCGCGGGCGGCCGAAGTTGGCCATCGGCAGGATCTCGAAGTCCACCACGCGATGACTGCCCTGCGCCCACTTGGGCCGCACGCCCAGCAGGGCCATGGCCTGGGCGATGTCGTCACCGCCGGTGCGCATGGTCGCCGTGCCCCACACGGACAGGCCCACCGCGCGCGGATACTCGCCATGCTCCTGCACATGCCGTTCGATCAGCAGGTTGGCCGCGCGCAGGCCAAGCGTCCACGCCGTGCGCGTGGGCACCGCGCGGGTATCCACCGAATAGAAGTTGCGGCCGGTGGGCAGCACGTCCGGCCGGCCGCGCGACGGCGCCCCGCTCGGGCCGGGCGGCACGAAGCGCCCGGCGAGGCCGCGCATTAGCTGCGTCAGTTCCTGTGCGCCGCAGGCGTCCAGCCGTGGCGCCACGTCCTGGCGCAGCCGGGCGAGGACCTGCGCGGTGTGCGGCAGCATTGCTTCGGCGTCCAGTCCCCCATCGAGCAAGCGCAGCGCCAGCATTTCCAGCCGCTCGCGCGTGTCGCCATGGTGGCGCCACGGGCCGGCGTCGATGTCCGCCAGCAGCGTCGGACGCGGCCCCAGCCATTGCGCGGCCCAGTCGGCGTCGAGCGGGTCGAAGTCGTCGCCCAATGACAGGTCGGCGGCCAGCGCCGTCAGCAGCCCCGCCCGGGCGTCCCGGCCATCGCCCACCGGAAAACGCGCCAGCGCCGCCAGCGTGTCCCGGCGCTGCACGCCAGCCGGGGACTGGCCGAACACGTGCAGGCCGTCGCGGATCTGTGACTCCTTGAGTTCGCACAGCCACGCATCGGTGCGATTCAGCAGCGCGTCTTCCTCCTCGCCGCCGGTGGGCGCCGCCAGCCCCAGTTCCGTGTGCAACTGCTGGCCGACAATCGACGCCAGGATCTCCTTGCGCAGCAGCCGGGCGCGGCGCGGGTCCACGGTGAGCGCCTCGTAGTACTCGTCCACCTGCCGCTCCAGGTCCTGCAGCGGCCCGTAGTTCTCGGCGCGCGTGAGCGGCGGCATCAGGTGGTCGATGATCACGGCCTGCGTGCGGCGCTTGGCCTGCGCGCCCTCGCCCGGGTCGTTGACGATAAACGGGTACAGATGCGGCAGCGGGCCGAGGATGGCGTCCGGCCAGCAGGCGTCGGACAGCGCCACGCTCTTGCCCGGCAGCCATTCGAGGTTGCCGTGCTTGCCCACATGCACGATGGCGTCGATGCCGAACACGTGGCGCAGCCAGAAGTAGAACGCGAGGTAGCCGTGCGGCGGCACGAGTTCGGCATCGTGATAGCTGGCGTAGCCGTCCAAGCCATAGGCGCGCGCCGGCTGGATGCCGACGAACACCCGCCCGGTGCGCACGCCGGCGATCATGAAGCGGCCCTGCCGCACCATCGGGTCGGCCTCGGGCGCACCCCAGCGCGCCGTAATCGCCTGCTGGAGCGCCGCCGGCAGCGCCGCCAGCCAGCGCCGGTAGTCCTCCACCGTCACGCTCTGGAACGCGGGCCGCACCGCGTGCTGATCCAGGTCGTTGGTGATGCCGCGCGTCAGGCCCTGCATCAGCGCATCGCTGTTCTCGGGCAGCGCGTCGATGGCGTACCCCTCGGCATGGAGGGCGGCCAGGATCCGCACGACCGACGCCGGTGTATCGAGCCCCACGCCGTTGCCGATGCGCCCTTCGCTGGCCGGATAGTTGGCCAGCACCAGCGCCACGCGCTTCCCGGCGTTGGGCAGCGTGCGGAGGCGGCACCAGCGGCGCGCCAGTTCCGCCACAAAGCGCACGCGCTCGGCGTCCGGCTGGTATTGCACGATGTCCGCCTCGGTGTGCGGGCAGCGGTAGGCCAGCCCCTTGAAGCTGACCGCGCGCGTGATGATCCGCCCATCGACTTCGGGCAGCGCGATGTGCATCGCCACGTCACGCGTGCCGAGCCCCTGGTTGTCGGCCAGCCAGTCCTCCCGGTTGCCGCCGCTGAGGATCACCTGGAGTACCGGGGCATCGTTGGCGAGCGGGGCATCCCCTTCCCCGCCTTCGCTGTCGAGCGACGCCACGGCGAACGCGGTGGTGTTGAGGACAAGCGCCACCTCGTGCGCATCGCACAGGCGCTGGAGCACTTCGCGGCAAAGCGGCGCCTTCAGGGACGTCACCGCCAGCGGCAGCGGGCACAGGCCGGCATCGAGCAAGGCATCGGCGATGGCGTCGAAGACGGCCGTGTTGCCGGCCTGCAGGTGCGAGCGGTAGAACAGCAGCGCCACCACGGGGGCGTGGTCGGCCAGCCCGTGCGCGGCCCAGCGCGCGGCCCAGTCCTCGACGGTGGCGACCGTCCTCTCCGGGTGATAGATGGCGGCCTCGGGCAGCACCTGCGGCGGCAGCGCGGGCGCGCCCCAGCCGAAGGCATGGTGCGCCAGGCAGCGGAAGAACTGCTCGGCGTTGCCGGCGCCGCCTTCGCGCAGGTAGTGCCACAACTGGTGGGACAGCGCGGCGGGCGCATTGCCGTGCCGGGCGAGGTTGTCGTCCTCGGCCAGGTCGCCGGAACCCATCACCAGCAGCTGGCCGCGCGCGCGGGCCAGCTCCGGCAGCCGCTCCAGCCCGTAGGCCCAGTCGTTGACGCCGCCCAGATGGTCCACCACCACCACGCGCGCGTGCTGGAGCACTTCGTCGATATAGAGGTCGAGCGAGGCCGGCTGGCGCAGGTACATCTGGTTGGCCAGCCGCACGGACGGGTAACCGGGGCCGAGGCGCGGCACCGCGCCGGCCAGCAGCGACAGCGTGGTGTCCGCCGCGCTCAGGACGACGATCTCCCCCGGCGTCTGCGCGATGCGCAGCACGACAGCGCTGTCCTCGACAAAGCCGCCGGGCCGGGTGGACAGCAGGTGCATGGGGTCAGCGGGCCGGCAGTGCAGCGTCCAGCGCAGCGTCCAGCGACGCCTGCAGCGCGGCGCGGTCGAGATCCTGCCCGATCAGCACCACGCGCGTACCCTGTGGCTCGGCGGCGCGCCAGGCGCGGTCGAAATAGCTGTCGAAGCGCTGGCCAACCCCGTGCAGCACCAGCCGCATCGCCTTGCCCGGCAGCGCGGCAAAGCCCTTGATGCGGTAGATCGTATTGGCTGCCACCAGTTGCTGGAGGGCGCCGATCAGCTGGTCGCGCTCCACGGTGCCCGCTTCCACCACCACGGAATCGAATTCATCGTGATGATGGTCGGCATGGTCGGGGTCTTCGGCATTGCCGTGATGATCGACGCGCAGATGGATGGTCTCCTCCGAAGCGCGTTGCAGGCCCAGCAGCATCGCCACGTCCAGCTTGCCGGCCTGCGCCGGCACGATCTTGACCTCCGCCGGGATCTCCGGGCGCACCAGCGCCTCCACGGCGGCGATCTGCGCCGGGTCCATCAGGTCGGTCTTGTTCAGGATCACGAGGTCGGCACTGGCCAGCTGGTCCTCGAACAGCTCGTGCAGCGGCGATTCGTGGTCCAGATTCGGGTCGGCGCGGCGCTGGGCGTCCACGGCCACCGGGTTGGCGGCGAACTGGCCGGCGGCGGCGGCCGGGCCATCGACCACGGTCACCACGGCATCTACCGTGAAGGCGTTGCGGATGCTCGGCCAGTGGAACGCCTGCACCAGCGGCTTGGGCAGCGCCAGGCCCGAGGTCTCGATCAGCACGTGGTCAATCTTCCCGCGCCGCTCCAGCAACTGTTCCATCACCGGGAAGAACTCCTCCTGTACCGTGCAGCACAGGCAGCCGTTGGCCAGTTCGTAGAGCTGGCCAGTGGGCTCGCCGTTGTCATCGCAGCCAATGCCGCAGCCCTGCAGGATCTCGCCGTCGATGCCCAGCTCCCCGAATTCGTTGACGATCACCGCGATGCGGCGGCCGTTGGCGTTGTCGAGGATGTGGCGCAGCAAGGTGGTCTTGCCGCTGCCGAGAAAGCCGGTGACGATGGTGGCGGGGATCTTGGAGGTTTGCATGCGGAAATCCAGTGGATGAGCGGGGGCGGGTCGCTTGAAGGCGATCAGGATAAAGAGATGTGGGGTGGCTGTCCATCGACAGCCGGCAAGGCCACGCGCCGCGCCCGACGCCATTCCCGGAGGGCGCCCAGCGCGATGGCGAGCACGGCCAGCGCTATCGCTAGCGGGCCATGGTGCGAGCGGGCGGGGGACGGAGGCGCCGTCGGTTCGGCACGCGGGACGAGGTGTTGACCCGTCACCGGCTGCGGGGCGTTGGCCGGGACCGCTGCCTGCGGCGCGGGCGCGGGCGCCGCCCTGGCGGTCATCGACGGCCGCGCCACCGGCCCCGGCGCCACCACCGCATCGGCCAGCTGCCGGCCCAGCGCGCGCAGCAGCGCCGGGTCCACGCGGGCTGCCCGGCCGGCCTGCGCGATATGCGCCATCAGCACCGGGTTGCCGCAGGTATTCGCCGTGCAGGAGAGCCCATCGCGCCGCACGGCATCCGCGTAGCGGCGCAGCAGTTCGGCCCGTTCCGCGTCCGTGAATCGATAGCTGCCCTGCCGGTCTACTTCGAGCAGCCGCGCCAGAATGCCCTGCTGCGCGTGGGGATTGGCCTGCCGGAAGAAGGCGTCCATGCCGAGACCGAGCTTGTCGGCCACGTAGACGTCATAGGTGCGCTGCCAGAACTCGCCCGGCATCTGCTCCGGCACGGTGGCCTGGAAGCCGTACAGATGCTCGATCTCCTTGACCATCTCGCGCGCGCCGGCATAGCCCGAGCGCTGCATCGCGCCGATCCACTTCGGGTTCCATTGCCGCGCGTTCAACTCCGTGGCCAGCCACGTGCGCACGTCCACGGTGTCCGTCTCGCCGGCGCGGCGCAGGTTGTGCAGCCAGAAGCGCGGCGCCTGCCCGCGCACCGCGCGCGTGGCGGCGGTCAGGCCGCCGGCGTACTGGTAGGTGTCGTCGTTGTCCAGCGCGCCGTACAGCGTGCTGGTGCGCGAGAACAGCACCGCCTCGTTCGAGGCCAGATGGCTCGCCAGCGCGTCCGGCGCGCTGGCACCCCAGCCTTCGGCCGAATAGGCGAAGTTCATGTAGCGCAGGTACTGCCGCGCGAGGGCATCCGGGCCGTCCTGCGCATCGCGGCTCTGCTCCACCATCTGCTGCACGCCGATGGCGTAGTTGCCGGGCTTGGCGGCGAACACGCGGGCACGGGCCAGCTTGCCGGCAGTGTCCAGGTCGGTGCCCCGGGCGGCCAGCGCGGCGGCCACCATGCGGTCGTGGCGGCTGATGGCGTTGTCGCCGGCGGCGGCGGCCAGCCGCGCAGCCTTGTCGAGCAGCGCCACCTTGTCGCCAAACCCGTCGCGGTAGATGCCGGAAATGGTCAGCAGCACGTTCACGCGGGGCCGGCCCAATTCGGCATCGGGAATCAGCCGCACGTCCTCCACGCCGCCGCGCGCGTTCCATACCGGCGCCACGCCCATCAGCCAGAGCGCCTCGGCCTCCATCGCGCCCTGATGCCGTTCCGTTTCGCCGTACCAGAGCACCATCGACACCGACTCCGGCAGCCGCCCCGTTTCCTGCCGATAGCGCGCCAGCGTCTGCGCGGCCATGGTCTTGCCAAGCGCCCAGGCGGCCGGCGTGGGGATCTTCGCGCCATCGAAGGCATGGAGGTTGCGGCCCGTGGGCAGGCCGTCGGGCGTGCGCACCGGGTCGCCAAGCGGCCCGGTCGGCAGATAGCGGCCCGCCAGCACGGTGACGAGGCCGTCCAGTTCGGCCCGGGGCGATGCGCGCAGATCGGCCAGCCATTGCCGGGCGAGTTGGAGCGCGGCCCGCACTGTAGGCGCCTGATCGTCCGCCAGCCCGGCCAGCGGCGGCGCGCGGCCGGCCACCAGATCCTCGGCCCACGCGCGCACTTGGGCGTCATAGGCGGGGTTGCGGAGCTGGGACGAGAGCAGCAGCGCCAGCGCGTCCACCTGATCGGCCTCGGGCGGCATCTCGCCGAGCGCGTGGATGCCCAGCGGCATCGGCTCGGCCTCCACCTTGTGCAGGAAGGCGTGCAGGATCGGCTCGATCTGCGCCCACGGTGCGTTGGCGTCGAGACCCAGTTGCTGGTCGAGCTTCAGCGCGCGCATCTGGGCGATGGCCTGCTGCCGGTACTGCGCCGATAGCTCGGGCGAGCTGTCGCGCGTGGCCTCGGCCTGCTCGATGGCTTCGTCGAGCTGCGCCAGCACGGGCGGCTGGCCGGCGCTGGCCAGCAGCGGCGCCAGATGGCTCACCAGCACGGCGGCGCTGCGGCGCTTGGCCTGGATCGCCTCGCCGCCGCCGTCCTGGATGTAGACGTAGGCGTTGGGCAGGTCGCCGAGCAGCACTTCGGCGCTATCGTCGCCAGCCTGCCCCACCTGCTTGCCGGGCAGCCACTCCAGCGTGCCGTGCCGGCCCACGTGCACCATGGCATCGGCGCCGAAGGCATGGCGGTACCAGAGATAGGCCGCGAGGTAGGAATGCGGCGGCGGCGTGATGGTGTCGTGCGAGGTGTCCATCGCGCGCGCGAAGGTCGAGCGCAGCGGCTGGGGGCCGACGAAGACATTGCCGAAGCGCAGGCCCGGGATCACGAAGGCGGGCTCGCCCTGCGCGTCGCGCGCCAGCATCAGCGGGTTGCGCTCGGGCGGTCCCCACGCTTGCGTCACGGCGGCGCGGAAGGCCGGCGGCAGCGTCTCGAACCAGCGCCGGTACTGCGCCAGCGGCAGCAGCGTGACGTGGCCGCCGCGCACCATGCGCGCCAGCTCGCCGGGCGACCACGTTTCGATATTGCGCCCGTTCGCCTCGAGCAGCGCGGTCAGCGTGGGCGTGTCGGGCAGGTCATCGCCCGTTTGGTAACCCGCCGCGCGCAGCCGCTGCAGGATCTGCGTGAGCGACGGCAGCGTGGCCAGATAGCTGGCGCCGAGATTGCCGCGCCCGGGCGGGTTGTTGTAGTAGAGCACCGCCACGTGCTTGCTGGCGGGCGGCTTGTCCTGCAGCGCGATCCAGCGGCGCACGCGCGCCACGATGGCGGCCACGCGCTCCGGTACCGCCGTGCTGCGCTGGCTCCCCTCCCCGCCTTCCTGCGTGGCGAACAGGATCGGCTCGGTCGCCCCGCTGCGCTCGGGCGCGGTCAGCAACAGCGGCAGCCGCTCTCCGGCGATGCCGCGCACATCGGCACGCCAGCCGGCTTCGCTGTCGCGCGTGGCGATCAGGTTGATCGTGTGCAGGCCGTGCCGCGCCAGCCAGTCCTTGTCCTCGGTGCGCGGAATGGTCAGGTTCAACGCCAGCAGCGCGCGCAGCGGCGTGGTGCCATCCTGCGTGACCAGCGCATCGAGCCCCGAGAGCGGCCAGCCGAACACCGGCACCGCGCCTACGCCCTGGCGCTCCAGCGCAGCGATCAGGGCGTCGATATGGGCGAGGTCGCGCTGGCGGTAGTGGGTGGCGTAGAAGGCGATGCCGACCAGCGGCGCCCCATCGGCAACGATGCCGGCCTGCCGATACCACTTGAGGTAATCCTGCAGCGACGCGAACGGCTGCGCCGCGCGCGGATGGTAGATGCCGGCGGCGGGCGCAGGGCGTACGGCGGGCACCGCGATCACGTCCTGCGCCGGCAGGCCCTGCATGCGCTGCCGCGCCGCCACGGCAAGGGCGAGGAAGGCGGCGAGGTTGTCCACGCCACCGGCCTCCCAATAGGGCTGCGCAGCATCGGCGGCATCACGCTTGGCTGCGCCCGGGCCCCACGCCGCCTCGACGCTCTCCGCCGGCGCCCCGAAGACCAGCACGCCGCGTGCGGCGGCCTGGCGCACGCCGGGCGCCATCGCGCGCAGCACCGTGGCCGGGGCGAATCGTGCATAGATGACATCGGCCTGCGCGAGCGTTGCGGCGTCCGGTGCATCGGTGCGGAACGTGAAGGTGGCCACCGCCTCGCCGTGCGTGGCGCGGAACGCGGCCTCGGCGGCAGGCAGCAGGTGCGCGTTGGAGGTGACGACGAGCACGCGCACCGGCGCGGCGGCCATCGCCGACGGCAGCAGCCACAGGGCGCAGATCAGGCAGCACAGCAGCGCAAGCCATGGACGCAGGCGACTGGCGAAGGCAGGATGGGGAATCACTCGGCGGGGGCAGGATGGCATGGCGGGCAGCACACCGCACATCGCGGAAGCGGCTGGCTCGGCATTTTACCCGGAGGGGACGCGTCGGCGGCGCGCCTTTCGTACGGATGTTTGATGCGTGCAGATCACCCGCTGTTGCGCGCCATCCACGCAGGTGTTGTTTTTTTCGTGGGATGGGCGCCTGAAAGCGGGTTGGCAAATTTGACCACGACAGGCAATTACGTCACAAAGCCGCAGGTAGTAATCACAAAGTATGGCGTCCGAATCGCCCCGGATATTGCCTGCACGGCCCGGAATCCCGGGGCGGGAGGCCAATGGGCGAACAATCTACGCATCCGTGCAAGTGGCGGCAATCATCCTTGTGGGCGACGCCACATGCATTGTGGTGACCCATCGTGTACCTCGCGGCGGATCGACTATATTTGACCCATGGCGCGCACATCCCGAATCACCCAGCCGTAAGACAGCCCTGGAGGTAACTGCCATGCGTTCGCTTGCCAACTTGTTCAGTCCGCCGACGCCAGAGAAGATCGCCGAGAAGGAACTGCAAGACATGAGGCTGACGCTTTTTCAGGCAGAGCGTCGCCTGCTGGAAGCGCAGATGCAAGTCGATTACTACCGCAACATGATCGCGTTCCTCGAAGAAGTGGGCGCGACCGGTGTCGAAGGCGTGGCGGACCGTCGCCATGCGGCCATGTCGCCGACACCCGGGGCGCCCGCCCTGCCGCCGGCCTCGCAGCCCGCGCGCGTGGCGCCGGGCCTGACCACCGTACCCATCGTTCCCTCGGCCGCCTGACCGATCCTTCGCCCGGCCGGCATGCCCGGCTGTGCGATACTCGCCGCGTTCGATGCCATGCCGCCCCCGCACCGGGGCGGCATGCGCACGTCTGCACCAGACTTCAAGGAACCGGCCCATGAGCACCCTTCTCCCCGCGATTGACCTCGAGACCGCGCCAAACCCCACGCACAGCGTGATCTGGATGCACGGCCTTGGCGCCGATGGCAACGATTTCGTCCCCGTCGTGCCCGAGCTGGGCTTGCCCGCCACGCTGGCGGTGCGCTTCATCTTCCCGCACGCCCCGGCGATTCCCGTCACCTGCAACAACGGCTATGTCATGCCGGCCTGGTATGACATCTATTCGCTCGACGAAGCCGGCCGGCGTGCCGACGAGGCGGGCATCCGTGCCTCGCGCGAGGCCATCCGGGCGCTGATCGCGCGTGAGAACGGGCGCGGCGTGCCGACCAGCCGCATCGTGCTGGCCGGGTTCTCGCAGGGCGGCGCCATCGCCTACACCACGGCGCTGACGCACCCGGAGACGCTGGCCGGGGTGATTGCGCTCTCCACCTACATCCCCGCGCCAGACCTGATCGCGGCCGAGGCCACGCCCGCCAATGCCGCCACGCCGGTCTTCGCCGCGCACGGCACCGAGGACGACGTGGTGCCGTTGGGCCTGGGCACGCGCGCCCGGGACTTCCTCGCCGCGCGGGAGCAGCCGGTGGCCTGGCACACGTATCGCATGCCGCACTCGGTCTGCCTGGAAGAGATTGCCGATATCGGCCAGTGGCTGCGCGAGCGGCTGGCATGATCCCCACCACGCCCCCGCCCCGCATCGACTTCAACACCCGCAAGGCGCTGCTGTTTGCGCTGACGGCCGAGCGGCTGGCAGCGTTCTACGAACACGGCAAATGGATGACCGACGCGCAGGGCGCCACGCTGGCCGGGATGTGGCTGTCGCGCTCCAAGCTGCAACTGGCGCTGTCGGAGCGGCGGCTGCTC
Source organism: Cupriavidus sp. SIMBA_020 (assembly GCF_046535395.1). NCBI lineage: Bacteria > Pseudomonadati > Pseudomonadota > Betaproteobacteria > Burkholderiales > Burkholderiaceae > Cupriavidus > Cupriavidus sp. SIMBA_020. The sequence continues at coordinate 178,383 of NZ_JAWRWU010000005.1, read as the reverse complement.
TCGGAGCTGAGCGACCAGTTCGCGCGCCAGTTGTCCGAATCGCTCTCGCGCGAGGCCGGCCTGTACGCGGCGCACGAGATGATGGAAGCGCTCGACCCGAACTACCAGTCCGCCTTCGCCCACGACATGCTGGACGAATGCGAACGGCTGCTCCATGAGAACGGCGTGACCGAGTGACGGAGATGGCTCAGACCGCGCGGCGCACGGGATTGAGCGCCTCGCCGTCCAGCCGCCGGAACACGAAGGCCGACAGCAGCGTGATGATGCCCACCGCCAGGAAGGCCAGCCGATAGGCGGGCGCGGCCACGCCCAGTTCGTTCGAGAACAGGCTGACGAGCCCGCCGCCAATCGTCACCCCCAGGCCGATGGCCAGCATCTGCACCATCGAGAACAGGCTGTTGCCGCTGCCGGCGTCCTCGCGCGAGAGCCCCTTCAGCGTCACGCTGTTCATCGCCGCGAACTGCATCGAATTCGAAGCGCCGAAGGTGGCCAGTTGCAGGATCGACACGGCCAGCGGCCAGCCCGGGGACATCGCCGCGAACGAGGCAATCGAGGCCCCCACGATCAGCGTGTTCACCAGCAGGAAGTTGTCGTAGCCGTAGCGGTTGACCAGCGGCACGATCCAGCGCTTGGACACCGCCCCGGCCACCGCCACCGGCAGCAGCATCAGGCCCGAATGGAACGGGGAATAGCCCAGCTGCAACTGCATCAGCAGCGGCAGCAGGAACGGCACCGCGCCGGAACCGATGCGGCAGACCAGATTGCCCACCAGCCCCACGCTGAAGTTCGGCTCGCGGAACAGCGCCAGCCGGAACAGCGGCGTCGCATGCCGCCGTGCATGGGGGATATAGAGCAGCGCGGCGACGATGCTGACGGCGGCCAGCACCAGGCTCCACAGCAGCGCGTGGGAGGCGCCGTGCGGTACGTCCAGCGCCAGCGAGAACGCCACCATGCACAGCGACAGCAGCCCGCAGCCCACCCAGTCGAACGGCGGCGCCACGCCGGCCTCCCCCGCCGGCAGGTAGCGGCGTACCGCCAGCAGGCCAACCAGCCCCACTGGCACGTTGATCAGGAAGATCCAGTGCCAGGACGCGCTCTGCACCAGCCAGCCGCCCAGCACCGGCCCGAAGATCGGCCCCACCTGCCCGGCAATCGACACGAACGCCAGCGCCGCGATGTACTGCTCGCCCGGGATATTGCGCAGCACGGCCAGCCGGCCGATCGGCAGCAGCATCGACCCGCCCACGCCCTGCAGCACCCGCGCAATCACCAGTTGCGTGAGCGTATGGGCCGTGGCGCAGTACACGGAGCCGAGCACGAAGATCAGGATGGCGCAGAAATACACGCGCCGCGTGCCGAACTTGTCGGCCAGCCAGCCGGAGGCCGGGGTCAGCATCGCCATGGTCAGCGTGTACGCCACCACCACCGGTTTCAGGTCCAGCGGCTTCTCGCCAAGGCTGTGCGCCATCGAGGGCAGCGCGGTGTTGACGATGGTGGTGTCCAGCGTCTGCATGAAGAAGCCGGCGAAGACGATCCACAGCATGGCCTTCTGCGAGGCGACGGCTGGGCTGGCGGGGGCTGGAGCGGTGGTCATGGGAATTCTTTGTAATCCCTGGTCGGCAGTGGCCAGGAACAATGGACCCTATGGTAAACACCGGGATAGCCATCGGGAACCCCTCTGGCGTTATTGACTGCAATCGAATAATCCGATGACAATGGGCCGATGCTCAATCCCGTCTGGATCCAGACCTTCGCCACCGTGGCGACGGCGCGCAGTTTCACCGATGCCGGCCGGCAGCTCGGCCTCTCGCAATCGTCGGTCAGCGACCATATCCGCCGGCTCGAAGACAGCGTGGGCCGGCGCCTGTTTATCCGCGACACCCACTCCCTGCGCCTGACCGCCGATGGCGAGGCGCTGCTCGTGCACGCCCGGCTGATCCTGGAGGCGCTGGCGCGCGCCGAATCCCAGTTCAGCGCGCCCCGGCTGCAGGGCCGTGTGCGGCTGGGCACCTCGGACGACCTCGCGCAGGGCCCGCTGCCCAATGTGCTGGCGGCGTTCCGTGACACCCATCCCGATGTCGAACTCGAAATCACCATCGGCATGACCGGCAAGCTCTATGAACTGGTCGATGCCGGCATGCTGGATCTGATGATCGGCAAGCGGCGCGAAGGCGACCGGCGCGGCGTCTCGCTGTTCCGGGGGCCGCTGGAATGGCTGGCGCGGCCGGGCACGGTGATCGACGTGCGCCAGCCGCTGCCGCTGATTCTGGTGAACGAGCCCAGCGTCACGCGCTCGATTGTGCTCGCCACGCTGGCCAAGGCCGGCTGGCCGTGGCGGGTGGTCTGCGCCAGCAGCAGCCATTCGGGCTGCATCGCGGCGGCGCGCGGCGGGCTCGGCATTACCGTCCGGGCGCAGGCCCTGGCGGGGCGCGGGCTGGTGCCGCCGGTCAACAGCCAGGAGTTGCCGGCGCTGCCGGAGGTGGAGTTCATCTCGCTGGCGGCCGGCCGGTTGTCCGAGCCGGCCGAGACGCTGCTGACGCTGCTGCGCAAGAGTGATCTGCGCGCATCGCGCACGGATTGATCGGCTTCGTCTGCGTATTCAGCCGAGCGTGCGTAGCGCCTGATAGGCCGTGAGCAGGTGGTAGGGCGTGGTCGACGGCATTTCGGCGCGCACCACCTCGCCATCCGGCGCCACGCATTCGTGCCAGCCATCGGCATGGAGGAAACGGCTGCGGAAACGGTCGATCCACTGCTCCAGTTCGATCAGCGGCGCCGGGTCTTGCTCCACGGTGCCCTTCACAGCCAGCGCGCGGGCGAATTCGGTCTGGGCCCAGATCCGCTGGGTGCCGTCCTGCAGCGTGCCGTCCAGATCCAGCGCGGCACTGACGCCGAGTGTGTCATTGATCACACCATGGGCACGCGCGAAGTCGTACGCGCGGCGCAGCGAGGCCGGCAACGGGGTATCGGCGAACAGGGCCGGCGCCGTCATTACCAGCGAATACCACTCGAACTGATGCCCGGGCTCGATCCGGTTGCCGGGCGTGCCCTGCGGCTGCTCGGCCACGCAGCCATTGGCGGGATCGACGAAACGCTGCGCCACCGCCGCCGCCATCTCCGGCAGGCGGGCGGCGAACCAGGGGTCGCCGGTCACCTCGCTGGCGGCGAGGTAGGCCTCGGTCAGGTGCATGATCGGGTTCTGCAACACGCCCCCACCATTGACCGCGAAATTGGGCGACAAAGCCGCGTGATAGAGACCGTTTCCATCGCCAAATCGATGTTCGATCACATCCACGGTGCGGCGCAGGGTCTCGAGCGCCGCCGCGCTGCCGCCGGCGCGATGGTAATGGGCGCAGGCGAAAACCACGAACGCGTGGGTGTAGAGGTCGCGCGTGGTATCACGCGGCGCGCCATCGGCATCGATGCTGTAGATCCAGCCGCCCGTTCCGTCGCCGAAATAGTGCTGGAGCGAGGTGAACAGCGTATCGGCATGCGCGAGGTGGCCGGCGGTAGCGAAGACGTACAGCTGCCGCGCGCAGGCCATCGCCCGGAAACGCCTGTCTGGCAAGGGCTGGCTGGTGGCGCCGTCGAGAGCCTCGTGCGCCAGCCGGAGGTCTGCCCGCCAGCCGGGGCCGGTCCAGGCGGGCAGGATGGCCGTGTCGAAATGGGCGATCAGCGAGGCGATCCGTTCGGAAAGTGTCGGGGAGGCGAGCATGGGGTGAGCGAAATACGGGCGCTGCCGCATTGCGCGGCCACTGCCCAGGCGACACAAGATACTGGAAATGGCAGGGCGGCGGAAGGCGCCGTGCGCCGCGCGCGCCGCTCGGCCGCAGATGACACTGGCAAAGCGGCCACGCGGTGCTATGTTGAAAGTCCACCACCGGTCGTAACCCTGCCCTCCGGGAGAACCGCCATGTCCGCTCATCCCACGACAATCGCCGACCACCGTCGCACCCTCGTGATGCATGTGATGGAAGACCCACCCGGACGCTACACGTGGCGTATCGTCGTGGAGGAGAAATGCGGTGGTGCCGACTGCGACAGCATGATCGAGGCCGCCACGGACTATGGCTCGCAGGCCGAGGCGGAAGCGGCCTGCTGGGCGGCCGGCAACAGCATGCTCGAAGGTCAGCGCGCCGCGAGTGAACTGCCCGGCATGTATCCAAAAGATATGCGCCATTGATAACGCCATCAGGCGCATCAAGAATCCGTTTGGCTCCTGTTAGGGGCGGTTAGTCTCTTTTCCCATTTTCGCCCCTTGATCCACTGTGGCCGCCGGCCTAGCCTGAAAGGTGTGGCGGCACACGGCACGGGACGCTTTGTCCCGTTTTTTCCCGTATGCCCCTCGGAGAAAAGCGATGGACAAGCCCACTGTCAGCCCCCGCCGCTTTGTCGAACTGATGAACGAGCGGCTCGCGCGGCATCCCCTCTATCGGGAAGGGATGCATGTCTACGCCATCCCGCAGCATTCCGACCATCCGCGCAGCCTGGTCTGCGTGGGGCCGCGCGGCACCGAGGGCATCTGCGCCACCATCGAGAACATCGTGCGGGGCGAGTGCGATGTCTTCCCCGAATTCCCGCCTGACCCCCATCGCCGCCCCGGACACGAATCGCGCGCGCGGTAGGAACGGCAAGAAAATCCGCCGAACACCCGCCGAACACCCGCTCGCGGCAGTGCGCGCCCTAAAAAATCAGGCCGCCCTGGCCTGCGATATTGACCGGCGCTAGATACAATGGCCTCCGCATCCCCTGCCCGGAGCGCCAATGAAAAGAGCTTTCGAAGCCGATGGCAGCGTCGCGGACCTGCCATCCGCCCCTGCCGACACCGCCAGTTCGCCGAGCCCGTCTGCCCCCGCCAGCGCTGAAGCGCGCGCCGCCGCCGTGGCGGCGACCATCGCCCGCACGGCGGTGGAGCAGGCCGACCACGCCATGCGCCACTGGACCGATCCCTTGCCGGACCGGCTCCGCATCGGCTCTCCCGAGCATCTGCGCATGTTCTGCAACATGCTGCTCCAGACCCACAACCCCTACAAACCGTCCGTGATCGACTGGCCGGTGCTGCCGCCCGATGCGCTGCGCCGCGTAACCTCGCTGCCGATCTGGGACATCGCCGTGCAAACCGAGGGCCGTGCGTCCATCCGCGTGCACAGCTACGCCCGCACCGTGCGCGACCCGCTGCTGCGCAGCGCGCTGGAGATGGATGCCGACGAGGAGGCGCGCCACAAGGTGGTGCTGGCCAAGCTGGTGGAGGCGTATGGCATCACGCTGGCACCGGAACCCGAGTACCTGCCGCCCGCCGACCCCGAATGGGGCTGGCTGGTGACCGGCTACAGCGAGTGCATCGACAGCTTTGCCGCGTTCGGGCTGTTTGCCGCGGCCAAGGATTCCGGCTTCTTCCCGGCCGAGCTGGTCGAGACATTTGAGCCCGTGATCCAGGAAGAAGGCCGCCATATCCTGTTTTTTGCGAACTGGGTGGCGTGGTATCGCGCCAGCCTGCCGTGGTGGCGCAAGCCGGCCTTCGCCTGGAAGGTCTGGCGGGTCTGGTTCTTCCTGATCCGCGAACGCATCGGCATCGCGCGCGGCATCGACGTGGATGTGGACGGCGCCGCCCAGGATGCGAATTTCCCGATGAACGCGGCCGATACGCTGGGCCAGACGCTCTCCCCCGGCGCCATGATCGACCTCTGCCTGGCCGAGGACGCGCGGCGCATGGCGGGGTATGATGCGCGGCTTCTGCGCCCGACCACGGTGCCCCGGCTGGCCCGGCTGGTGCGCCGCTTTCTCAAATGAATCTGGAATTGACGCACGCCATGGCGTTTGGATTGTCCCTGCTGGCCCTGTTGATCTGGTGCGTGCTGGTCTTCGCCCGCGCCGGCTTCTGGCGCGTGCGCAAACCCGCGCCCTCCCCCCGCCCCGCCGCGTGGCCGCCCGTGGTCGGCATCATCCCCGCCCGCAATGAGGCCGATGTGATCGGCCGCGCCGTGACCGGCGTGCTGGGCCAGCACTATGCGGGGCGGCTCCACCTGATCGTGGTGGACGACCATAGCAGCGACGGCACCGCCGACATCGCGCGGGCCGCCGCCCTGTCGATCGGCAAGGCCGACCAGCTCACCGTGGTGGCGGCGCGGGACCTGCCTGCCGGCTGGAGCGGCAAGGTCTGGGCGCAGTCCGAAGGGTTGGCCGCTGCCGACGTGCAGATGCCCGACGCCGGGTTCGCCTTCCTCACCGACGCCGACATCTGGCATGGCCCGGGAACGGTGACGGAACTGGTGGCCCGCGCCGAGGCTGAGCGCCGCGACCTCGTCTCGCTGATGGTGCGCCTGCGCTGCGAATCGGCCTGGGAACGCATGATCGTGCCGGCTTTTGTCTTCTACTTCGCCAAACTCTACCCGTTCGCGCGGGTTGCGGACCCATCGAGCCGCGTCGCGGCCGCAGCGGGCGGCTGCATGCTGGCACGGCGCACGGCGCTGGCGCGCATCGGCGGTTTCCATGCCATTCGCGGCGAGTTGATCGACGATTGCAGCCTGGCAGCGCGGATCAAGGAAGGCGGCGCCATCCGGCTCGACCTGGCGGACGACAGCATCTCGCTGCGCCCCTACGACGACTGGGAAAGCCTCTGGAACATGATCGCGCGCAGCGCCTACACCCAGTTGCACTACTCGCCCTGGATGCTGGCCGGCGCCACGCTCGGCATGATCCTGACCTATCTGGCCCCGCCCGTGCTGGCGCTGGCCGGTGGCGCGGCGCTGTGGCCGGCGTGGCTGGCGTGGATCCTGATGGCGGTCAGCTATCGGCCAATGCTGCGCGAATACCGGCAGCCGGCGTGGCTGGCGCCGCTGCTGCCGCTCACGGCGCTGTTCTATCTGGGCGCAACGCTCGATTCGGCACGCCGCTACTGGCTGCGCCGGGGCGGCCAGTGGAAAGGCCGCGCCCAGGCGCCGATCCGCTCGTGATCGCGCTCGCTATATCTCGATCTATATCTAACAGTGCTATTTGAGATAGCCGGCCTCGCGGAACCAGGTCAGGGCGTCGCGCAGCCCATCCTGATACGGCCGCGGCGTGTAGCCAAGCTCTCGCTGCGCCTTGTCCGAGGTGAAGAACATCCGGTATTGCGACATCTTCAGGCCGTCAACGGTGACGAACGGCTCCTTTCCGGTAAAGCGCGCCACGGTCTCCGCCACCCGCGCCAAGGGGTACAACGGCCAGCGCGGCAGTTGCACGGTGGGCGGCTTGCGGCCGGTCATGCCGGCGATGTCGTGCAGCATCTGCTGCAAAGTGACGTCCTGTCCACCCAAGATGTACCGTTCGCCGATCTTGCCGCGCTCCAGCGCCAGGAAGTGGCCGGTGGCGACGTCATCGACATGGGCGAGATTCAAGCCCGTATCGACAAAGGCCGGGATCTTGCCGGTGGCTGCCTCGACGATGATCCGCCCGGTGGGCGTGGGTCGCACGTCGCGCGGACCAATCGGCGTGGACGGGTTGACGATGACCGCCGGCAACCCCTCGGCGACCAGACGCTCCACCTCGCGCTCGGCCAGCACCTTGCTGCGCTTGTAGGCGCCAATGGCCTCGTGGCCCGCCATGGCGGCGGTCTCGTCCACGGGCGCGGTGGCGCCGGCCACCCGCAGCGTGGCCACGCTGCTGGTATAGACAATGCGCTCCACGCCGGCCTGCCGGGCGGCTTCCATCACGGTCACGGTGCCATCCACGTTGGACCGCACGATTTCCTCGGGATCGGGCGCCCAGAGCCGGTAGTCGGCCGCCACGTGGAACAGGTAGCGCACGCCCGCCATCGCACGCGCCATGGACGCCGCGTCACGCATATCGCCCTCGACCACCTCCACGGGCAGCCCGGCGAGGTTGGCACGCGGGCTGGTGGCCCGCACCAGCACCCGGACCTGGAAACCCCGGTCGAGGGCCTGCCGCATCACAGAAGAGCCAAGAAAGCCCGACGCGCCTGTCACCAAAATGCAATTGTTAATTTCAGTTCCCCTGTCTACAGATTGCCATTTTGGGCCGTTAAGGCCCTAAACCACGCGCATTGTGAGCCAAAAGCCCGTGTTGGCCCCAGCCAACGTGCCAGACAGAAATTTCTGCACCGGTATATAGTAACCACCGTGAGCCGGAAAGTGATGCCGGCATACCAAGATAAGAAAATGTTGAATATTCGTCAGTGGGTCGGGGGGCCGTCCCTATGCAGGTAATACTCGCCCAGCCTCGGGGCTTCTGTGCCGGCGTGGTCCGCGCGATCGAGATCGTCGACCGCGCGCTGGTCAAGCACGGCGCCCCCGTCTACGTCCGGCACGAGATTGTCCACAACAAGCACGTGGTGGAAGGCTTGCGGCAGAAAGGCGCGCGTTTCGTCGAGGAACTGGAAGAAGTCCCAGGCGGCGCGGTCACCATCTTCAGCGCCCACGGTGTCTCGCGGGAAGTCGTGGCGGATGCCCAGCGGCGGGAGTTGCACGCGATCGACGCGACCTGCCCACTCGTCATCAAGGTGCATACCCAAGGTCGCCAGTATGCCGCAGCCGGCCGCCACGTGATCCTGATCGGACACGCCGGCCACCCCGAGGTGGAAGGCACCATGGGCCAGATCCCCGGCAAGGTGATCCTGGTCCAGAATGAAGCGGAAGTGGCCACGCTGGACCTGCCGGTGGATGCCCCTGTGGCCTATATCACGCAGACCACGTTGTCCGTGGACGACACCCGTAATATCATTGCGGCGCTCGCGGCGCGCTTCACGAATCTGGTGGGGCCGAACACGCGCGACATCTGCTACGCCACCCAGAACCGCCAGAGTGCGGTGCGCGAGATGTCGTCGCGCGTGGATGTGATTCTCGTGATCGGGGCGACAAATAGCTCCAATTCCAACCGTTTGCGCGAAATTGGCACGGAAAGCGGCGTGCCGAGCTACCTGATTGCCGATGGCAGCGAGCTGGATCCCGCCTGGGTTCGGGACGCCGATGTCGTGGGCATTACCGCGGGGGCCTCGGCGCCCGAGGCGATGGTGGAAGACGTGATCGCGGCATTACGCCGACTCGGGCCGGTCGAGGTATCGACCATGGAAGGCATCGTGGAACACGCGGAATTCCGCCTGCCGGCCGAACTGGCCGGCACAGCACTGGCGCAACCCGCCAGCAAGACAACCGAACAGCGCGATGCGCGCCTCGCCGACCAGACGGCGGCAGGCTGAACCGCACCGCCGAACCCTCACAGGAAGCACCCCTTGGCCATTCCGTTTCTGCAGGTCGCCCGCGTTGGCGCCTATATTGCTCGCAAGCACCTCTCCGGGCAAAAGCGCTATCCGCTCGCCCTGATGCTGGAACCCCTGTTCCGCTGCAACCTCGCCTGCTCCGGCTGCGGCAAGATCGACTATCCGGACCCCATCCTGAACCAGCGCCTGTCCGTGGCGGAATGCCTGGAGGCCGTGGACGAGTGCGGCGCGCCCGTGGTGTCCATCGCCGGCGGCGAGCCGCTGCTGCACAAGGACATGCCCGAGATCGTGCGCGGCATCATCGCCCGCAAGCGCTTTGTCTACCTGTGCACCAACGCGCTGCTGCTGGAGAAGAAGATCGACCAGTACGAGCCGAGCCCGTACTTCGTGTGGTCGATCCACCTCGACGGCGACCGCGAGATGCATGACCACTCGGTCAACCAGGAAGGCGTGTACGACCGCTGCGTGGACGCCATCCGCATGGCCAAGGAGCGCGGCTTCCGCGTGAACATCAACTGCACGCTGTTCAACGACGCCAAGCCGGACCGCGTGGCCAAGTTCTTCGACTCGGTCAAGGCGATGGGCGTGGACGGCATCACGGTGTCGCCGGGCTATGCCTACGAGCGCGCGCCGGACCAGCAGCACTTCCTGAACCGCAACAAGACCAAGCAGCTGTTCCGCGACATCCTCTCGCGCGGCCGCGCGGGCAAGAACTGGGCATTCAGCCAGTCGACGATGTTCCTGGACTTCCTGGCCGGCAACCAGACCTACAAGTGCACGCCCTGGGGCAACCCGGCGCGCACGGTGTTCGGCTGGCAACGCCCCTGCTATCTGGTGGGCGAAGGCTACGTGAAGACCTTCAAGGAACTGATGGAAGACACGGACTGGGACGCCTACGGCGTCGGCAACTATGAGAAGTGCGCCGACTGCATGGTCCACAGCGGCTTCGAAGCCACCGCCGTGGCCGACACGTTCGCCCACCCGCTCAAGGCGCTGGGCGTGACCCTGCGCGGCGTGAAGACCACCGGCGCGATGGCCCCGGACATCTCGCTGGACAAGCAGCGCCCGGCCGACTACGTGTTCTCGCGCCACGTGGAGATCAAGCTGGCCGAGATCGGCAACCTGAAGAAAGCCCAGGGCAGCCGCGCCGAGGCCGTGCAGGCGCAAGCGACGCATTGAGCGCATGAACGCACCCCGGCCCGCGCAAGCGGCCGGGGCAAACGCTTCAAATGAATGAAGCCGATTTGACTACGTCTGTAGCCAAGTCGGCTTCATTTTTTGCTTGGGGCGATTACGCCGCTGCCCGGGCGTTGTGATTGGTCAGGTACTTGATCAGGCCGTCCACGCCGTCGCGGGCAACGATGTCGGCGAACTGCTTGCGGTACACCTCGATCAGCCAGGCGCCCATCATGTTGATGTCGTAGATTTTCCAGCCGTCGTTGCCGCGCTGCAGGCGGTAGTCGATCAGCATCTCGTCGCCGTTGTTCAGCACGCGGGTGGCCACCACGGAGTCGTTGGCGCTGCTGCCAGCCTTGGCCGGCTTGTAGGTAAATTTGGGACTCTGGTCACGCAGTTGCGAGAGCGAAACCGCGTAGCTGCGCACCAGCAGGGCGGTGAATTGCTCCTGGAGTGTTTTTTGCTGTTCAGGGGTAGCCTGCTTCCAGGCATTGCCGAGCGCGAGGCGGGTGGTGCGGCCGAAATCCGTGTAAGGCAGGAACTCGCGCTGCACCACGGCGGTAATTTTTGCCAGATCGCCGCTGCGGGTCTCGGGATCGGCCTTGATCTTGGCAATCACGCCTTCTACGGCGGTTTGCACGAGCTTGTCAGGTGACGTCTGGGCGTGTGCGGTGCCGATCATCGCCACGGCCGCAATCGCCACGGTGACGGGGGCAATCGCGGGAGCAATGATGGCGGTGGGAAATTGTCGGTTCATGAGTCTCCGATGCAGGGATAATCGGCCACAGGGCCAGTCGGGGCAGTATATAGCGGATCGCGGCGCGGCCGGACCGCGGCGGGTGCGGGAAAGCCGCCGCCAGCGGCTATACTCCGGGCTGCCGCCTCCGCGCGCCCCGGCCGGGCCGGGTGCCAGAACACCACGCAAATGATCAGATCCACGCTGACCCGTATCGTCAAGTTTTCCACCGTCCGCGCCTGGACCGTGATCGGCATTTCGCTGCTGCTCACCATCGCCAGCGGCGTCTACATGGCGCGCAATTTCGCCATCAATACCGATATCAGCCGCCTGCTGGAGTCCGACCAACCGTGGGCGCAGAACGACGCGGCCATCAGCGATGCGTTTCCGCAGCGCGACAAAATGATCCTGGCCGTGGTGCAGGCCCCGGCCAAGGAGCTGGCCGATGCCGCCGCCAACGAACTGGCCGATGCCCTGCGCCAGCAGCCGCAGCGCTTCCGCGCGGTGGGCCAGCCCGGCGCGGGCGCCTTCTTCGAGCGCAACGGCCTGCTGTTCGCCGACACGGCCTCGGTCAACGACATGGCTACCAAGCTCACCCAGGCGCGCCCGCTGATCAATAACCTCGCCCATGACCCCACGCTGCGCGGGCTCTCAGACCTGCTGACCACCACCCTGACCCTGCCGCTGCAACTGGGCCAGATCAAGCTGGGCGACATGGAGAAGCTGCTGGCAGCCAGCGCCACCACCGTGGACGGCGTGCTGGCCAACAAGCCCGTGGCGCTGTCCTGGATGGGACTGGTCGACGACAGCCTGAAGCCCAATGCCGATGGCCGGGCGTTCAGCTTCGTCACGCTGTCGCCGGTGCTCGACTTCAGCGACCTCAAGGCCGGCGCCGGCGCCAGCGAGGCCATCCGCCGCGCCGCCGCCGATCTCAAGCTCGACCAGCGCTATGGCGCCGCCGTCCGCCTCACCGGCCCCCAGCCGCTGGCGGACGACGAGTTCGCGTCCGTGAGCGAAGGTGCCGTGCTCAACGGCGTGCTCACGCTGGTGGTGGTCATCGGCATTCTCTGGATGGCGCTGCGTTCCGCGCGCCTGATCGTGGCCGTGCTGGCCAGCCTGGTGGCCGGCCTGCTGATGACGGCGGCGCTGGGCCTGATGATGGTGGGCGCGCTGAACATGATCTCGGTGGCGTTCGCCGTGCTGTTCGTCGGGCTGGGAGTGGACTTCGGCATCCAGTTCGGCGTGCGCTACCGCGCCGAGCGGCACGAGCACGACGACCTCGACGAGGCCCTGCGGCTGACCGCGCGCGACGTCGGCACGCCGCTGACGCTGGCCGCCGCCGCCACCGCCGCCGCGTTCTTCTGCTTCCTGCCCACTGATTACCGTGGCGTGGCGGAGCTGGGCAAGATTGCCGGCGTGGGCATGTTCATCGCCTACGCCACCACGTTCACGCTGCTGCCGGCCCTGATCCGCGTGCTGCGCCCCAAGGGCGAGGCCGAGCTGCCGGGCTTCGGCTGGCTGGCCCCGGCCGATGCGTTCTTCGAGCGCCATCGCAAGGGCGTGCTGGTGGGCGTGCTGGTGCTGATCATCGGCGGCGCCCCGCTGCTGCCGCACCTGAAGTTCGATTTCGATCCGCTGCACCTGAAGGACCCGCATTCCGAGTCGATGTCCACGCTGCTGGCGCTCAAGGATGCCCCGCAGGCCGGCACCGATGACGTGAAGGTGCTGGCCCCGTCGCTGGCGGCCGCCCAGCGCACCGCAGACAAGCTCAAGGCCCTGCCCGAAGTCGAGCGCGTGGTCACGCTGCGCACCTTCATCCCCGACGACCAGGCGCCCAAGCTGGCGATCATCGCCGGACTGGCGAAGACGATGATGCCGGCGCTGACGCAAACCCCGTCCGAACCGGCTGACGACGTGCGGCGCGTGGCATCGCTGCGCAACGCCTCGCGCCAGCTCGACCTGGCCGCCCTCGATCATCCCGGCCCGGGCGCGGAAGCCGCCGCGCATCTGTCGCGCTCGCTGAAGAAGCTGTCCGATGCCGAACCCGCCACGCGCGACCGCGCCGAGCGGGCCATCGCCCTGCCGCTGCGGCTTGCGCTCGCCACGCTGCAACGCTCGCTCCAGCCGGAGCCGGTGTCGCAGCAGACGCTGCCGCCGGAACTCGTGCGCGACTGGCTGGCCCCGGACGGCAAGGCGCTGGTCAGTGTCTCGCCCAAGCTGCCGCCTCCCGGCGTCAAGAACGAGGCCGCGCGCGCGGCCGCGCTCGACCACTTCCTGGACGTGATGGCGCGCGTGCAGCCCGATGCCACAGGCGGCCCGATCGCGATCCGCGGTTCGGCGGACACGATCATGACCGCGTTCGCCCATGCCGGCCTCTGGGCCGTGCTGTCGATCACGATGCTGCTCTGGATTACGCTGCGGCGCGTGGGCGACGTGCTGCGCACGCTGATTCCGCTGCTGGTGTCCGGCATCGTCACGCTGGAGCTGTGCGTGGTGTTCGGCATCGCGCTGAACTTCGCCAACGTGATTGCGCTGCCGCTGCTGCTGGGCATCGGCGTCGCGTTCAAGATCTACTACGTGATTGCGTGGCGCAACGGCAAGACCAAGCTGCTGCAATCGAGCCTGACGCATGCGGTGCTGTTCAGCGCCGCCACCACGGCTACGGCGTTCGGCAGCCTCTGGCTGTCGCACCACCCGGGCACGGCGAGCATGGGCAAGCTGCTGGCGCTGGCGCTGGTGACCACGCTGGCCGGCGCGGTGTTCTTCCAGCCGATCCTGATGGGCCGGCCGCGCCGCGCGCCGGTTGGGCGCCACGATCCGCTCGGCCCCTCGCTACCCCCCTTGACGGTGGCTACGACGCTGGGGAATTCCGCCGATAACCACCATGGGGCGGACCACGGGAATACCAGGCGGTAAGTGGCGGTGATGCGGTATTGTTGCCTGCCGCAGCCCTTGAAGTGCCGGCGGCCGGCCCCCATAACCACAAGAAATCAAGAAAGACCTACCGTCTCACCATGCTCTCCCGTCTCCCGCTCCTGCCCGGCGCCCGCCGCCTTCCGATTTCCCGCTCGATTGGCCTGACCGGCCGCTCCCGGATCGCCAGCGCACTGGCCGCCACCGCCCTCTCCGCCCTGCTCGCGGGCTGCGCCTCCGGCCCGCAGGCCAACCCCGACGATCCGCTCGAGCCCATGAACCGCGTGACCTTCAAGGTCAACGACACGGTGGACGAGTACGTGGCCGTGCCCATCTCCAAGGGCTACAAGGCGGTGACGCCCGAGCCGGTGCGGCAGGCGGTGACCAACTTCTATTCGAACCTGGCCGACGTCGGCAACTTCGCCAACAATCTGCTGCAGGGCAAGGGCACCGCCGCGGCGGAAACCCTGATGCGCGTGGCGATCAACTCGGTGCTCGGCATCGGCGGCCTGATCGACATCGCCACGGCGGCCGGCATTGAGCGCCATTCGCAGGATCTGGGGCTGACGCTGGGCGTGTGGGGCTTTCCGCAGGGGCCGTACATCGTGCTGCCGCTGTTCGGGCCGAGCACCGTGCGCGATGGTATCGGGCTGGCCGGCAGCTTCTACCTCGACCCGGCGCATTACCTCGATCCGGCATGGCGCAATTCGCTGTTCGCGCTCAACGTGGTGAACGTGCGGACCAACCTGCTCGGCGCGACGGACCTGCTCTCGCTGGCCGCGCTGGATAAGTATTCCTTCGTGCGGGATGGCTATCTGCAGCGCCGCCGCTACCTGCTGGGCCAGGGGGGCGACGACCTGCCGTCGTATGACGACGAGGATGAGGGCACGCCTTCGGACGTGCCGAAGCGGATCAAGCCGGACACGCCGGCTTCCCCCGACGCACCGGCCAAGCCGGACGCCGACGGCGCCAAACCCGAGGCCACCCCGCCGGTGCCGGCCGCCACGCCGGCGCCTGCGCCAGGCATGGCGAAGTAAGCTCGCTCAGGCGGTAAAGCCACCGTCGGCAACAATCTCCGCCCCGGTCACGAACGCTGCGTCGGGGCTCGCGAGGAATGCCACGACACCGGCAATCTCATGCGGCTGGCCGTACCGGCCCACGGCAATGCCGGGGCCGACGATCTGGCCGACCGGGCCGCCGTCGGGCAACATGTCGGTATCGGTCGGGCCCGGGTGGCCCGTATTGACCGTGATGCCTTTCGGCCCCAGGTCGCGCACCAGACTGCGCGTGAAGCCTGTGATGGCGCCCTTTGTCAGCGGTAGAGCGATGCGGTGGGAAACGCCGCATCGCGCGTCATCGACGAACCGATATGGATCACGCGCCCGTTTCGAAGGGTGCGACGCGGCCATTGGCGGTGGCTTCGAGCTCATGCGCTCCGGACGAACCGGACGCGCGCACCAATGGACGATGCGCGAGGGGCTGGCGCGGCGGCTGGCAGGTGGTCTCGGCATTTAGCGTTTCCTGCCGATCGCCCCTGCCCTGGCCCGCCTAGCCCACCTAGCCCGCCTTGCCAGTCGCCCCCATTGCCGTCACCGCATCGAGAAATGCCAGCATGGCGCTCGATGGGTAGGCGTCCTGGCGGCGGATGAACAAGGTTTCGACGTAAGCCTTGTCCGGCGGCAATGCGTGCAGCCGGAGCGCATGGCGTTCGCTCGCGGCCTGGGCCACACCACGGGGAAGTAGCGTGACCCCGACACCCCCCGCCACGCAGGCCAGGATCGTGTCCAGCGCACCGAACTCCATCGGCGTAGCGAGGACCATTCCCCTCTCCGAAAACCACCCCTCCAGCCGCTGCCGGTACGAACACCCACGGCGGAACACGATCGCCTTCAGGTCAGGTGTGGATTGGATGGCATCGATCGTGGGCATCGTATCCGGCGTGACCAGGACCAGTTCCTCCCGGAAGACCGCCTGGCTATGCAGATCGGGATGGTTGAGCGGCCCCCCGACGAACGCGGCGTCGAGCCGGCATTCCACGACATCGCTCGTCAGGCTGGCACTGGTGCCCGTGGTCAACGACAGGCTGACCTTCGGATAGCGCCGCGCGAATTGGCTCAGCACGGGCGACAGCCGCAGCGCGGCCGTGGTTTCCAGCGTGCCGAGCACCAGGGCACCACTGGGCGGGCCGTCGTCCATGGCGGCGTGGCGCGCGTCCGCCAGCAGTTTTGCCATGCGTCCGGCATACGGCAGCATCCGTTGCCCGGCGGGGGTCAGGCTGACGCCGCGGGTATGCCGCACAAAGAGCGGGACACCGATCTCGCCCTCCAGCGCCCGGATTCGGGCGGTCACGTTTGACTGCACCGTATGCAATTCGCTCGCCGCTTTGTTCATGCTGCCGAGGCGGGCGACAGTCTCGAAGTACTTCAGGTCCGCGACGTCCATGAGTCTCGCTACGTTCGAAAAATGGGCGCAGTGTAGCGCTATCACCCGGCCCATGCGAAGTTGCAGCCCGCTATCGCTTCTTCCGATACCCCAATCAAGAAATTTCGTAAGTGCACGTGACCCGACATTGATTAGCATCGTCAAACAAGAAAGTAGACAGGAAAACGACCATGCAAATCACACCTTCCCTCGGATCGTCCGGCACCAAGACGCGAGATCTCCCGGCACCCGTGGCCGCGGCTTCGCCCGATCAGGCCGAAGCCGGTCAAGGTCCGTTTTCGACGTCATCCGCCGCCGATCGGCGGAATCGCATCACCGTGTCTCACGGTGGCCGCGTGCTGGCGAAGACGAAGGACGACGGCACGGATGCGGTGACGCGCGCGATCCAGGACAGCAAGTATCCGGAGGAGATCAAGAAGCTGATGATCAAGATCCGCGAACTGCAGGCGCAGTTGCGGGAGAAGGCGGCCGAGTTGCAGGAAGTGGCGGCCGACCGGAAGCTGGCACCGCGTCAGCGCGAAATGAAGACCGCTGCGCTCCGCGACGCCGTTGGCACCATTACTTCGGCCATCCGGACCGCCACGGCCACGCTCAACGATACGCTCACGGTCATGCGGTTCTCCCGCGCGGATCGGGACGCCATCGGCGTGCTGCTGTCTGGCGCCTAGTCGGGCGGGATCGAAAAAAAGCCGTGTCCGCGCCGAGGCCAGCGCGGACACTAAAGCCTCGGATGCGGAGTCCGTGGCCTCGCCCATCGTAGGCAATTTCGTCCACGTCGATTGCCAACAATTGTGTCGGCGGGCGATGTCTATACAGCTTGCCGGGGACGAACGTCGACGCCCGATGTTGGCGCGGTCAGATCAGCCGGCGCGCCGCCGCAACGGCAGCAACAGCGTGAAGGTGGCGCCCGCGCCGGCGGCGCTGTCCACCATGACGCGGCCGCCGTGCCGTTCCGCCACGGTCTTCACGAACACCAGCCCCAGCCCGCTGCCGGCCGGCGCATCGGCGCCCGGCGCGTGCACGCGGCGGAACGGTTCGAACAGGCGCGCCTGATCCGCGTAGGAAATGCCCGGGCCGGAATCTGACACCGCCACCGCCAGGAACAGCCCCATGCGCCGCAGCCGCACCGACACCGGCTTGCCGGGCGGCCCGAACTTGATGGCATTGCTGACCAGATTGGCGATGGCGCGCACCAGCAGCACGGGGGCAGCGCGCAGGGTCTCGCCCTCCGCTTCCAGGCTCAGTTGCAGCTCGATGCCGCGCGCCTTGGCCAGCGCCCAGAGTTCATCGGTGGCGTCCAGCACCAGGCCGGTCAACTCCACCTCCGCAAACTCCAGCCGTTCCGAATCCGCCTGCGCCAGCCGGATGAAGTCGTCGGCCAGCGCCAGCGTGCGGTGCGCGTGTTCGGCGATGCGGGCCAGCAGCACGTCCGGCGGCAGCGCGCGGGTGGGGCGCGACTGCATGTCGATCAGCGCCAGGATCGACGCCTGGGGGGAACGCATGTCGTGCGACAGGAAATGCAGCATCTGGGCGCGCTGACGCTCGGCGCGGCGCACCGTGGTGATGTCGATCAGGCTGACGATGGCCCCGGGCGGACGGCCGCTTTCGCTCTGTAGCGGCGCGCCGTGGAGCAGGAAGCGGCGGTCGTCCTCGGTGGCCAGTTCCACGCCCTGGGAATCGTCGGACGACATGACCGGCGCGTGGGAGTCCAGCACCGCGCAGAGCGCATCCCAGTAGGCGAGGCCGGGGCCCGGCACCGGGAACAGCGCTTCGATCAGATCCGGCAGGCCCGGCGGGGCAAGGCCGCCATAGGCATCGTCGGCGAAATCAGGGAAATCAGGGGAATCCGGAGAATCCGGGGAGGCACCCGGCGCGGTGCCGCCGCCGCGCACGGCCAGATCCTCGATGCCGGACAGCATGGCGGGAGCCAGCGCCACCGCGCGGCGGTTCGCCACGAGGATGCCGCCGTCGATATCGCAGATCACCGTGGCCTCGGGCAGGTTCTCGAGGCCGTCGAGAAAGCGGGGCAACGGCGGCGGCGCCTGGCTATGCATCGGGCTGCCCGGCGGCCAGCGTGCTGGCCTCCTCGAACCGGTAGCCATGCGAGTAGACGGACATCAGCCGCACGCCGTTGTCGGGCCGCATCTCCAGCTTGATGCGCAACCGCGAGATATGGGTGTCCAGCGTACGCGAGCCGGCTTCCATCGCGCGGCCCCAGACGGCCTGCTCGATCACCTCGCGCGAGAGCAGCCGGCCGATATTGCGGAACAGGAACAGCGCGAGGTCGAATTCGCGCGGCGACAGTTCCACCGGCGCGCCCGAGAGCGTGATGGACCGCCGGCGCGCATCCACCACATAGCGGCCCTGGCGCAGCAACTGGTCGTCATGGGGCACGGCCGGATAGGCGCGGCGCAGCAGCGCGCGCACGCGGGCCACGAACTCGGCGGGCCGCACCGGCTTGACCAGGTAGTCGTCCGCCCCGACGGCGAGGCCGGCGACGATATCGGATTCATCGATCCGGCTGGTCAGGAACAGGATGGGCGGCAGCCGGCCGGCATGCTGGCGCACCCAGTTCACGACCTCGTAGCCGCTCATGTCGGGCAGTTGCCAGTCAATGACCAGCAGGTCGAACACCTGGTCACGCAGCGCGCGCAGGAAGTCCGATCCGGTGGCGAAGCTCGTACACGTAAAGCCGGCCTCCTCGAGCAGTTGTCGGATCTGTGCGGCCTGGCTGGGGTCGTCCTCCACGGAGGCAATTCTCATACATCCCTCTGATGACTGCCGCCGATGTGTGGCGCGGCCGCATCATGTTACCCAAACGCGCGACGGCGCGTCGAGGCTCCGTTCGAGGGGCATGCAACAGTGTTGCGGCGCCGCTGCGACGGCGGGGATGGCGCGCGGCAAGCGCAGCATTGGGCTGGCACGTTTGAAACGATGGCCAGCGGGGCCGCGCCCGGGCGCCGGAGCGTGTGTAAAAGCTACAACAGGCACGCCCGCGGCCTGCGGCCCTTGACTCCTCGTCCTCTGCCCTACTGCAGCATGTACGTCTCGTACTCCAGCCGCTCCAGCTTGCGGTCCAGCAGGTACAGCGCCAGCGCCACCACGATCAGCAGCGACACCGCGAACCCGTAGCCATACCAGGCTGGGCCCAGCTCCAGCGTCAGCCGGGTCAGCACGAAGTTCAGCACCACGAAGCTCCCGGTCAGCAGCAGCACTTCGCGCCGGCGGTCCAGGTAGAAGTAGATGTTGAGCACGCCGAGCAGCACCACCTGCAGGCTCGCGCCGATCACGTCGACATAGAGCAGCGGCAGGTACAGCTCGGAAATGCCCAGCAGCCGCAGCACCCACGGCCCCACCACGAACAGCAGCAGCGCCGCAATGGCCTGCACCTTGACGATCTCGTACAGCCCCAGGCGGATGGTCTGGACCATCGTGTTGCGCATGTCCTCGATGTGCTCGAGCGAGCTGCCGCCGCGCACCGCGTTGTAGAACGCGTCGTAGTACTCGACGAAATCGGTCTCGATACGCACCAGGAACACCGCCATGCCCGGGATGATGGCGAGGTAGGCCAGGAACACCGGGATGTCGTAGATGATGGACGCGTGCAGCGGGCCAATCACCTGCTGGCCCGTGGACGGCGCGTACCAGAACATGAACTTGTCCAGCCAGATGCCGAGGTTGTAGAACAGGCCGATGGCCACCAGGCTCGGATAGGCGTAGCGCTTCTGGAACACCTCGAACGACATGAAGCGCTGGCTGGTGTAGTTGCGGTAGATCAGCGTGATCATGCCCACCAGCAGGCACAGTTGGCCCACCACGAAACCGGCCAGCAGCCCCTCCAGCCCGCGCGAGCGCAGCGCCAGCGCGCCCAGCACCGTGATCGTGTAGCCGACGAAGAACGTCCACACGATGGCCTTGTACTGCTTCATGCCCGACAGGAAGATCGCCGCGATCCAGATATTGCTCATGATCACGAAGCCCGCGATCATCAGCAGCCGGTACAGCACCGACTGCTCCGGGAACGCCCAGACCGCGCAGCCCACGCCGATGGCGCCGGCCAGCCCCGTGGAGAGCAGCGCCACCGCGTGGTAGTTCGACAGCACGAGGTGGTCGCGCCGCTCGAACAGCCGGTCGGAGGTGAAGCGCGTGAACGACAGCTGCATCGGCCCGGTCAGGATCAGGCTGCAGGCAATCAGGTAGGTCACCGACACCTGGAACTGCGTGATCAGCATCCCCGGAATCACGAAGCCGATGCTCAGCAGGCCGATCAGCAGGATGCCGAGGATCGACAGCACCCACGGCCCGGAGCTGATCACGCCGGCGTAAGCGTAGGCGCTCAGCATGCCGGACAGGCTGTCGCGCCGGAGCATCTTGCGGAGTTCGAAACCAATCCCGGCCATGTCAGCGTCCTCCGTGCACGGGGCACTTTGCCGGATTACCGGCCGGCGCGGCCCCATCCGTGCGTCCCGTGTAATCGGGCTTGTCCATCAGCGCCGCATACAGCGTGCGATAGCTGCCCACCATCTGTTCCTGCGTGTAATAGCGTTCCACCCGCGCAATGCCGGCCGCCTGGGCAGCCTGCCAGCGCGGCGGGTCGGTGAGCAGTTCCAGCGCGGCACCGGCCAGTGCGGCCGGATCGGCGATACGGACCACGCCGCCCGCCGCGCCAAGCGCCGCGTCCTCGCCGGGCAGGCCGAAGATCAGTTCGCGGCACGAGCCCACGTCAGTCGTCACGCACGGCACACCCGCCGCGAAGCCCTCCAGCACCACCAGCGGCAGCGCCTCCGAGATCGAGCTGAGGATCAGCACGCCCACCTTCGGCAGCAGTTCGTCGATCTTCTGGAAGCCGAGGAACTTCACTTTCTTGCCGAGCCCCAGGCTTTCCGCCAGGCTGCGGCATTCCTGCGCGTACTCGGGATCCTCGTCCTCGGGGCCGGCGATCCAGCCTTCGGCGTCCGGGTACTCGCGCACCACGGTCAGCATCGCGCGGATAAAGGTCTTGATGTCCTTGATCGGCACCACGCGGCCGATCAGGCACAGCACCGGCGGCACACCCGGCGCCCGCTGCGTGCGCAGCGCCGACAGCCGCGGCAGGTTAATGCCGTTCGGGATATTGCGCGTGCGCGCTTCTACCGCGCCATCGGCCACCTGGCGGCGGCGGTTGCCCTCGTAGAGCGCCACGATCTCGTCGCCGGCGTCGTAGCAGACCCGGCCCAGGGTCTCGAAGAAGCGCACCCACAGCTCGCGGAAGTAGCTGATCTGGGAAATGTCCCGCTCGAAGATGTTGCGGTTATCCCGGATCCACTGGCTCTGGAACAGGTCGATCTTGCGTTCCTTCGTATAGATGCCGTGCTCGGACACCAGCAGCGGCCGCCCGGTGCGGTAGCGCAGCATGGCACCCAGGAAGCCCGCGTAGCCCGTGGACACCGTGTGGTACATCTTCGCCGGGATCAGCGAATCGGCAATCCGCACCAGCTGCCACAGCGGCTTGTGCATGATGCGGATGGTCCAGAAGTAGTCCGTGAACGACGGGTCCGTACAGAACTGGCGATACTGATCGGTAATGGTCTGCCAGGCGCGGCGGCTGTAGAGGAAAGCGTCCTCGGAGAGCGCCCCGCCCTCGCGCAGCGCCGGCATCAGTTCGCGGATCAGCTCGCCGGCTTCCTGCTCGCGTCCGGGCTCGCGCAGCATCTCGTGCAGCGCGTCGGCCTTGTCAAAGGCGCGCGGGTCGCCGGAGCTGCCGTGCACCATCGGCGGCGGCGGAAAGTCGTACAGGAAATGGGTTTCCAGATGCACGACGTTGTCCGGCAGCGCGTAGGCCATCTCGCCATAATCCTGCCGGCGGCTGCCGATAAAGACGATGCCGAAGCGGATGTCCGGGAAGGCGCGGATCATCTGGTTGACCCAGCTGGACACGCCCCCGCTTACATACGGGAACGTGCCTTCCAGCAGCAGCATGACGTCGGCGGACGTTCCCTTAACCAGTATTTCACTCATGATTGCCAGTACCGCAGCAGGGGCCGCACCAGCGGGAGCGGCGAAGGACTGTCGAAAGCCGCCATCAGGCGATGCACGGCGGCGTAGTCGCGTTCCAGGTAGGCGGCTTCCGCCAGCAGCGGCAGCACGCGCTCGCGCGCGAAGCCGAGCGACTCGGCCCGCGTGAGCCAGGCGCGCGCCTCGGCCGGCGCATTGCGCGTGAGCGCCAGCCGGCCCCGCATGTACCAGAGCGCGGCGTTGGTGTCGTCGGTCTCCAGCGCGGCGCTGGCGTAGCGCTCCACCTGGCTGGCGGTATAGCGGTACACATCGCCCTGCACCAGGTTCTGGTAGATCAGCTCCCAGTAGAGGTCGGCCAGCCGCTTGTTGATCTCGCCGCGCGCCTGGGGCGTGTCGGCGGCTTCCAGGCGCGGCAATTCGGCCAGGATCTGTTGCGTCAGTTGCTTCTCCGCGCCATCGAGCATGCCGTAGGCGAGCAGGCGGATGTCGTCCGTGCTGTCTGCCAGCAGCTCGCGCAGCACCGGGCTGGCGGTGCGCGTCGGCATCGACTGCATCGCCACCAGCGCGTTCATGCGCTCCGGCAGCGGTGCGCGTGTATTGCCAAGCTGCGCGCGCAGGCGCGCCCCGCCGCCGTGCGTCACGCGCTGGATCAGGTGGGTGACGAAGGCCGGCAGCGCCACCGAGGCAATGCCGGACGCATCGCGCCGGCCCGGGAACAGCCGCGCAAACAGCAGGCTGCCGAGGCAGACCAGCGTCCCGCCCAGCGGCACAAAGAAGCAGAACGCAGCCAGGTAGGCATAGGTCCACGCAAACGGTGTGCGGAAGCGGCGCGGCAGCAGGCGCCACAGCGCCAGCCCCAGCAGGCCGGCAGCCGCCGCCTGCAGGGCGAAGAACGCCAGCAGCAGCGGCAGGCCCGTGCCGCCGCGAAACAGCAGCGCCAGCGCGGCGATCTGGAAGGCGGTGCCGCCGAGGGTCAGCTTGCCCATGCGTCAGCCCGCCTGCGTGCCTGCCGAAGCAGGCACCGGAGCATTGTTGCCAGCCACCACGCCGGACGCCGCGGGGCGCGGCGCCGTGGCATCGGTCGCCGTGGCGCCATCGATCTGGCAACGCTGCAACAGCCGCACCAGCGCGTCTTCGGCGCCGGTGGCCGGCACGGTCAGCGAGTACACGCCGATGTGCGAGGTGGCGAAGTCGGTGCCGAACTGCGCGCGCAGCATGTCTTCGATCCGCACCAGATAGGCCGAGACGGCCTGGCTGTCGGACAGCGGCATCAGCGTCAGCATGGCGCGCTGGCGCGGGCTGCGCGCGGGCCAGGCCACGTCCAGCGCCCGGCGGCTGCGCACCACCTGTTCGAACAGCGCGTCGCGGGCTTCGTCGAGGTCGAACACCAGCGCCACCACCGAGCTTTCGACGCCGGTTTCCTGGCGCAGCCGCGACAGCCGCGCGTAGTCGAGCGCAAATGCGTACGGAATGGCAGGCATCAGCGCCTGGATACCGTGCGTGGCCTGGCCGTGCTCCACGCCATCGGCGTAGTAGCCCATCAGCACCATCAGCAGCTGGAGGTTTTCATAGGTCAGCGAGAGGAACGGCATACGTTCCACCACCAGCACGCCGATCAGCCGGTCGGAGCCGGCCAGCACCGGCGCCACGGCCACGTAGCGGGTCTCGGCGTCCTGCTGCAGGCCGGACGAGCGCAGGTGGGCCAGTTCGCGCGTGTCGAGGCAATGGCGCACCAGCGGATCGTCCAGGTTCAGCTCGAAGGCCGGCCCGATGCTCGCGGCGGCCTGCGGCGAGATGCGTTCGCCATCGCACGCGAACAGCGCCGCGCCTTCGATCTGGCAAGCCTGTGCCACCACCTGCAGCATCGGCTGGGCGCCGGGCAGCATGTCGGGCTGGCCCGCCACGCCCCGTGCGGCGTCGCCCATGGCGACGGCCCGCATCTGCGAGAGTGTGTCGCGCAGCGTGGTCGGGCGTGCCAGCAGGTCGTTCTCCAGCCGCGCGTGCGAAATGCGCAGCAGGT
Organism: Cupriavidus sp. SIMBA_020; assembly: GCF_046535395.1. Classification (NCBI taxonomy): domain Bacteria; kingdom Pseudomonadati; phylum Pseudomonadota; class Betaproteobacteria; order Burkholderiales; family Burkholderiaceae; genus Cupriavidus; species Cupriavidus sp. SIMBA_020. The sequence continues at coordinate 153,891 of NZ_JAWRWU010000005.1, read as the reverse complement.
AGTGGTTCTTGGTCAGCGCGGCCAGCCGCTCGTCCAGGTAGCGGTTGACGGCCCGGGCGCGCGCCAGCCGCGTGCCCCACACATCGCCAAACTGCCCCGAGACCAGCACCAGCAGCAGGCCGCCCAGGAAGAACATGCGCGGGAACGCGCTGGTGTAGCTGCCGAGCGATTCAAAGAAGAACCAGCCGCCCAGCAGCATCAGCACCGAGCCCACGCCAATCAGCGTGCCATAGCGCAGCGCCAGGATCACCGGCAGCAGCCACGCCCAGGGAAAGCCCATGCCGAGCAGCAGCGGGTTCTGCGGCAGCACGAGCCAGGCCAGCCCCATCGCGATCACCATGGTGGCGATCAACTCCAGCGCCGCGGCCGGCCCGCTCACCGCGGGCGCCAGCCAGCGCGCATAGCGCCCGCCGAGGCCGATCCCCTGCCCCTGGCGCCTCTTTTCCGCAGAATTCCCCACGCGTGTCACCTGTCCTTTTCTACAGCGTCCGAGAACGCGATCAGCCCTGCATCAGCGGCGCCAGCAGGCGGCGCAGCAGTTTCTGCGCGGTGCCCGACAGCGAGGCGCGGCTCCAGCCGCTGTCGCTGCCCGTGGCCGACCACACCACCTGGCCGCTGGCCACGTCGATCAGTTGCAGCGAGATGCCCACCGCCGGCTCGCCATCCACACCTACCTTATAGCGCCATTCCTGCACCGCGCCGGTCAGCGCGTAGCGGGCGCGCTCGCCGCGGGCCCATTCCAGCGCCTTGCCCACGGACTCCCGCTCGGCCGGCTCGAACAGCGTTTCCGGGTTCAGCGAAGCCGGATAGCGCTTCAGGTTGGCAATGCCGCCGGTCTTCAGCAGCGATTCGGCGATGGCTTCGGCGCGCAGGCCGGCCTGCGGCGTCTCGGTGTAGTTGACGATCGGCAGCACCGCCACCGTGTCGCCGGGCGCCATTTGCGGCGCGCGGCCCACATCCGTCACCGCGCAACCCGCCAGCCACAGCGCCGCGCCAACGGTGCCGATCCATGCCGCCAGCCGCCCGATGCGGCCCTTGCCAGTCATTGTCATTTTCATGGGATTCCCCTCGTTTACCTTGAAAACCTTCGTCGTCAATCTTCAGTACAGCCAGCGATAGCGCAGGCCGACCTCGGTCAGCGGCGTCCCGCTGGTGCGGGCCGCGGTGTCGTGCGAGATATACAGCGCCAGGTGGTCGTTGCCGAACACCGAGCCGGCCACGCCCGCCTGCCCGTGGAAGTTGTGCCCGGCGCGCGAGTCGTACAGCGCACCCACCTCCGCGAATGGCCGCCACTTGCGCGTGTATTCGGCAAGCAGGTCGGTGCCGAAGCCGAACAGCACGCCGGTCTGCGTGAAGCTCTGCGGCATATAGAACGCCGTGTTTGCCTCGTCGTCATCGGCCGGCATCAGCCGCTGCAGGGCCGGCGTCAGCGTGCCGCTGTTGCGGGTGTAGATGCCGCGCGTGGCCACGGCGCGTACCGTGTAGTCGGGATACTGCGTGCGGATGCGGTAGCCCGCCTCCACGTCGAACAGCAGGCCATGGCCCAGCGCGCTGCGGTCCTGGCCATAGAAATGGCTGTACTCGAAGCGCCCGCTGATGAACTCGCGCAGGCCCAGCCGCCACGTGGCGCCGGCGCCCAGCACATCCTTCATGCCGCCCACGCGCAGTTGCGACGACTCGTCGGCCGGCTGGTTGTAGCCCGCCAGCGTCGTGAACGACACCCGGCTTTCCATATTCCACTGGCCGGTCATGCGCGCAGTGGTGAAGCTTTCCAGGCCATCACGGCGGCCCACACCTACCAGCCAGCGCTTCTGGGAGTCGCGGTAGTCCAGCGTCAGCTCGGCGCGGCGGTCGCCGGCCGGCACGTTGGCCAGCTGGGTCGGATCGGTGCTGCGCTGGTCGCGGAACACGCCGCGCAGGCCCACCGCGTAGCCATCCCACAGCCGGGCGCCGGCGCCCAGGCTGTACTCGAAGTATTCGAGCGGCTTCTGGTGCTGGAAGGTCACGCGCGGCTCGATGGCCTGCGCGTTGAACAGCAGCGCATCCTGCAGGGTCTCCTGCAGGGTGTCGTCGGTGCGGGCCAGCTCCTGGGTCTCGAACGCCTGCGTCTGCGCGGCCGAGATGCGGTCAAGCTGGCGATTGGCCTCGATCTGGTTCGCCACGGGCACGCGGCCCGCCTGACGCTCCATGATGCGGTCCAGTGCATTCATGTCGTTGTTGTCGAGCGCGATCGACACTTCGGCATAGGCCGGGCGCTGGAGCGTCTTGACGTACTGCCGCGCCAGCCACGCGCGGGCCAGCTCGTTCGACTCCGACGACATCGCCCAGGCCAGCGCCACCTCGCGGCTGGCGGCCGAGATCAGGCTCTGGCGCCGGCGCTCGCGCTCGGTCAGCTCGGCGGGCGGCGCCACCACCAGCGGCGGCAAACCCGGCACGTTGCCAAGCTTCGAGGCCCCCGTGACGGCCGGCGACTCACCCGGCGACTGACGGCGTGCGGCCACTTCCGCGCGGTCGCGGCGCAGCATTTCTATCACCAGATTGCGCGAGACATCGCCCGATGCAAATATCTGGCCCAGTGCCACGGTCTGGCGGCGCAGGTCCGCGCGCGCCGGGGCGCCCTGCGCGTTTTCCTCGTCCTCGGGGTCGCTGGCCGCGTCGTCCTCCTCACCGGCGTGCGGCACCTCGGCGCCCTTCTGCCCCGCCGGAGACCACGCGTGATGGAGGTCGATCCACGCCTGCTTGCGGATGCGCCATGCCATCTGCGTCTGGCCGATGGCCTCGTACGCATCGGCCATCAGGCCCAGCCAGAGCGGATCGGCGCTCTTGCCCATCTGGATCTTGTGCAGGTAGTGCAGCGCGGTGCGCCCGTCCTGGAAGCGCATGGCGCCGGCGGCATAGGCGCCCCACAGGCCGGGATCGTCCTCGGCCTCGGGCTTCAGCCGCTGCATCACGGCGCGCACTTCGCTGTCCGTCCCCATGTCGACCAGCGCCCACAGCAGGGCGGCAAAGGTCTCGCTGTCCGCATCGGACTGGCCTACCGCGTGGCGCAGGTCGGCCAGCGCGTGCTCGCGGTCGCCGGTCAGGCGCCAGTACTCGGCGCGACGCATCAGGAACGTCGCCGAGCCTTCGGCGTCGCGCTTCTGCTCGGGCGTGAGGCTGGCAAACAGCCGTTCCACGCGCACGTAGGCATGGGCGCGCGTGTAGTAATAGATGGCGAGTTCGAACTGCTCGCGCTTGCCGCTCTTGCGCCAGCCGGCCTCGGCAATCCGGCCCGCATCGATGGGCGTCGTGTCGTAGTACTGGATCAGGTTCGAGAAATCGGCTTCCTCGGTATCGCGCACCTCGGCCAGGCAGTCGTTGCGGGCAGCGCCGGGCGGCATTGCCATGCAATGGTCGTCGTGCGTGTTGCCAACCGCGATCATCATCTGGCGGTAGCCGTCCGTGAGCAGGTCATCGCGCTGCGTCAGGCGCGCCAGCTCGGTGTAGGTGCGCCAGTACAGCAGGTCGCGCGGGCCGGCCTTGGCGCGTGCCGGGAGCAGCGCGTCCATGGCCTGCGTCAGGCGGCCATTCACATAGAGCATGTTGGCGCGCTTGAGCGCGTACTCGGGCTGCGCGCCGAAGCGCTGCTGCAGCTGGCCATACAGTTCGAAGGCGCGGCTGTCGCGGCCGGCGCGCTCGGCCAGCTGCGCGTTGCGCTCCATCACCGCGCGGCCGTGCGGGCCGCTGCTCAGGGAATCGAGGAAGGCCATGCCGGCCTCGGGCTCGCCGAGGCGTTCGTAGGCGGCCACCACCTCGTCGATGGTCTTCAGGTCCCCGCTGCCGGCACGGTGCCGCAGCGCCGCCAGATAGGCGCGGTCGTCGGACAGCCCCGGCGCCAGCCGCATGACGTTGTTCCACGCACGTTCGTCGTTGGTGGCCTGGGCGTACTGGAGCCAGCTTTGCAGCGCGATCATCGGCTGGCGGTTCCATTCGGCCACCTGTGCCAGCCGCTCGCGCCAGACCGGCTCGTTCGGCAGCTTCTGCACGGCGGTCTGCGCCACGCGCTGCGCCTGGTCGAGCTTGCCGGCGGCCAGGAACACGCGATAAGCGAGATCGTAGTCGTCCGGATTGAACGCCTTGCCGTCTTTGGCCGCTGCAGCCGCCGCAGCCGCCACCTCGGCCTTGGCCGCCGCCTGGGCGTCGGCCTGCGAGAGGTTGCCGGTGTCCGCCACGTGGCGCACGCCGAGTTCGCCGGCTGCCGCCAGCCGCTCGCGCAGCGCCACGCCGCGCGGGCCGTCGAGGAACACCACCTCGCGGGCCAGCCACGGTTCGGTGTCGGAGACGCGCCGGAGATGGGCCTGCGCGAGCAGTGTCGCGCCCATCGGCTTGTTGGCCGACAGCTTCAGCAGCCGCTCGACGTACTTCGCCGCCAGCTCGGGCTTGCCCGCCGCCAGCGCCAGTTTTGTCAGGTAGCGCAGCACCTCGGCATCATCGAGCAGCTTGCCGCCCCGGTGCTCGGCTTCCGCCAGCGCCTCGTCGAGCAGGTTGCCCGATTGCAGCGTCTGCAGCGCCTGGAGGAACAGCGTGCGCTGCTCGTACAGGTTCTTGGCGCGCGCCTGCGCGTCGAACAGCGCCTGGGCGGAGTCACGATAGTTGCCGCCGGCCAGCGCGATGCCGGCCAGTTGCTTGTTGTAGAAGTCCGCGTTGCCGGGGTCGCGCACGGCCAGTTCGCGGAACAGCTTGCCGGCCGGGTCCGCCGCGCCGATCTGGCGCGACTGCGTGGCCAGCGCCTGCAGATCCGCGAGCGACCACTTGCGCATCTGCGCCGGCGTGGTGGCGTCCTTCAGCAGGTCGTTCATGGTCGCCAGCCGCTGCGCGCGCTCGGGCGTCTCCGGCAGCGCCGCGTAGGCGCGCTGCTGGGAGATCTCGATCCGCGTGCGCAGGATCGGGCCGCTCAGGTCCGCGCCCTGCACCGCCTGCATGCGGGCGAGCATGGCCTCGGCGTCATCGAGCCGGCCGCTGCGGGCGTACTGCTCCGCCAGCACACCCATGAAACTGGTGTCGTTGGGGGCCACGCGCGACCACGCCTCGAGGTAGGCCACGGTCAGGCCATCGACGGTGCGGCCCTGGCCGAGCAGGCGCTCGCGCAGCGTTTCACGCGGGAACATCAGCGCCAGCCCCACCCCCACCATGGCGGTGAAAGTCAGGACCAGCGCGGGCGGCAACAGCCGCTCGCGCTCAGCCGGCGCAGCGGACTTCGACTTGTTGCTGGACATGGATCGGATCATTCACCGCGGGGGTATCGATTCGCAGCGTGTTGCGCTCGCGCATACCGGCCACGGGCTTGCCGTCGACCGTCACACTGCACTGGCCGGCATTGGCCAGCCGGAAGAAAGGCTTGTAGTAGCCGCTGAAACGGAAGCGCGTGACCTGGCCATCGCGCTGCCAGTCGCGCACCAGGCCGTTGGCCTCGGGGATCTCGGGCACGGCGAGCGTGGCGGCCGGCACGATCTGGAAGCGCGCATTGCCGCCATCGAGGTGCACGTAGGTGCCGCCGCCCGGCGCCGGCGACGAACCGGTCACGCCGCGCGCGGTGGCCACGTCCGGCACGCCCGTGCCGTTCCAGCGCAGGTTGCGCAGGTTGCCATCGCCGCGCACCACCCAGGCCCCGGCGGCCGGCGCGCCCATCTCACCACTCTCACCACTCTCACCATTCGCGCCCTCGCCCAGCTCGCGCGCCACGGCCATGCCCTGCCAGTCGATGACCTTGAGCACGTAGTCGGTGGAATGCATCGGCAGCAGCGGCTGCGTGAGCACGTAGTCATAGACCTTGCGCAGCGCCCGCAGGGACGCCACCTTGGTGCCCGAATAGCTGTGGTAGTAGATGTTCACGGCCTTGAAGCGGTACGGCTTCTCGGTCAGCTCGTAGGTCTCGATTACGCGCTCGAAGCCGTAGAACGGGCCATGCCACAGGTTGGTGTAGATGTTCTCGTTCTGGTTGGTGGCAAACACCTGGAAGGTGTTGTCGGCCTTGTGGATGCCCAGCGGCGCAATCGCGGTCCAGCTGGGGTTGCTGCGCGTGATCATGGTGTCGCCACCATTCATGTTCAGCACGCCGGCCTGCTCGGTCAGCTTGAGCGCCTCGGGCGGGGCCTGGCAGTCGCCGGGCCACAGCACCATCTTCACCGGCTTGCCCGGGGGCGCCAGCACCCTGTTGATGTAGTCGATCGACCCGCCGATCTCGCGGTTCAGGTCCATCTTGTAGCCGGGAATCGCCAGGTGATAGGCCTCGTCACCCTCCTGGATGCGGGCATCACTCTCGTGGCCGGGCACGGTACGGCCCCACTCGAACGGGTGCGAGTAGGTGTGGCTGGCCACTTCCACGTACGGCTGGGCGAAGATCTTGCGGGCAATCGGCTCCAGTTCCGCCGTCAGCTTCGGGTACATGCCCGACTTGCCCACTTCGCCTTCGATCACCGACATGGTCATCGGCAGGCGGTATTTGTCGAAGATCTCGCGGAACAGCACCTCGCCCGAGAAGCCCCCGCCAGGAATTTCAGCCTTGGAGGCAAAGCCGTCGCCATCGATATGGATGGTCAGCAGGCGGCGGCCGCTCTCCGTGCTGGAATCCGGGACGGGCATCTGCGGCAGGCGCAGCGCCTCGCGCAGGAACTGGAGCGGCTGGATGATCCAGCGGTCCTGGTCGGTGGCCGCGTTCTGGCGCACCGCGTAAGGCCCTGTGACGTATCCGCCCCATGGCGTAATGGCCGCGGCATCATAGGTCAGCGTGCCCGAGCGCATGCGCAGCAGCGACCGCGTGTTGGCCGCGCCCTCCTGCACCTGCACCGGCACCGCTTCCGAGCGGTCCGGGGCGACCGGCATCTCGAAACCCAGCATCGGGTCCTTCGACACGATCGACACCGGCCCGGAGACGCGGCCCTTCACCGGCTTGAGCCCCAGCGTACGCGCCAGCGAGCCGGCCACGGGGGCGCCGAAGCCGTTCATGAAGACCACGGGCACGCCCTGGGCCATCTGCTTCTCCACCCAGGCCAGGAAGCGGCCGGGCTGCTGGGTGAAATAGCCGTTGGACCAGACCACCACGCCCGCATAGCGGTCCGGGCCGATCTCGGGCAGCGGATCGCGCGTCTCGGCGAAATCCACCCGGTAGCCCAGGTAGTTGATCGGCATGGAGACGAAACGCACGCCCTCGGTGTTGTCGATGGCCACGCCGGGCTCGCTCTCCTGCACCACCAGCACGCGGCGCGGCATGACCTCGATCTGGCCGACGCCCACGGTCTGCAGGCCGGAATCGGTCACGTACGGCGTGATGCCGAGCGCGCGGATGCGGCGCGCGGTGTCGCGGGCGCAGCGGCGGTCGGCCGGCGGGCAGTAATCGATGGAAATCACCGGCAGCTTGTACTGCTCGCGGATGACGCGGGCCTGCGCCAGCAGCCAGTCGCGGTCCTGCTGGCTGACCTCGGTATAGCGGCCCTGCGCCTGGTTCCAGCCCCGGAACAGCGATTCGAACACCACGCCGTAGACCAGGCCGTGTACCTGCGGCAGGATCTCGAAGCCCCGGTTGAACAGCAGCCGGGCCTCGGGGTAACGGGCCTTGATGGCCTGGATCACGCGCACCATGCCGGCTTCCTGCCGGGCGCGCTCGGCATCGGTCTTGGCTACCAGGTGATAGGAGTCGAGCGTATCGAGGAAGAAGCCGCGATAGCCGCGCTCCCACAGCGGGGCGATGACCTTGTCCACATAGAATGCCGGCCAGCCGTCGGCGGCCTGGTCAACCACGCGTGCCTGCCAGGCGTCATTGCTGCCGACCAGCCAATTTTTGGGGATGTCCTGGAAGTAGGCCCGGCTGGGCAGCACCTCGCCCAGGCTGACGTAGGCGAACCACGCTGTCTGCGGCGTGGCGGCGCGGCGCGGATCGAAGCCGCTGTCGGGCTCCACCACGGCCACGTCGAAGGCCTGCAGGGCATCCACGGGCGGCTTGCTGCCATAGTGGAAGGCGACGTTGGGCGCTGCCGGCTGGGCCAGATCGGCCGCCGGCTGGGCCTGAACCGCCGTCGAAGGCGTCAGCGTGGCAAGCACCACGCCGAGCGCGGACGCCAGTACCGCCACGACCGCCATGGCGCGCTGCCATGTGGCGGCGGCCCGCGACGGCGCCTGGCTGGCATCGCCGGCATTGCCGAAAAGTCCCCGGATTGAACGTTGCACTTGCTTCACTGGCTGTTATCCGCTTCTTCTGTTATGCCTTGGGCGCGCCGTTGGCGGCGCTGCCCGCGCGATGCCCGTCCCCGTGGCCATTGATACGGGATTTTCCCTAATGTGCCGGGCAAGGGGCGATGCTAGGGCATTCGCTGGGAATGGATTGTGAAAAATTGTGGCGGGTGTCCGTCCAACCCGGATGCGGGCCGACATGGACCGAGGCGGGCCGACGCTGCGACGCGCGCACGGCACGTCCGGTCGGCCAGGCTATGGCTCGAATGACATGAAAATCCCCGTTCTTCGTTCAAATTGCGCCTTGGGCGCGCGCGCCGCCCGATGTCCGGGCGCCGCTGTTTTGTATTGGCCGCCATTGTCGTGGCATCGTCCGCCAAATGCCATAGTCCATATGGAGTACAGGAGTTTGAAGCATTGCGCGCCGGCGCCGGCCGCACTGACGCACGGCCGGACTGCCGCACTGCCGGGCGGAACGGAATCGCGCGAATTCGTACCGACTATCGATACTCGCTATGCTGATATAGCTGTCTTATCATCGCGTAAGCCCTTCAGATGTCAGACAAAACCGCTTTCGATGTAGAAAACTCTAATATCTGCTGTTTGCATGCCGAAATACCGTTAGGGGGTTAGTCCGATTGACACGCGAAAAAAAACCGGCAGAATGGGTCCTCGCATGCGCACTGCCCTCAAACGAGTTTTCGACGCGGGGTGTTGCGAAGATCATGCCTCGTCGGGCGATTGCGCTCATCTGAAATTCAAGGTTGGATAGAAATATGGAAACCGGTACCGTTAAGTGGTTCAACGACGCCAAGGGCTTCGGCTTCATCACCCCGGACGCAGGCGGCAACGACCTGTTCGCGCATTTCTCGGCAATTGAAGGCAATGGCTTCAAGTCGCTGAAGGAAGGCCAGAAGGTCCGCTACGTCAAGGCAATGGGCCAGAAGGGCGAACAGGCCACGAAGATTCAGGCAGTTTGATTACCGCCTGAAGCGCCCGGCAATATCTTGCCTGGGAAGCCCCGCCTCCGGCGGGGCTTTCTGCTTTTTGCAGTCTTGATAATGTATGGCTTTGGGGACGTTTCCCCGGGGCATGTGTCCGGGTTCTCGTTTACCCATACTCACATACCCATATTCCGTGTCACCGGAATGACCGCGCGCCAATCCGGGACAAGCATCATCGATCAGGCATCGGTCAGGCCGCGATGGCCTTGATTTCCATATATTCAGCGAGCCCATAGCTGCCGAACTCGCGGCCATTGCCGGAGCGCTTGTAGCCGCCGAACGGCGCGCCGCTGTGCGGCTGGGCACCGTTGATACGGACCATGCCAGCCTGCAGGCGCCCCGCCACGCGCCGTGCCCGCGCCGGATCGCCCGACCAGACATAGGCAGCCAGACCGTATTCGGTGTCATTGGCGATGGCAATCGCCTCTTCCTCCGAGTCATACGGGAGAATCGCCAGCACCGGGCCAAAGATCTCCTCGCGCGCCACGGTGGCGTCGTTGCGGATGTTGGCGAAGATGGTCGGCCGCACGAAATAGCCTGACGCCAGCCCCTCGGGCCGGCCAACCCCCCCCGCCACGACCTGCCCGCCCTCCTCGATGCCGATGCCGATCAGGCGCTGGACCTTCTCGAACTGCGCCCGGTTGGCCATCGAGCCGACCTTGCTCTCCGGCAGCGTCGGGTCACCCACCTTCAGCGCGGCAACCGTGGCCGCCGCAATGGCCACGACCTGCTCGTGCAGATGGCGCGGCACCAGCATCCGCGTGGGCGCCACGCAGGTCTGGCCGGAGTTGATCATGCAGCTGACCACGCCATCCGAGACCGCCGCGCGCAGGTCCGCATCGTCCAGAATCACGTTGGCCGACTTGCCGCCCAGCTCCTGGAGCACACGCTTGACCGTGCCGGCCGCCGCCGCCGCCACCTCGATCCCGGCCCGCGTGGAGCCGGTGATCGAGATCACGTCCACGTCGCCATGGCGCGACAGCGCAGCGCCGACCGTCGGCCCATCGCCGTAGACCATATTGAAGACACCCGCCGGCACCTCGGCTGCGTGCACGATCTCGGCGAAGATCCGCGCATCGAGTGGCGCCAGCTCCGAAGGCTTCAGCACCACCGTGCACCCCGCCGCCAGCGCCGAGCCCACCTTGGTGGCAATCGTCGTGACCGGCCAGTTCCACGGCGTGATCAGCGCCGCCACGCCAATCGGCTCGCTGACGACCTCGGTGCCGCCAAGCTGCCGCGTGAAATCCGCTTCCTTCAGCGCGGCCAGCGCGGACTCCAGCATCTGCAGGCCCAACGGCGCCTGCTTGACCTTGCACAGCCATTGCGGCGCGCCGATCTCGTGGTGGATGGCCAGCGCGATGTCGTCCATGCGCGCCTTGTACAGCGCGATCAGCCGCGACAGCACGTCCACGCGGGTTTCGCGGGTGGTGGCCGACCAGGCCGGGAAGGCCGCCCGGGCCGCCGCCACGGCGGCATCGACATCGGCCGCGCCGCCCATGGCCACGCGGCCAATCACTGCCTCGGTGGCCGGATTGACGATGTCGAGGCGGCCGGCGCCCGCGGCTGGCGCCACCCACTGGCCGCCGATATAGAACTGGTCGAGCTGATACATGCGCTGTGTCTCCCTGAGGGTTGGACTTCGGGTATTTGAAACGAGGATGCCCGGCTCACTGCTCGCAGGTAGCGAGCTTGCGGGCCGCGACGATGGCTTCGTAGCGGCTGGTGACCTGCAGCTTGACGAAGATCTTCTTGAGGTTCCACTTGACCGTCTGCACGCTGATGTTCAGCGTCAGCGCAATGCGCTTGTTCGACATGGACTGCTCGAGCAGCGCGAGCACCTCCTGTTCGCGCCGGGTGAGCCCCGGCGTGGCGGCGATGGTGCGCACCGGCGCGGCAGGTGCCTGCGGGAGTGAAGCAAGCGTGGGCACCGCGGCCACGGCCAGCGCCGGGGCACTCCCCGCCTCGCCCAGCCGCGCGCGCACATGCTCGACCAGCGCCGCGCCACCATGCGCGGCGGCGCGCACCAGCATCGGGTGCAGGCCGGCGCCCTCCTCGATCAGGGTGCGATGGAGCCCGAGCCGGTAGCACGTTGCCACGGCCGATTGCGCGCAACCCTGGGCCTGTGCGCTGCGGCCCAGTGCTTCGAGCGCGCGGGCTTGCAGCAGGTCGGCCACGGCCTGCAGTCGCTCGCAACCGCGCGCCGCGGCGAACCGCCGCAGCGTCTCCAGCGCCGACAGTGCCTCCTGCGGGGCGTCCTGCGCCAGCGCCAGCCGTGCCCGCGACAATGCCGCCGCCGCGCCAATCTCCACATCGTGGATGCCGTCGCCCGGATGCCGTGCGGCGTAGCCGTCGAGCACCGCCTGCAGGGCCTGCGCATGCCGGCGGTCGCCATAGGACAGCACCAGCCGCTGCTGTTCGGCGACCATGGCAACCACACCGCGATCCATGCCGGTGGCGCGGAAATGCGCCTCCGCGCGCGTGAAGTAGGCGAGCGCGTCCTGCGGCGGCTCGCGCAGGGCCTGGATGCGGCCGAAGACGCGCGCGGCGCCCACCTTCAGTTCCGCCGAGGCCCCGCGCAAGCGCATCCGGCATGCGGCCAGCGCCGCGTACGCCTCGTCCAGACGGTCAAGTTCGAACCAGGCCTGCGCCACCACGCCGGCGCAAAGGGTCGCGCAGAGCGCCCCGCTGCCGTGGATAGTCCGCGCGCGGCGCAGGGCAGTGGCGCCGATGCGCTCCGCCTCGAGCGCGTTGCCTTCGCGCATCGCCACGTTAGCCGCTGCCGCCGCCGCCACAAGGGCCAGTTCGCCACGGCCGGTTCGCGTGGCGCGTGCCGCCGGGGCGCTGTAGAGGCAGCGCGCGGCCAGATGATGGCCCTGCGCCGAAAGCCAGTGCAGGCGCACCGCCAGTTCAATATCCTCCAGCCCGCCCGGCAGCGACGGTGCCGGGATCGATTCCAACCCCTGCAAGGCGGCCTGCGCGGCGGGTTCATCATCGCCATGAGTGGCCAGCACGGCGCGCAGCAGCAACCGATGCCGCAACTCGACGGGGTCTTCGGCCAGGCCATCGGCATCCGCGGTGGTCTCCAGACGTGTCAGCCACCGTTCGGCAAGGTCCATGCGCGCGGTCAGCGCGGCCGCCCACGCACCCATGCGCAGCAGCCGCGGATGGGCCGCCATACGATGGCCGCCCACGCTTTCGGTCCAGCGCGCCACCACGCCGAGGTGCGCCAGCGAATGCGCCGGCGGCAGCCCGCCATCGACCAACTGCGTGGCAAGCTCCAGGTCGTCGCACAGCGCGGCGCTGCGCATCGCATCGGCGAATCGCCCCTGCTGCACGAACCATAGCGCCGCGCGGCGGTGGAGCGGTTTCGGGTCGATGCCCGCCCGCCCCCGGCGCTTGTCCAGGTAGGCGGCGAACATCGGATGGAAGCGATACCACGCCTGATCGTCGCGACGGTCCACGCGCCGCAGGAACACGTGGCGCCCGAGAATCTCGTCGATCAAGGTTGCTGCATCGTCGCGGCTGGTGACGAACGCCGCGAGGTCAGCCTGGAAGCTGCGCAGCACCGACACATGCAGCATAAAGTCGAGCAGGCAGGCCGGCAGTTCGTCGATGACCTCCTCCGACAGGTAGGCCTCCAGGTTGCCGTTGTCGCCGGCACCCATCCGGGCGGGCACATCGCCTGGGCTATCGCAGGCGGCGTCACGCGTGCGGCCGGCCAGCCGCACGCCCACCGGCCAGCCTTCGGTAATCTCGTGCACCTGCCGCGCCACTTCGGCATTGGCCGGCACGCCCGCGCGCGCGGTCAGGAAGGCCGCCGTCTCGTCGAAGTCGAACGTCAGCTCGGCCCCGTCGATTTCCACGAATTCCTCCATGGCCCGCAGCCGCCCAAGCCGCAGCGCGGGCACGGTGCGCGAGGCGATCACCAGATGCAGTCCGGGCAGGATGGCGTCGATCAGCGCCTGCACCAGCGCCAGCGTGGCGGGGTCCTGCACATGATGGAAGTCGTCGATCATCAGGTAGACATCGGCCGGCGTGCGCGCCAGCACTTCCAGCAGCGAGGCGATCAGGGCCTCCCCGCCCCCCTCGCCCGCCTCGATGGCAAGGCCCGCGTGCCCGAGCGCGCCGGCCAGGATGCCCCGGAACGTCGGCAACGCCCCGTCCTGCATCGCCAGCGTGAGCCAGGCCACGCGCGCGCCGGCCCTGTCGAGCCGCTGGCGCCACTGCGCCATCAGCGTGGTCTTGCCAAAGCCGGCGCCGCCCGTGAGCAGCACCAGCTTGCGGTCGCTGGCGGCCTGCAGCCGGCCGATCAGCCGCTCGCGCGAGATCGCGTCGCTCGCCGGGCGCGGCGGCACGATCTTGGGCAGGATGCACGGAGACGCGACCATCGAGGCCTACGACTTCCAGTGGCGCTTGCGCAGCTCGTTCTTGAGCACCTTGCCGACGCTGGACAGTGGCAGGGCGTCCACAAACTCGGCGCTGCGCGGGATCTTGTACCCGGCAATCAGCGCCCGGCAATGGCCCTGGATCGACTCGAACGTGGCTTCCGCGCCTGACTTCAGCACCACCACCGCGTGCACGGACTCGCCCCACTTCTCGTGCGGCACCCCGATCACGGCGACCTGCGCCACCGCGGGGTGGCTCGCCAGCGCGCGCTCCACCTCGGCGGAATAGACGTTCTCGCCGCCGCTGATGATCATGTCCTTCATGCGATCCACCAGGAACACGAAGCCGTCCGTGTCCATGTAGCCGCCGTCGCCGGTGTGCATCCAGCCGTTGCGCACGGCCTCCGCCGTTGCCTCGGGCTGGTTCCAGTAGCCGAGCATCACGTTGGGGCCGCGCACGGCGATCTCCCCCACCGTGCCACGCGGCACCTCGCGGCCCTGCGGGTCGATAATTTTCACTTCCACCATCGGCGCGGGCCGTCCCACCGAGTGCATCTTGCCGCTCGCCAGGGCGGCATCGCTGTGATACTCGGGGCCGAGCAGCGTGGCCACCGGCGCCAGTTCGGTCATGCCATAGCCCTGCGCGAACTGCGCGTTCGGGAACGCGGCCCGGCAGCGGGCCAGTAGCGCCGGCGTCATCGGCGAGGCGCCGTAGCGGATCAGGTTGAGCGACGAGAGGTCGAGATCGGCCGCGCGCTGCGGGTTCTGCTCGCGCCAGTCGAGTCCCATCTGGATCATCGTCGGCGCCAGCAGCACCGAGGTTACGGCGCCACGCGCGATCGTCTCCAGCATCTGGCCGGGATCGAAAGCCGTCATCGGCACATGCGTGCCGCCGACCAGGAAGACCGCGTTGATGGCCGCGAAGCATGCCAGGTGGAACATCGGCATGACGTGCAGCATCACGATCGTTTCGTCGAAGGTACCCGTCATCGGCTGGTTGCAGGCCGAGGAGACGAGGTTCGTGTGGCTGAGCATCACGCCCTTCGGGAAGCCCGTGGTGCCGCCCGTGTAGAAGATGCCGGCCAGGTCGTCGCCGTGACGGTAGGCATCCTCCACGGGCTCGCTATCGGCAACCAGTGCCTCGTAGTTCAGCATGCCCTCGGGCGTCTCGCCGTCGCCGGCGTAGATGACGTGGCGCAGCGTGGGGCATTCGGCGGCCACCTTGCGCGCCACGACCGTGAAGGGGTCGTCGACGATCAGCACGGCGGTGCCCGAGTCATTGAACGAATACAGGATCTCGGCCGCGCTCCAGCGCGTGTTCACCGGATTGAGCGCCGCGCCGGCCCACGGCACGGCCATGTAGTACTCGATATAGCGGGCCGAATTGAGCGAGAACATCGCCACGCGCTCGCCGTCGGTCACGCCGAGCTTCTTCAGCGCGCCGGCCAGCCGCGCCACGCGGTCGGCAAGTTCGGCATAGGTCTGGCTGCGGCCCTGGAAACGCACGGCCGTCTTGTCCGGCCGTTGCTGCAGCGATCTGTGCAGCGATTGTGTCATGTACATGCGATGTGTCTCCGTCACCAACCGAGAGGGGCGGTAGCGGCCTCTTGTCGGGCCGCTCTGTGGGTCTTCCGGGTGCAGCCGGGCTTAGAAATTGCCGCCGGGGCCACCACCGCAGTAGACGACCTGCCCGGACAGGAAGTTCGACTCCGGCGTGCAGAACAGATACACGGCGCCAGCCGCTTCTTCCGGCTTGCCGGCACGGCCCAGCGGCGTCATGCGGCTCACGCCGTCGAGCATCGCCTGCTGCACACCGACCTTGATCTCGCGGCCTTCGATGTTGACGGTCTTGCTCTGGTCGCCGGCCAGTGCCTGTGTCAGGCGCGTTTCGATCAGGCCAAAGGCCACCGCGTTCACGTTGACCTTGAGGCGGCCCCACTCCTTGGCCAGGGTCTTGGTCATGCCCAGGATGCCGGCCTTGGCTGCCGAGTAGTTCGACTGGCCCGGGTTGCCGCCCGCCGCGCCGGACGAGATATTGACGATCTTGCGGAACACCTCCCGGCCCTCGGCCGCTTCGGCCTTGGCAGCGGCGCTGATCACCGGCTGCGCGGCACGCAGGATGCGGAACGGCGCGGTCAGATGGCAGTCAAGGATGGCATACCACTGTTCGTCGGTCATCTTCTGGATGACGTTGTCCCAAGTGTAGCCGGCGTTGTTGATGATGATGTCGATGCCCTTGTGGTGCTCGACCGCCGTCTTGACCAGGCGATCGGCGAAATCGGGGGCAGTGACGCTGCCGACGCATGCCACGGCTTCGCCGCCCTGCGCGCGGATCAGTTCCACCACTTCGGCGGCCGGATCGGCGTCCAGGTCGTTCACCACCACGCGGGCACCTTCGGATGCCAGCTTCAGCGCCACTTCACGGCCAATGCCACGGCCCGAGCCGGTGACGATGGCGGACTTGCCTGCGAGTTTGCTCATGTCTGTTCTTCCTGTATCGATTCGTCTGGGGTGCGATGGGGAGCCGGCTTATTTCAGGGCGACGATGGCTTCGCCCAGCAGCTTGTCCTCGCCATACTGGTTGGCGCAGCGCAGCGCCACTTTCACGCGCTGCTCGCCATCGGCCTCGAATTTCTCGGTCACCACGCCGGTGCACGTCGGCTGGTTGCCCAGGTGCGTGATGCCGGTGAAGCGGATGGCCACGTTGCGCACCTGCGCCTGCGGCACCCAGCCGGTCAGCAGGCGGCCCAGGTAGGCGGCGGAGAGCATGCCGTGCGCGAACACATCCGGCATGCGCGCCTTGCGGGCGAAGTCGAGATCGATGTGGATCGGGTTGTGGTCGCCGGAGGCGCCGCAGTACAGCGCCAGCGTGGTGCGGTTGATCGCCGGCAGGGCCAGCGGCGGGAGCTTGTCGCCAACCTTCACATCGTTGAAACGGGGGGCTTGCATGGTCATTGTCTCCTTAGCCACGGCGTTCCACGAGCGTGCCGCGCATATCGGCCACGTGCTCGCCACGCTGGTTGGTCACGCGCGTCGTGTTGACCACGAAGTGCAGCGCGCCGCCCTTCTTGTCGTACACATCGGTCACGGTGGTTTCGAAATGCAGCGTATCGCCGGCGTAGGCCATCCGGTGATAGTCGAACGCCTGCTCGGCGTGCAGGATGCGCGCGAGGTCCAGCTTCAGCAGGCCCATGCGGTCCACGCCTGCCGAGACGTCGCTGTTCAGGCACATCAGGAAGGTCGGCGGCACGGGCAGCGTGGGGTGCCCGGCATCGCGCGCGGCGGCTTCATCGGTATAGATCGCATCGGTCTCGCCGATGGCCTTGGCGAAGAAGCGCAGGCGCCCCATCTCCACGTCGATCGAGCCCTTGCCCAGGCTGAGCCCGATCATGCTCTTGTCTGCCATGTTCTTATCTCCTCTTCGATTGGACGGTTCAGCCGCGACCGTACAGCGTCACCACGCAGGCGCCGCCCAGGCCGAGGTTGTGCTGCAGCGCGAGTTGCACGTTCTCCACCTGGCGCTTGTCGGCCGTGCCGCGCAACTGGTTGGTCAGTTCGTAGCACTGGGCGAGGCCCGTCGCGCCCAGCGGGTGGCCCTTCGAGAGCAGGCCGCCCGACGGATTGGTGACAACCTTGCCGCCATAGGTGTTGTCGCCGTCCATCACCATCTTCTCGGCCTCGCCCACCTTGGCGAACCCGAGCGACTCGTAGGTCAGCAGCTCGTTGTGCGCGAAGCAGTCGTGCAGCTCGCACACCTGGATGTCGGACGGGCTCACGCCAGCCTGCTCGTAGACGGCCTTGGCGGCGTTCTGCGCCATGTGGAAGCCCACCAGGCGGATCATCGACGGCGGCGCGAAGCTGTCCGGCACATCGGTCGTCATCGACTGCGCCAGGATGCGCACGTCGGTGCGCAGGTTGTGCTTGCGCGCGAAGGCCTCGGTACAGACGATGGCGGCGGCGGCGCCGCAGGTCGGCGGGCAGGCCATCGAGCGCGTCATCACGCCCGGCCACATCACCTTTTCGTTCATCATGTCTTCCGGCGTGACCACGTCGCGGAACACGGCGAGCGGGTTGTTGGCGGCGTGGCGGCTGGCCTTGGCGCGGATGCGGGCAAAGGTCTCCAGCTTGGTGCCGTACTGCTCCATATGCTCGCGGCCGGCGCCGCCGAACAGGGTCAGCGCGCGCGGCACGCCGGCGTCCACAGCGTCCTGGATCAGATGGCCGCCAATCGCGGTAAAGCCATCGAGCGGGCCCTCGCGGTCATCCCACTTGCCCTTGAGCGCACCCGGCTGCATGAACTCGAAGCCCAGCGCCAGCGCGCATTCCACCGCGCCGGACTCCACGGCCTGGCGCGCCAGGAACAGCGCGCTGGAACCGGTGGAGCAGTTGTTGTTGACGTTGACGATGGGAATGCCCGTCACGCCTACCTTGTACAGCGCGGCCTGGCCGCAGGTGGAATCGCCATAGACGTAGCCAACGAATGCCTGCTGGATCTTGTCGTACGGCAGGCCCGCATCCTCGAGCGCCAGCTTCGCGGCCGTGGCGCCCATCACGCTGTACGACTCGCTCTGGCCCGGCTTCTTGAACGGGATCATGCCGACCCCGGCTACCACTACATGCTTTGACATTGCCTTGTCTCCTCGCTGGTCTTGTTTTGCTTACATCTTGCGCGTGATGAGCTCACGCATGACTTCGTTGGAACCACCATAGACGCGCGCGATGCGCATGTCCACGAACGCCCGGGCGATCGGGTATTCGAGCATGTAGCCGTAGCCACCGTGCAGCTGCACCATGTCGTCGATGCACTTCCACAGCACTTCCGTGGAGTACAGCTTGGCGATGGCGGCCTCCTCGCCCGAGAGGCCCCGGCGCATGTGCTCGGCCAGGTAGTAGTCCACCATCGTGCGCAGCGCCACGGCATTGGCCTTGATGTCGGCGAGCTTGAACCTGGTGTTCTGGAAGTCCCAGATCGTGCCGCCGAAGGCCTTACGGTCCTTTACATACTCGACGGTCTGGGCGAGCAGACGCTCCAGCTTGGAGGCGGCGCCCACGGCGATGATGAAGCGCTCCTGCGCCAGGTCGTGCATCAGGTAGCCGAAGCCCTTGTTAACCTCGCCCAGCAGGTTGCTGGCCGGCACGCGCACGTTGTCGAAGAACAGCTCGGCGGTGTCCTGCGAGTGCATCCCCACCTTGTGCAGCTTGCGGCCGCGGCGGAAGCCCTCGCGGTTGGTCTCCACCATGATCAGGCTCACGCCCTTGGCGCCGGCCGCCGGGTCGGTCTTGCAGACCACCATCACCATGTCCGAGATAAAGCCGTTGGAGATAAAGGTCTTGCTGCCGTTGATGACCCACTCGTCACCATCGCGGACCGCCGTGGTGCGGCACGCCTTGACGTCCGAGCCGCCGCCCGGCTCGGTGATCGCCACGGCGAGAATGGTTTCGCCGGCGCAGACGCCCGGCAGCCAGCGCTGCTTCTGCTCTTCGGTACCCAGGCGCGCAATGTACGGCGCGACGATGTCCGAATGCAGGCCGAAGCTCACGCTGACGCCCACGTGGGCCATTTCCTCGGCGATGATCGCCGCATGGCCGAAGTCGCCGCCGCCACCGCCGTACTCTTCCGGCAGCGAGGTGCCCAGCAAGCCTTCGCGGCCG
This sequence comes from Cupriavidus sp. SIMBA_020, assembly GCF_046535395.1. Lineage (NCBI taxonomy): Bacteria > Pseudomonadati > Pseudomonadota > Betaproteobacteria > Burkholderiales > Burkholderiaceae > Cupriavidus > Cupriavidus sp. SIMBA_020. The sequence goes on along the minus strand of NZ_JAWRWU010000005.1, from coordinate 134,645 downwards.
GCCTTCTGCCAGGTCTCGCGGTCGACGATACCGTCGGCCAGCCAGGTTTCCTGACGCGGCAGACATTCGCGCTCCAGGAAACGGCGCACGGTGGTGCGGAACTGCTCGTGATCTTCACGATAAACGTTACGAACGACTTCCACGCAGACTCTCCTGTTCGAAATGGGTAAGCGCCTGGCAGCTCCCGGGCTACCCGCGGTGAGCGGAATGATGCGGGGCCGCATCGCGCACCACCCCTCCCCGAATCGGGTAGTCGCTACCTCCCCGCCCGCGCCGCCGCGTCCCTCCCCAAACCGGGGAGGCCGTGCCCCCCTGTCTCCCCGCCATCATCTCCGTCAGGCCGCGTGCCCCCAACGCCGCGCCGACCATAACCAGAAGAGGAGGTGTGCCGTGGAAGTAACCCGTACCGTTTTCCGTGAGGACCACGAAATGCTCCGCGAGAGTGCGCGGCGCTTCTTCGAGCGCGAATGCGCCCCGCGCCAGGCGCAGTGGGACGCGGACGGCCGCGTAGACCGCGAGACCTGGCTGAAGGCCGGCCGCGAAGGACTGCTCTGCGTGGCCATCCCCACCGAATATGGCGGCGGGGGCGGCGACTTCGGCCACTCGGCGGTGGTGCTCGAGGAAACGCACCGCGCCGGGATCTCGGGCTCGGGGTTTTCCCTGCACTCGGACATCGTGGCGCCGTACATCGCGCGGCTGGGCACCGAAGAGCAGAAGCAGCGCTGGCTGCCGGGCGTCTGCGCCGGCGAAACCATTCTCGCCGTGGCGATCACCGAGCCGGGCGGCGGCTCCGACGTCAAGGCGTGCCGCACCACGGCGGTCCGGGACGGCGACGAGTGGGTCATCAACGGCAGCAAGACGTTCATCTCGAACGGCACCAGCGCCGACATGATCATGGTGATCTGCAAGACCGATCCGGCGGCCGGCGCCAAGGGCGTGAGCCTGATCATGGTGGAGACCAACCGCGCAGGCTTCCGCCGGGGCCGCAAGCTCCAGAAGGTAGGCCAGCCCGCCGCGGACACTGCCGAACTGTTCTTCGACAACGTGCGCGTGCCGGCCAGCAACCTGCTCGGCGAACTGAACCAGGGCTTCGGCTACCTGATGCAGGAGTTGGCCCAGGAACGCCTGATCATCGCGCTCTACGCCGCCGTGGCGCTGGAGCGCCTGCTCGGCATCACGGTGGAATACGTCAAGGACCGCAAGGCCTTCGGCGGCACGATCTGGGACTTCCAGAACACCCGCTTCAAGCTGGCCGACGCCAAGGCGCACGCCGTGGCCATCCGCACCATGGTCGACTACTACCTCGGCGAGCACCTGCGCCGCAAGCTGACTGTGAACGAGGCGGCCATCGCCAAGATGCACGCCACCGAGACACTGTGGAAATGCCTGGACGATATGGTCCAGCTCCACGGCGGCTACGGCTACATGATCGAGTACCCCATCGCGCGGGCCTTTACCGACTACCGCGTCTCGCGCGTGGTGGGCGGCGCCAACGAGGTCATGCGCGACCTGATTGCCCGCAAGCTGTAACAGCCGGCGGCATCCATCCCTATACATCAGTGAGCAGAGGAAAAACATGAGCGAGAAAGTCATCATCGGCGGCGTGGGCATGATCCCGTTCGCAAAGCCCGGCGCGAGCGCCAGCTACACCGACATGGGCGCCGAAGCCGTGCGCCGCGCGCTGGCCGACGCCGGCATCGGCTACGAGCTGGTCCAGCAGGCTTACGCGGGGTACGTCTACGGCGACTCCACCTGCGGCCAGACCGCGCTGTACGAGGTGGGCCTCACCGGCATTCCCATCGTCAACGTCAACAACAACTGCTCGACGGGTTCCACCGCGCTGTACCTCGCCCGCCAGGCCGTGGCGCTGGGCGATGCCGACTGCGTGCTGGCGCTCGGCTTCGAGCAGATGCAGGCCGGCGCGCTGAAGTCCCACTGGGACGACCGCCCGCCCACGCGCGCGCGCTTCCAGCCGATCCTCAAGAAGCTGACCGAGGACGTTACGGACATTCCCCAGGCACTGCGCAGCTTCGGCGGCGCAGGCCGCGAGCACATGCAGCGCTACGGCACGCGCATGGAGACCTTTGCCGCCATCCGCGCCAAGGCCAGCCGCCACGCCGCCAACAACCCGCTGGCGCTGTTCCGCAACGTGCTGACCACCGAAGACGTGATGAACGACAAGGTGATGTGGCCCGGCGTGATGACCCGCCTGATGGCCTGCCCGCCGACGTGCGGCGCCGCCGCCGCGCTGATCGTCTCGGAGCGCTTTGCCCGCAAGCACAACCTGCGTTCGGATGTGGTCATCGTGGCCCAGTCGATGACGACGGACCCGGTGGAATCGTTCGATCCGCCCTCGATGATCAGCTACGTCGGTGGCCATATGGCCCGCGCCGCCGCGCAGCAGGTGTACGAGCGCGCCGGCGTCGGTCCGCAGGACATCGACGTATGCGAGCTGCATGACTGCTTCGCACAGAACGAGCTGCTGAGCTACGAGGCGCTCGGCTTCTGTCCCACCGGAGAGGGCGAGAAGTTCGTGATGGACGGCGACAACACCTACGGCGGCAAGGTCGTGACCAACCCGTCCGGCGGCCTGCTGTCCAAGGGGCACCCGCTCGGCGCCACCGGGCTGGCCCAGTGCTACGAACTGACCCACCAGCTGCGCGGCACGGCCGACAAGCGCCAGGTCGAAGGCGCGCGCCTTGCCCTGCAACACAACCTCGGTCTTGGCGGCGCGTGCGTGGTCACGCTCTACGGCAAGAACTGACGCTACCCACTTCAAGGAGTCCACGACATGAGCAAGAAACTGGAAGGCAAGGTCGCCATCGTCACCGGCGCGGGACGCGGCATCGGCCGCTGCATCGCGCTGAAATTCGCCAATGAAGGCGCCAGCGTGGTCGTCAACGACCTCGACGCCGCACCGGCCAACGAAGTCGTGGCGGAGATCCGCGCCGCCGGCGGCCAGGCGCTGGCCTTTCCGTGCAACGTCACGGCGCCGGACTTCGGCGACCGCCTCGTCAAGGCCACGCTGGAAGCCTTCGGCGGCATCGACATCATCGTCAACAACGCCGGCTACACCTGGGACAACGTGATCCAGAAGATGAGCGACGAGCAGTGGGACGCGATCATCGATTGCCATCTGAAGGCGCCCTTCAACCTGCTGCGCGCCGCCCAGCCCTACTTCCGCGAGGCCAGCAAGGCCGAGGCGGCGGACGGCCGCGAGGTGTTCCGCAAGGTGGTCAATATCTCGTCGACCTCCGGCACGCAGGGCAACGCCGGACAGGTCAACTACTCGGCCGCCAAGGCCGGCGTGATGGGCATGACCAAGACGCTGGCCCGGGAATGGGGCCGCATGAAGGTCAACGTCAACTGCGTGGCCTTCGGCTTCATCGCCACGCGCCTGACCGAGCCGACCGCCGAGGAGAAGACCGTCAGTATCGAAGGGCGCGACATCAAGGTCGGCGTGAACCCGGACCGCATCGTCCAGGCCAGCAAGGAAATCGCGCTGGGCCGCCCGGGCACGCCCGAGGAAGCCGCCGGTTCGGTCTTCATGTTCTGCATCCCCGAGTCCGACTACGTCACCGGCCAGACCATCATCTGCGGCGGCGGGCGCGGCGGGTTCTGATCCCCACGCTCCAATGAGAACGGGGCGCATGCCACTGCGGCATGCGCCCCGTTTTTCATTCCCTGCCCCGCGCGCTCAGACCGGGCGGTCCCCGATGATGGTGGCGCGGTTCATATGGCGCGGCGCCGGAAAGTAGTCCTGCACCGCATAGTGCTGCGTGGAGCGGTTGTCCCACAGCGCGATGGTGTCCGGCTCCCACTTCAGGCGCACCTGATACTCGGGCGCGGCGGCCTGGCGGAACAGGTATTGCAGCAGGTCCAGCTCGGCCGGGCGGAAATCGGAGCCGATGCGGTACGGCTGTACCTTGCTGAAATTGTCGAAATGGGTGGTGAAGCCTTCGTTGACGAACAGGATCTTCTCGCCAGTCTCCGGATGGGTGCGCACTACCGGATGCACCATCGGCGGATACTTCTTGCGCAGTTCCTCGACCTTGGCATCGGAGAGGGCCTGGCCGAAGGTCGGCATGGCGTCATGCACGGCGCGCAGCCGGGCGATCTTCGCCTTCATCTCGTCCGGCAGGTTCTCGTACGCCGCCACCATGTTCACCCAGATGGTGTCGCCGCCCACCTCGGGGCAGCTCACGCATCGCAGCATCGAACCCATCGACGGCACCTCGCGCCACGTCACGTCGGAGTGGTAGAGGTTCTCGCGGCCACGCGCGCTGCCGTCACGGCCAAACACCACCAGTTCCGGGTGCTCCGGATGATGCGGGATCATCGGATGCACCTCCAGCTCGCCAAAGCGGCGTGCCACGGCCACGTGCTGTGCCGGCGTGATGTGCTGGTCGCGGAAGAACAGCACCTTGAACTTCAGAAGCGCGCGGCGCAGGGCGAGGTAGGTCTCGTCGTCGAGCGGCCGGGCGAAGTCGATGCCGGTAATCTCGGCACCGATCGCGGGGGTAGAACGGCGCACGCCAAACGGCCAGGATTCGGTGTCCTGGGCGTTGGTCCGCGCAGGGGGCGCGTCTTCGGCGACGGCGGTTGCTGCAGGTTGCATGGTTGTCTCCTCGTTTTATCGTCGTGGGAATGCAGCCCCGCGCGGACGTGCGGGGCGGTTTAGCTGTCGAACACGATCACCGAGCGCGCCAGTTCGCCGCGCCGCAGCTCGTCGAAGGCCTCGTTGATCTGTTCGAGCCGCAGGCGGCGCGAAATCATCTGGTCGAGATGCAGCTTGCCCGCCATGTAGAAATCGACAAGGCGCGGCATATCCACCGGAAAGCGGTTGGAGCCCATCATCGAGCCCTGGATACGGCGCTCGTACAGCAGGTGGAACGGGTCGATCTCCAGCTTGGTGCCCGGCTTGATCATGCCGATGACCGTGGCGGTGCCGCCGCGCCGCAGCATGCCGAAGGCCTGCTCGGCGGTGGCTTTCAGGCCGATGCACTCGAAGGCGTGGTGCACGCCCTGCCCGGTCAACTCGCGCACGGCCGCGACCACGTCGATGTCCTTCGCCTGGATCAGGTCCGTGGCGCCGAACTGCCGCGCCAGTTCCAGCTTGCTGTCGAGCATGTCGATGGCGATGATCCGCCCGGCCCCGGCCAGCGCCGCGCCGTTGATCGCCGCCAGGCCGATGCCGCCGCAGCCGATCACGGCAACCGTCTCGCCGGGCGCCACCTTGGCGGTATTGACCACCGCGCCGGTGCCGGTGGTGATGGCGCAGCCGATCAGCGCGGCGCGGTCCAGTGGCATGTCGCGCCGGATTGCCACGCAGGCGTGTTCGTGCACGAGCATCTGCTCGGCGAAGGCCGACAGGTTGGCGAACTGCGGCATCGGCTTGTGCTGGTACGCCAGACGCGGCTCATCGCCCTTGGACCGGCGGGTGTCGGGGGACTCGCACAGCGACAGGTGCCCGGTCAGGCAGTGCTCGCAGTGCCCGCAGTAGACCGACAGGCAGGTCACCACGTGGTCGCCCGGCTTGACCGTACGCACCTCCGAGCCCACCTGCTCGACCACGCCGGCGGCCTCATGGCCCAGCACCACCGGCGCCGGGTGCGGAAACACGCCGTCGACGAAATGGAGGTCGGAATGGCAGACGCCGACGGCGCGGGTGCGAATCAACACCTCGCGCGGGCCGGGCTTGGCGATGGCGATGTCCTCAATACTGAGGGGTTGGCCGGGACGATGGAATACCGCAGCTTTCATGGCTGAACCTCTAAATGCGATGGGACGGACAAACAGGCGGGCATGCCAGAAGAGATGCCGGAAGGACGCCCGCCCACGGATCTGGACGTTACAGCGGTGCGACGGCGTCACCCCTCCCCGGTACGGGGGGGGGTGGCGGTGCAGCAGGACGGCGGGGACTACGGAGCAGGCTGACGGCTGCCGGATGGCTTGCCGCCGGCGGGCGCATCGGCGGCGAGGTCGCGCAGCAGGGCCACCGCCTCGTCGCGCCCGCTCACGCCCAGTTTCATGAAGATATTCTTGAGGTGCCACTTCACCGTCTCGGGCGAGACCGCCAGCGTGCGCGCCACCATCTTGTTCGACATCGCCTGGGAGATCAAGGTCAGCACTTCGGTCTCGCGCTCGCTCAGGGCCTTGATCGGCGCCGAGCGGCGGGCCGGCGCGGCCGGCGCCTGGCGCTCGCGCCAGCGGCCCGACGCCTCGAGCAGCCGCTTCGTATAAAACGCCAGTACGGGGTCGAGCGTGCCTTCGGCCAGCACCGTGCGCAGCAGCGTGACGCCGCCCGAGGTGGCATCGAGCAGACTGCGCAGCAGGCCCAGCCGGTGGCCAAGACGGAGCGCCTCGACCAGATGTTCGCGCGCGGCACGGCCATTGCCCCGGCCGTTCTCGGCCACCGCGCATTGCATATGGACGATGGCGCCATGCCGGCCGCGCGACGCCAGCACCGGGCTGGAGAGCATCGGCTGGAGCCGGGCCAGCGCCCCGTCGAAATCATGTCGATGCAGGCACAGGCCGATGCAGGCCAGCTGCGCGTGCGCCGCAATCTCCCATACATCGGTCCGGCCCGCGTTGACGGCGGCCAGCTTGCGCACGCGCTCGATGGTTGCCTCGGCCAGATCGGTCTCGCCTTCGCGCAACTGCCAGCGCGAGCGCACGTTGAGCGCCATTACCAGCAGGCGGTCGAGGTTGTTGCGCACCGCGTAGTCCTCCAGGCGGTCCAGGCAGGCCGCGGCCTCCAGGCGCCGGCCCGCCACGCGGTGCGACAGCGACAGCATCAGCAGCGCGCGCAGCGTGGCATCCGGCACCGACACGGTTTCCAGCTGGCCGATCCACCGCTCCAGCAGCGTGCAGACGGCGTCGATCTCGTTGAGTTCGTAGAACGTCTCGCTCAGCAGCACCGCTGCCATGTGCGCCACGCCGACGTACTCGGAACCAAGCTGGTCGGCCTCGTGCAGCACCTGCCGGAACACGGGCTCGGCCTGCAGCATCCTGCCTTCGATCGACAGGCTCAGGCCGGACAGGCATCGCCCGATCAGGTTGCTGAGCATGCCGCCGCCGCCATGATGCGTGCCATCGGCCAGGATCTGGCGGGCGCGCTCGTACTCACCACGGTGCATGTGCAGCCAGCCCAGCACGTTGGCGCGCGAGGTCAGCACGAAATCGTCGGCATCGGGCGGCGCGGCTTCCAGCTCGGGCAGCAGGGCCACGGCCGCGCCGATATCGTCGCGCATCAGCGCCATGGCGCCGCGCAGCACGATGACCGAGAAGCGCTCGCGGGCGCCCAGCGCGGCGGCCTGCGCCTCCAGCCGGGGGATGGCCCGCGTGGTGGCGTCCAGCCTGAGCGAGCGCAAATCCACGTGGGCCTGCATCAGCTGCAGCGCGAAGCGCGACTCGATCTGCGCGACGGGCAGCAGGCGCAGCAGGCCGCTCAGCTGGCGGAAACTGCCGCGCGCGAGCAGCTCGGGCGCGCAGGTCTGGATGGCGTCGGCCGCCGCGCCGGCCTCGCCAGCCATCACCGCGTGCCGGACCGCCTCCTCCACCTGCCCGCGCTGCTCGAACCAGCGCCACGCCGCCGCGTGCAGCGCATGCTGCCGGGCCTGCGGCATGCGCGCCACGCGCGCCAGCAGCACCTCGCGCAACAGCGGGTGCAGCCGATACCAGCTTTCATGGTCGTGGCCGCTGACCTGGATGATGAACAGGTTGCTGCTGTCCAGCCGCACCAGCCGGGTGGTCATGCGCGCCACGGCGCGCGGCTCGCCCACCAGCGTGGCGCACAGCGGCGCGCAGAAGCGGCTGCAGATGGCCACGCAGGTCAGCAGCTCCTGGTCGTCCGTGCCGAGCTGGCGCAGCACCTCGTGCTCGAAATAGTCGGCAAAGGCGCTGGCGTCGCGCAGCGTGCTGGTGGAACCGGGGAAGAAGCCCGGCGTGCCGGTGCCTTGCTTGGCCTTGATGTCGAGCGCAAACAGCTGCAGGCCGGCGATCCAGCCATCGGTCAGCTCGTGCAGGCGGCGCGCGTCACGCGGCGAGATCTCGCCGAGTTGATCGCGCAGGTAGGCTTCGGACTCCTCGGGGCTGAAGCGCAGGTCGCGCAGGTCCAGCGTGGCCACCAGCCCCTGCGAATCCAGGCGCGCCAGCGAGAGCGGCAACGCGGCGCGCGAACAGAGCACGATGTGCAGGTGCGGCGGCGCATAGTCGAACAGCCATTGCAGCATCTGCCAGATGCGGGCGTCCTCGAGGAGGTGCACATCGTCCAGGATCAGCACGAGGTCGCGCGGCTGCGCGGCGATAGCCTCGATCAGCGTGACCACCCAGTGCTCGATGGCCGAGGCATCGCTGCCGTCGCCCACCAGGGTCGCCGCGTCGCGGACGATTTCGGCATCGATCAGGCCGATGCTGGCGAGCAGGCAATCGAAGAAGCGGGCCGGATCGTCGTCCTCCTCGGACAAGGACAGCCACGCCACCTCGAAGCCGAGCGACACCAGCGACTGGCGCCAGCTGACCAGCGCGGACGTCTTGCCGCACCCAGCCGGCCCCTGCACGATTACGCAACGCTTGTGCCGCGCTTCGAGCAGGCGCGCCGCGAGGACCTCCCGCGCCAGCGGGCGGCGGGCGGGCCGTGGCGGTACCAGCTTGGTACCGGCGATGGGCTCGAAGTTGCGCGCGGAAGCCTCCGACAATGGCTTCGGCGCCGGGTCATACGAAGACATGTCGTCGATTGTGCCGGGCTCGTCACCCAGGCAGGATTCTGCGCGATGGGAACCCCGCATTATAGAGACGCGGCAGCATGCGGACCATCGGGGTCAGTCTGGAGGCCGCACCGCGCCTGGGTTTCCGGCGCGCGTGGGGGGCCGGGCCTCCCCAACGTCCACCCGGACCGGGTGGGTCGTGACGCGCACGCGCCGTGCATGATGGCGTCGGCGGCAGGGACCCCCTTCCCGCCACAGCGCCAAAACACGATGCGCGGCCCGACCGCGCCGACCAGGAGACAGAATGTTCAAGAAGACCTGCATGCTCGTGCTGGCATGCCTCGCCCAGGCCGCGGCCGCGCAGTCGCCCTACCCCAACCGCCCGATCACCTTCGTCCTGCCATTCACCCCGGGCGGCGCCGCCGACATCGTCTCCCGCGCGCTCGCCGACGACATGGGCAAGCGCCTAGGCCAGCCGGTCATCGTCGAGAACCGCCCGGGCGCGTCCGGCATGATCGGCACGAATGTGGTGGCCAAGGCACCTGCCGATGGCTACACGGTCAGCATCACGCTGACCCAGGCGATTCTCAACAATCAGTTCCTGTATACGAAGCTGCCATACGACACCCGCAAGGAACTGGCCTTCGTCACCGAGATCTGCACCGCCGGCGTGCTGCTGGTGGCCACCCCGCACGTGCCGGCCAAGGACGTGAAGGAGCTGCTGGACTGGACCGCGCACCACCGCGCCAGCTTCGGCTCGTGGGGGGTAGGGTCCTACGGCCATCTGGTCAGCTCGCACCTGGCCCGCACGCGCAAGGCCGACATCACGCACGTGGCCTACAAGGGCGAGGCGCCGATGATCCAGGACCTCGTGGGCGGCCAGATCGACCTCGCCTTCGTCTCGGCCTTCGCCGCCAAGCCGTTCGTCGAGACGGGCAAGCTCAACGTGCTGGCGGTGGCGTCGGACCGCCGCCTGCCCGGCCTGCCCAACGTGCAGACGCTGGCCGAGGCCGGCCTGACCGACCCGGAGTTCCAGGTCACCGGCCGCGTGGTGATGATGGTGCCGGCCAACACGCCCGCCCCGGTCGTCGAAAAGCTGGAAAGTGCCGCACGCGCCGCGATTGCCTCCGAGCCGATCCGCACCCGCATGCGCGCCATCGCCATGGAGCCGATCGGCAACAGCAGCAAGCAGGCGCTGGCCAACTACGAGGCGATGTACCCGGTGCAACAGCGGCTGGTGGTGAGCACGGGCGCCCGGCTGGACTGACCCCCGCTACCTACCCGATGCGGGGGGGAGGGGGTGGGAGGGCCTGACCGTAACCTAGGCCCCTCCCTTCATCCAACGGTAGAAACACATGTTGTCTGGCATCAGGATCGTGGAAATCTGCGGTATCGGCCCGGGGCCGTTTTGCGCCATGCATCTGGCGGACCTCGGCGCGGATGTGATCGCAGTAGAACGCAGCCTGCCCGGCGAGAGCACGCCGCCCCCGGCAGGCAATGTGATCAACCGCGGCAAGCGCTCGGTCGTGGCCGACCTCAAGACGCCGGAAGGCCGCGAACTGGTGCTGCGCCTGATCGAGGACGCCGACGCGCTGATCGAAGGCATGCGCCCCGGCGTGATGGAGCGCCTGGGCCTGGGCCCCGATGTCTGCCACGCACGCAATCCCCGCCTGGTCTACGGCCGCATGACCGGCTGGGGCCAGTCCGGCCCGATGGCGCAGGCCGCGGGGCACGACAACAACTACATTTCGCTGTCCGGCGCGCTGTACTACAACGGCGGGCCGGTCGAGCCGCCCTCCTCCGCCATCACCGTGGTGGGCGATATCGGCGGCGGCGCGCTGTACCTGGCCATCGGCCTGCTGTCCGGCATCCTCAACGCGCGCGCTACCGGCAAGGGCACGGTGGTCGATGCGGCCATCGTGGACGGCTCGGCGCACATGCTGCAACTGCTGCTCGCCACGCAGTCCAAAGGCTTCGTCACCGGCCAGCGCGGCGACAACATCTTCGACAGCTCGCACTTCTACGCCACCTACCGCTGCGCGGACGGGCACTGCATCACGGTGGGGTCGATCGAGCCGCAGTTCTACGCGCTGCTGCTGGAAAAGCTCGGCGTGGCCGAGGATCCGCGCTTCGCACGGCAGTGGGACCGCAAGCGCTGGCCGGAACTGCACCGCCACTTCGCGGAACTGTTCGCCAGCCGCACCCGCGCCGAATGGCAAGCGCTGCTGGAGAACACGGACGTCTGCTTCGGCCCGGTGCTGAGCCCCGAGGAAGCAGCCAGGCACCCGCACAACGTGGCGCGTGGCGTCTACGTGGAGAGCGAAGGCCGGCTCCAGGCCGCGCCGGCGCCGCGCTTCGACGGCGAGGCGCGCAAGCCCGGCGCCATCCCGACGCATGGCCAGCATACGGCCGAGATCGCGGCAGGGCTGGCGCAAGGCGCCGCCAGCGTCTGGCGCTCTTCCGCCAAGGCCTGAGCGGAGCGTTGTCATGGCGAGTGCAACGCAACGCGGCGCCACGCCGCAACCGGCCGGCCGCCTCCAGCCGAAGCTGTCCGCGCTGATCGCGGAGGTACGCGCGGTGCGCGATGAACTGGACCGCACGCTGGCGCGGCATGGCATGCCCAGCCGTGACGCGGCGGCCTCGCGCGCGCGGTTGCTCGACCAGTGGATCCGGCAGGCACAGGGCCGGCGGCAGCTGGTCTGCCTCGCCTGCGGCGCGGAGCAGGGGCTGCTCCAGCAGGGGCACCTGGAAATCGGCCGGCGCACCGCCGCCGGTACCACGGACCGCGCCCTGCGCGCGCTGTACTGGGCCAGCGTGCAGCGCTGGAGCCGCGCGCCGGGCATCCGTCCGATGCGCGACGACACCCCGGCGACGTCTGCGGCAGCGCCATCGACATCGCCAGCCGTCGCGCCCGACATGTGCGGCGACTGCGACGACCTGCGCCAGGACATCCGCCGCTATACCCCGCATGCCGAACTGGCGCGGGACGGCGTCAACGAACCGCCCCGGCCCCATGGGGCGGCCGAATGCCGGTATCGCTGCGGCACCTGCGCCACGCAATGGGTGCGGCGCGTGCCGCCCTTCGAGCCGTTTGCTGTCTGGGCCGTGGTACCCGCCCGGCATGCGGCCCCGCTGTACCGCTGATGTTTTAAAGATTTTACGAACAGGCCCTCCATCGCTGGATGTCGGTTCCGGCGATGGCCTTTACTCCGACCCCAGGGTCGGATTTTTTTTGGGCGATGTTGGGAAAGACAGGGCGCGAAGGAGGTAAGGGTCTGCACGGATGGGTAGTGCGCAAATGCGACAGTCCGCCCATCCGGAGTGGGCAGGTTTCCGGGGCATCCGCGCTTTACTGTGCGTGCGCCGCGAAAGCGAACGCGCAACCAGCCAATGCGCTGGTTCCTAGAACGATAAGGAGACCCTCAAGCATGAAACGGAAGTTCATTACCCTGGCGGCGCTGGCCCCGCTCGCGATCACGGCCCATGCGCAGACGAGCGTCACGTTGTATGGCGTGGTCGATGGTTCCATCGAGTACGTCAACCGGGTCGCCGCCTCGGCCGCCACGCCCAACCAGGGCGGCAGCCGCGTCGGCATGCCCTCCGTGGGCGGCCTGTCCGCCTCGCGCTGGGGCCTGCGTGGTGTGGAAGACCTCGGCGCCGGCACCCAGGCGCTGTTCGTGCTCGAAAGTGGCTTCCAGTGGGATAGCGGCGCCCTGCAGGGCGTGCCGCTGTTCAATCGCCAGTCGTTCGTCGGCCTGCAGAACGCCAACTTCGGCAAGCTGACGTTTGGCCGCCAGTACACCTCGTTCTTCGAGGGCATGGCCAACTTCGCGCCGATGCGCTTCGCCGCCACCTACGAGCCGGGCATCTGGTGGATGGGCCTGAACTACCGCGAAGACAACATGGCCAAGTACATCGGCAAGTGGGGCCCGATCCAGGCCGCCGCGCACTTCTCGTTCGGCACCGGCGTGGCCGTGCAGAACGCCGCCATCGCCCTGGCCAACGGCGGCGCCGGCGAGGTGCCGGGCAACTTCAAGGACAACACCGGCTACGGCGCCTCGCTGATGTACCTGAACGGCTCCGGCCTGGGCCTGTCGATTGCCGCCGACGAATGGCGTCCGGCGGCGCAGATCGGCGCGCCGGGCAAGATGACCAAGCTCGGCGCGGCGGGCCTCTACAACACCGGCCCGTTCAAGTTCACGCTCGGCTATCGCTACAACAAGGGCGAGTTCGCCAGCGGCGCCACGCTGCTGCGTGACGACTACTGGTGGGCGGGCGTGAACTACCAGGCCACGCCGGCCTGGGGCCTCTCGCTGGCCTACTACTACGCGGACGTGAAGGGCGCGCGCGCCACGGCTACGGCGGCCGAGACCAATCCGCCCAATATGCAGCAGGTCACCTTCACCACCACCTACAACTTCAGCAAGCGCACCGACGTCTATATGTCGGTCGGCTACGCCCACAACGGCGGGCTGAGCTTCGACGGCCTGGCCACGGCCTACGCCTTCAAGTACCCGACCATGTCTGGCCAGCAGAACATGGTCGGCGTCACCATCGGCGTGCGCCAGATCTTCTGACCGGCCACCCCCGGCCACCCGTTCTTGGGGGGGCTCCCCACCCTCCCGGGAACGCATCATTCCTGAAAGACCCCCACCGCCCGAAGGAATGACACCCATGGCAAAAGAGGCACAAGACACGACGCCCCCCGGTCGTACGCTGCGGCACACCCGCAATATCCAGTGCCGCGGCTACCTGCGCGACGATGGGCGCTACGACATCGAGGCCGAGATGCAGGACATCTCCGCCGTTGCCACCGAGCTGCCGTTCACCGACCTGCCCGCCGGCGGCCACCTGCACCGGATGCACCTGACCATGACGATCGATGCCGGCCTGGTGATCCACCACTTCGCCGCCCGCACCGAGACCGGCCCCACCCCCTACTGCGCCGACATCAACGCCGCCTACGCCACGCTGATCGGGCTGCGCATCGGCAAGGGCTTCAACCAGGAGGCCCGGCAACGGCTGGCCGGGGTGCGCGGCTGCACGCACCTGACCGACCTGCTCGGCCCGCTGGCCACCACGGCCATGCAGACCATGATGTCGATCCAGCGCGAGGAATCGCCCTGGCACACCAAGCTCCACGGCGATACGCCCCTGCCCCAGCCCTGGGTGCTGGGTACCTGCCACGCCTACCGCCTGGACGGCGAGGCCGCCCAGGTCATCTGGCCGATGCACCGCAGGGCGGCAGTGGTGCCGGAGACGACGGCGCAGGAGTGATGCACCATCCACATTTAGTGCCGCCCCCGTCACATGACTCGCCTGCAATGAAGTTGTTATAATCGCCCGACTTCGAAAAACTCCGAATCCGCGCAACGCCCGCGGCTCCGTCCGCACAGCGCCATCCCGCAGTTTCCATGGCAGTCCACCGGACGGCGTCTGACAGGCCCCGCGGACCCGACAAGCGTGCCGAGGAAATCCGTGGCCGGTACTGAAATCGCAACGCCAGGCGCCCCGCTCGCGGGACCCGCCGTGTCATCGGGCAGCTCGTTCCACACGGCCATGCGCATCCTGCCCGTCTCCCAGCGGCAGGCCATGTTCGAGATCTACGCGTTTTGCCGCGCCGTGGACGATATTGCCGATGGCGACACCCAGCACGCCGACCGTCTGGCCGCGCTCGAGCAATGGCGCGCGGACATCGCCGCCTGCTACGCCGGCCGGGCGCCCGCCGCGCTGGAGCCGCTGAACGTGCAGATCCAGGCATTCCACCTCCAGCAGCAGGACTTCTGCGACGTCATCGACGGCATGATCATGGACGTGGTGGCGACCATCGTCGCACCGGACGCCGCCACGCTGGACACCTATTGCGACCGCGTGGCCAGCGCCGTGGGCCGGCTGGCCGTACGCGTGTTCGGCCTGGAAGAAGCGCCCGGCATTGCGCTGGCGCACCACCTGGGCCGCGCGCTGCAACTGACCAATATCCTGCGCGATATCGACGAGGACGCCGGCATCGGCCGCCTGTACCTGCCCGCCGAGGCGCTGGCCGCCGCCGGCATCCCGATCGGCACGCCGCACGCCGTGATCCATCACCCCGCCATCGGCACGGTCTGCCAGGGCCTCGCGCGGGAAGCCCAGGCCCACTACGACGCCTCCGCCGCCATCATGGCGCGCTGCCCGGCGCGCGTGGTGCGCTCGCCGCGCATCATGTTCGAGGTCTACCACGGCATTCTCACGCGCCTGCTGGCGCGTGGCTGGCAGCCGCCGCGCACGCGTGTGCGCGTGCCCAAGGCCAAGCTGGTGTGGATCCTGCTCCGGCATGCCATTGCCTGACCCGACACCCCTAATATGGAAGAGGAGGCGCGGCCGCTTGCCGCGCCATCCGTAGAGAGAGAAGTGCCCCCAGAATTGATGAACCAGGCCGCAACGATCACCCGCCCCGAATTCACCGCCACCGACGCGCTGGCTGCCAGCGTGAACCGGCTCGCCCAGCCTGCCCTGCCGGACCCGCTCGACGCCGGCATCGCCCATGCTGTGGATACCCTGCTCGCCCAGCAACAGGCCGATGGCCACTGGGTCTACGAGCTGGAAGCCGACGCCACCATCCCGGCCGAATACATCCTGATGGTGCATTACCTCGGCGAGCAGGCCGACCCGGTGCTCGAGGGCAAGATCGCCAACTACCTGCGCCGCATCCAGAACGCCGATGGCGGCTGGCCGCTGTTCCACGCCGGGGCCTCCGACATCAGCGCCAGCGTGAAGGGCTACTTCGCGCTCAAGATGGCCGGCGACGACCCCGAGGCCGCGCACATGCGCCGCGCACGGGCCGCCATCCACGGCATGGGCGGCGCCGAGGCGAGCAACGTCTTCACGCGCACCCTGCTGGCCCTGTACGGCGTGATGCCGTGGCAGGCCGTGCCGATGATGCCCGTGGAAATCATGCTGCTGCCGCAGTGGTTCCCGTTCCATCTCTCCAAGGTCTCGTACTGGGCGCGCACGGTGATCGTGCCGCTGCTGGTGCTGAACAGCCTGCGTCCGCGGGCGCGCAACCCGCGCAAGATCGGCATCGACGAACTGTTCCTGCGCCCGGCCCAGTCGACCCGGCTGCCGGCGCGCGCGCCGCACCAGAGCCCGCTCTGGGTGGGCGTGTTCCGCGCGCTGGACGCCGTGGTGCGCGTGGCCGAGCCGCTGTTCCCGCGCAGCCTGCGCGCGCGGGCCATCGAGCGCGCCCGCACGTTCACCGTGGAGCGCCTGAACGGCGAAGACGGCCTCGGCGCCATCTTCCCGGCGATGGTCAATTCGGTGCTGATGTTCGATGTGCTCGGCGTGCCCGCGAGCGATCCGGACCGCGCCATCGCGCGCCGTTCCATCGACAAGCTGCTGGTCGTCCGCGACGATGAAGCCTATTGCCAGCCCTGCCTGTCGCCGGTCTGGGACACTTCACTGGCCAGCCACGCGCTGCTGGAAGTGGGCGAGCCGCGCGCCATCGCCGCCGCCGCGCGCGGCCTGGACTGGCTGGTGCCGCTGCAGGAACTGAACCTCAAGGGCGACTGGATCGTGCGCCGCCCGGACGTGCGGCCCGGCGGCTGGGCCTTCCAGTACGCCAATGCCCACTACCCGGACGTGGACGACACCGCCGTGGTGGCCGCCGCAATGGACCGCGCCGACAAGGGCGACCGGACCGACCGCTACAAGACCGCCGTGGCGCGTGCCTGCGAGTGGGTCGTCGGCATGCAGAGCAGCAACGGCGGCTGGGGCGCCTTCGAGCCCGAGAACACCCATCTCTACCTGAACAACATCCCGTTCGCCGACCACGGCGCGCTGCTGGACCCGCCCACCGCCGATGTCTCGGCGCGCTGCCTGGCCATGCTCTGCCAGCTCGGCCAGATGCCGGCCAACAGCGAGCCCGCCGCGCGCGCGCTGCGTTACCTGCTGGACGAGCAGGAAGCGGACGGCAGCTGGTTTGGCCGCTGGGGCACCAACTATATCTATGGCACGTGGAGCGCGCTGTGCGGCCTGAACGCCGCCGGCATCGGCGCCAACGCGCCCGAGGTGCAGCGCGCGGCCAGGTGGCTGCTGTCGATCCAGAACCCGGACGGCGGCTGGGGCGAGTCCGGCGACAGCTACAAGCTCGACTATCGCGGTTACGAGCGCGCGCCGAGCACGGCGTCGCAGACCGCCTGGGCCATGCTGGGCCTGATGGCGGCCGGCGCCGGCGACCACCCGGCCGTGGTGCGCGGCGTGGAGTTCCTGCTGCGCACGCAGGCCAGCCATGGTTTCTGGGATGAGCCGTATTTCACGGCCGTGGGCTTCCCGCGCGTGTTCTACCTGCGCTACCACGGCTATGCACGCTTCTTCCCGCTGTGGGCGCTGGCGCGCTTCCGCAACCTGCTGCGCGAGGGTAACCACGCCGTGGCATGGGGCCTGTGAGCCCCGCCCACGCCCCCGTGCTGGCGGTGAGCGGCATGCGCTTCGAGGCGCAGATCGCCGCCGGCCCCGGTATCGAAACCCTGTACGGCCGCCGTGACGCCGCGCTAGCGCGGGCGCTGGACCAGGCCTTGAAGGATGGCCGCGCGGGCGGCTTCGCCGGCGTGATCAGCTTTGGCGTGGCGGGCGGGCTCGACCCGACGCTGCCGCCGGGCACGGTCATCGTGGCCACCGGCGTGCGCGCCGGCGCCGAATCGTTCCGCACCGACCCGTTCTGGAGTGCCGCGCTACGCCGCGCGCTGCCGCAGGCGGTGCCCGGCCTGCTGGCCGGCGCCGACACCGCCGTGACCACCGTGGCGGACAAGGCCGCGCTGCATGGCCTGCACGGCGCGCTGGCGGTGGACATGGAATCGCACATCGCCGCCCGTGCCGCCCAGGCGCACGGCCTGCCCTTCACCGCGCTGCGCGTGGTGGTGGACCCGGCCGACCGCCCCGTGCCACCGCTGGCCGTGGCCGGCATGGGCGCCGATGGCAGCACCGATATCGGCGCCATCCTCATCGGCCTGCTCAAGGCCCCCCATCACCTGCCGGGCCTGCTGCGCCTGGGCCAGGACGCCGCGGCAGCCCGCCGCGCGCTGCAAGCCGCCCGCCGGGCGCTGGGCGAGGAATTCGCCCTGCCTGCCTCGGCGCTGGCGTAGTACTCGTCCTAACCGGCAAACCGGCAAACCGGCTCACCCAAACTTGCGCGCCGCATCGCGCGCAAGGCCCGAGCCAATCCCGCCGAACAGATCCCCTTCCACGCGCTTGGCGCCCGGCAGCAGTTCCGCCAGGCGCTGGCGCAGCAGTGGCACGCTGCTGGAGCCGCCAGTGAACAGGATCGTATCGACCTGCTCCGCCGTGACGCCGGCCGTATCCAGCATGTGGCGTACCGTGCTCTCGGTCTTGGTCACCAGCTTGGCGATGGCACCATCGAAATCATCGCGCGTAATCAGCAACTGGGTGTCCGGGGCGATGCGGTGCAGGTCTACCCAGGTCTTTTCTTCCTCGGACAGCGCGATCTTGGCCGCCTCCACCTGGATGGCGAGCCAGTGGCCGGCGCGGTCCTTGATCAGGCGGATCAGCCGGTCCAGCTTCTCGGTCTCGGCGGCGTCGCGGTAGTTGTCCATCACCAGCGACCACGCCTTGCGCGTGTAGAGCAGGTTGATGGTGTGCCAGCTCGCCAGATCGAAATACTGGCTCGACGGCATTTCCTTGCCGTTGCGCAGCTGGCTGCCCAGCCCCAGCAGCGGCATGGCGCTGGCCAGGCTCAGTGCGCGGTCGAAGTCGGTCCCGCCGATATGGACACCGCCGTTGGCCAGGATGTCGGCCTTGCGGTCAAGCTTCCTGGCGCGGTCCGGCGACAGCCGCACCAGCGAAAAGTCGGAGGTACCGCCGCCGATGTCGGCCACCATCACCAGTTCCTCGCCCGAGATGCCCGCTTCGTAGTCGAACGCGGCAGCAATCGGCTCGTACTGGAACGCGATGTCCTGGAAGCCCGCCGCGCGGGCAATCTCGCCCAGCGTGTCCTCGGCCAACTGGTCGGCCTTGGGGTCTTCGTCGATAAAGAACACCGGCCGGCCCAGCACCGCCTTGGTGAACGTGGTGCCGGCGGCCTGTTCGGCGCGGCGTTTCAGTTCGCCGATGAAATGGGCCAGCAGCTGGCGGAAGGGCATGGCCTGGCCCATGACCTCGGTGCTGTCGTCCATCATCGACGTGCCGAGCAGGCTCTTGAGCGAGCGCATCAGCCGGCCCTCGTAGCCGGCCAGGTAGTCGCCCAGCGCGGCGCGCCCGTAGCTGACCAGCGGGTCCTCTGCGTGGAAGAAGATCACCGACGGCAGCGTGGTCTTGCCATCTTCCAGCGGCAACAGCACCGGCTGGTGGGGGCGCAGCCAGCCAACCGTGGAGTTGGAGGTGCCGAAGTCGAGACCGCAAGCGTGGGACATTGTTCTGCCTACCTTTGAATTCTGGGCCGCTATTGTAGTGGAGCCGGGCGACCCGGGCAGACGCAATGGCCATGCCCACCCCCTCGTCAATGCCGGCTTGACACCGCCCGCCGCGTCCTCCTATCCTTCGCGTGTTCCTTCTTTAAGATCATTGTTCTATCTTACAGAACATTTCTTAGAGACCATCAGGACATACGAAAACCGCAGGAGACACCCGCATGTTCCGTTCCGCCCCGATCCGTTCCCGCCTTCCTTCCCGCCTTCCTTCCCGCCCTACATTGCCGGCCTGCGCGCTGGTGGCCGCCCTGCTGGCGGCGCCGCTGCTGACCAGCGCCCCCGCCGCACAGGCCGCCGATGCCTGGCCCAGCCAGCCCGTGCGGCTGGTGGTGCCGTTTCCGCCGGCTGGCGGCACGGATGTACTGTCGCGCCTCGTCTTCAACAAGGTCGGGGCGGCCACCCACTGGACCGTGGTGGTCGAGAACCGCGCCGGCGCCGGCGGCAATATCGGGCTGGACACGGTGGCCAAGGCCCGCGCGGACGGCTACACGGTGGGCATGGGCCAGACCGCCAACCTCGCCATCAATCCGTCGCTCTATCCCAAGATGCCGTACGACGCCGTGCGCGACTTCACGCCCGTGGTGCTGGTATCCGCCCAGCCGGTGGTGGTGATCGTGCGGCAGGATGCGCCGTTCAAGACGCTGGCCGATCTGGTGGCGGCGGGCAAGGCCAAGCAGCTGTCGATGGCGTCCGCCGGCACCGGCACGGTGGGCCACCTGACCGGCGAAATGTTCCAGCGCCGCGCCGGCATCAAGGCGCTGCACGTGCCGTATAAGGGCGCCTCCCCGGCGCTGACCGACCTGATGGGCGGCCAGACCGACTTCTACTTCGCCACGCCGCCCATCGCCCTGCCGATGCTCAAGGCCGGCAAGCTGCGCGCGCTGGCCGTGACCTCCGCCAAGCGCCTGCCGCTGCTGCCCAACGTGCCCACCGTGGCCGAACAGGGCTACGCCGGCTTCCAGGCCGAGGACTGGAAGGCCCTCGTGGCGCCCGCCGGCACGCCCGCCGAGGTGGTGCAGCGCCTCAACGCCGAGGTGAACAAGGCCCTGAAGGACCCGGACACCGTGGCCAGGCTGCGCGAGGAAGGCAGCGAGCCGCGCGGCGGCAGCCCCGCCGACCTGGCCAGCGTCATCAAGGCCGAGAACACGCGCTGGGGCACCATCGTGCGTGAGTCCGGCGCCAAGGCTGAGTAATCTTTTCAAGGCAGGACCCGTCATGCAACCGCAATCCCAACCGCAGCCGCAGCCGCAGCCGCAACCGCAACCGCAACCCGTCAAGCCGCTCCGCAACATCCGCGTGCTCGACCTCACCAACGTGCTGGCCGGCCCGTTCTGCTGCCATCAGCTGGCGCACATGGGCGCGGAGGTGATCAAGGTGGAGACGCCGGGCACCGGCGACCTCGCGCGCCAGCTTGGCGCCGATGCCGACCTGAACCAGCGGCTGATGGGCGTGTCATTCCTCGCCCAGAACCCGGGCAAGCGCTCGATCACGCTCAACCTCAAGCACGCGCGCGGCAAGGAGGTCTTCCGCAAGCTCGTGGCCAGCGCCGATGTGCTGGTCGAGAACTTCCGGCCCGGC
This sequence comes from Cupriavidus sp. SIMBA_020, assembly GCF_046535395.1. Lineage (NCBI taxonomy): Bacteria > Pseudomonadati > Pseudomonadota > Betaproteobacteria > Burkholderiales > Burkholderiaceae > Cupriavidus > Cupriavidus sp. SIMBA_020. Next base: position 113,899 of record NZ_JAWRWU010000005.1, on the reverse strand, counting down.
GTGATGAAGCGGCTCGACCTTGGCCATGAAGACCTGAAGGCTGTGAATCCGCGCCTGATCTACTGCGCGATCTCGGGCTTCGGCCAGGACGGCCCGCTCTCGGACCTGCCCGCCTACGACCAGATCATCCAGGGCATGTCGGGCGTGATGAGCATCACCGGCGACCCCGAAACCGCGCCGTACCGCGTGGGCTATCCGGTCTCCGACACCATCGGCGGCATCACGGCGGCCTTCGCCATCGCGGCGTCGCTGGCGGACACCACGCGCACCGAGGGCTATTTCCTCGATGTGTCGATGCTGGAAGCCACGCTCGCCACGATGGGCTGGGTGGTCTCCAACCACCTGATCGCCGGCAAGGCGCCCTCGCCGATGGGCAACGAGAACATGACGGCCAGCCCGTCCGGCACGTTCCGCACCGGCGACGGCCTGCTCAACATCGCCGCGAACAAGCAGGAGCAGTTCGAAGCCGTGTGCCGCGTGCTGGGCCGCCCCGAGCTGGCCACCGATGCGCGCTTCGCGCAGCGCCAGGCGCGGCTGACCAACCGCCGCGCGCTGACGGAGGCGCTGGAAGCGGAACTCGCCCGCGAGCCCGCCACGGTCTGGTGGCAACGGCTGAACGAGGCCGGCGTGCCGGCCGGGCCGGTGCTTAACGTGCCGGACACCCTCGCCCATCCGCAGGTGCGTGACCGCGGCATGGTCGGCCATTTCCCCGATGTGCCCGGCGTGGGCCGCGACATCCGGCTGGTGCGCACCGGCTTCAAGGTCAACGGGCAGGCGCCCGCCGTGGATACCCCGCCGCCCGAACTGGGCCAGCACACCCGCGACATCCTCGTCGAACTCGGCTACGCCGACGCCGACATCGACACCCTGAAACAGGAGCGCGCGCTATGAGCGACAAGACGACCGACGCCGGCCAGCAGGCCTCGCAGGACTGGTGGCATACCGAAATCATCGACATGAAGCCGGGCGAGATCCGCTATCGCGGCTACCCGATCGAACAGCTGATCGGCAATGTCTCGTTCGCCCAGATGATCTGGCTGATGCTGCGCGGCGAGCTGCCGGGGCCGGGCCAGGGCGAATTGCTCGACGCCGCGCTGATGGCGGCGGTGGACCATGGCCCGCAGGCGCCGAGCATCGCGATTGCGCGCATGGCCGCCACCTGCGGCGTGGGGCTGAACAACGCGATGGCGTCGGCCGTGAACGTGCTGGGCGACGTGCACGGCGGCGCCGGCGAGCAGGCGGTGGAGCTGTATCAGGACGTGGCGCAGCGCGAAGATGCCGGCGCCACGCGTGAAGAAGCCGTAGCGGCGGCGCTGCAAGCCTACCGGGAGCTGCGCGGCAAGTTTGTGTCCGGATTCGGGCACCGCTTCCATCCGCTCGACCCGCGTGCGCCGCGCCTGCTGGCGCTGGTGGATCAGGCGGCGGCTGCCGGCGTGGTCTCCGGCCGCTACGCGGGCATCGCCCGCGCGGTGGAGCAGGCGCTCGGCGCGGGCCGGGAGAAGCCGATTCCGATGAATATCGACGGCGCCACGGCAGTGATCTACGCCGAACTGGGCTTCCCGGCCCCGCTCGCGCGCGGCCTGTTCTGCCTGTCGCGCTCGGTCGGCATCCTCTCCCACGCCTGGGAACAAACCCAGCAAGGCGGCCGCAACAAGGGCCCCATCCCCCGCCAGTTCATCTGGACGTACGACGGCGTGCCGCAGCGGGATGTGCCGGGCGCGCAGCCGGGCGCGCAATAACGCCAGGAAGCCGCCTCAGCGGATCTCCGGATAGTGCGTCTCCCCTGCCGCCGCCAGCGGCAGGCTGTCGTACGCCGGCACGTCTGGCACGACGAAGCGCTGCACCACCACCGCCTCAAGCAGGGCCACGTAGCGGGCGTCCTCGTGCAGGCTGCACAGCTTGTCCACGAGCCGCTCCCGGTCCGGCGCCGGCAGGGTCTCGGCGGCCACCAGTAGCGGGATCGGCGTCCACGGCGTGACGGCGATGGTGTCCACCCCGGCCAGCCACGCCGGCTCATGCTTTCGTACGAGTTCGAGGAAATAGCTGTCGAGGGCGGTCACGTCGATCTGCCGACCCTGCAGCGCCTCCAGCACACGCGGCGGCGTGTCCAGCGGGCCGACCGAGGCCGCGTACAGCGCCCGGCCCGCCTCCCCCGCATGCTGGGCCAGCAGCAGCCGCGCCGCCTGATAGCCCGACTGCGAATGCGGCACCATCCAGCCAAAGCGCTGCCCGAAGGTATCGGGCAGGCTGCGCCAGCCGCATTCGCGCCGCACCAGCAGTTCGCTCCGATAGCGCGGCAGCCCGGCGTAGGCCGCCACCGCCGGCACCGGCGCCGCCAGCGGCACCACGGGCGCCACGTGCTCGGCGAACGGCAGCCCGCACATGAAGCCGCACACGAGGTCGCGCCGCTGCCACAGCGCCTTCAGGGAGGCCGGCCAGGCGTGCGGAATCACGCGCACCGGCCAGTCGAGATCCGCAAAGACCTGCGCGAACAGCCGCTGCCATGCCTCGGCCACTGCCGGCGTGGCGTTGTACATGCGCGTCGAGGCAACGCCGTGCGCCATCTCAGGCAAACCGCAGCGTCTGGCCGAGCCCCAGCGCCCGCGCCTTGGTCAGCATGGCGTGGCCGAGGGCGATGTCCGTGGTGGACAGCCCGCGGTGCCAGAACAGGATGGTCTCGTCGTCACGCTCGCGGCCCGGCTTCAGCCCGGCCACGATCTGGCCCAGCTCGGCGTGGAGGTTTTCCTCGTTCAGCCGCCCGCTGTCCACGTGCTGGCGCAGCGCGCCGAACGGCAGCCCCTTGCGGCACTGGCCCCAGTCGTCCACCACCATCTTGCTCATGATGTCGGTCAGGGACAGTTCCACCGCGCTCATCGTGCCGTACGGAATCACCAGCGCGCCGGGCTTGATCCATTCTGTCAGCAGCATCGGCGTGGGCGCCGGCAGGCGGGAGGCTTCCACGATGATGTCCGCCCCGCGCACGCAGGACTCCCAGTCGTCGGTCACGATCACCGGCTTGCCGAGGTCGCGCGTCAGCCGCGTGGCAAAGGCGTCGCGGCTCTCGGGCCGGCGCGAATGCACGCGGATTTCGTCGAAATCGAAGATCGAATCGAGCAACCGCACGTTCCAGTACGAAGTCCCGCGCGCGCCCACGTGGCCGAGGATCTTGCTGCCCTTGCGCGCCAGATGCCGGGCGCCGAGCGCCGTCACGGCGCCGGTGCGCATGTCGGTGATGGCCGTGGCGTCGATCACGGCCAGCGGCACGCCGTTGTCCGGGTCGAACAGGTTCAGCAGCGCCATTTCCGAGGGCAGGCCCTGCTTGTAGTTATCGACATAGTCCGAAACCACCTTCACCCCGGCCACGTGCAGCGGCTTGATAAAGCCGCGCAGCACGTTGAAATGGCCCTTGTCCGACGACTCCGGCACCAGGTGCACGCGCGGCTCGATCACGGTCTCGCGGCGGCCCTGCGCGGCCAGCGCGCCTTCCACCGCCGCCAGGATCTCGGCATCGGTCAGCGCCAGTGCGGCCACGTCCGGCCCGTTCAGGTAGGTCAGGTACAGCTCTTTCACGGTGGTCTCCTTACTGCATCGGGGGAATGTTGGCGCGGTGCACGATGGCGCGCCACTTGAGCGTCTCGGCGGCGATGGTGCCGCCGAACGCCTGCGCGCTGTTGCCCACCGGCTCCAGGCCCAGCGCGTCGAGTTTTTCGCGCACGTCGGGCTGGCGCAGCACGGTGGCCACGCCGGCCTGCCATTTCTGGACGATGGCGTCCGGCGTGCCCTTCGGTGCCACCAGCCCGTACCAGGAGGTCACGTCGAAGCCCGGATAGCCCGATTCCGCCACGGTTGGCACGTTCGGCAGCTGTGGCAGGCGGCGCGGGCTGGCCACGGCCAGCGGCACCAGCTTGCCGGTGCGGATGTGCTGCAACACCGTGGAAATGCCCCCGAACATCATCTGCACCTGCCCGCCCAGCACGTCGTTGAGCGCGGGCGCCATGCCGTTGTAGGGCACGTGAACCGTCTTGATGCCGGCCTCCAGGTTCAGCAGCTCGCCCGCCAGATGCGCGCCGCTGCCGTTGCCCGGCGAGGAGAAATTGAGTTCGCCCGGATGGGCCCTGGCGTAGCTGACCAGCTCCTTCAGCGAGCGGGCCTGGACGGCCGGATTCACCACCAGCACGTTTGGCGACGCCGCGAGCATGGTCACCGGCACGAAGTCGCGCGTCTCATAGCCGAGTTTCGGGAACAGGATGGGATTCACGGTCAGGTTGCCGGCTGGGGCCAGCCCCAGCGTGTAGCCGTCCGGCGCGGCGCGGGCCACGGCCTCCATGCCGATATTGCCGGCAGCGCCGGGCTTGTTGTCCACCACGATGGATTTGCCCCATTGCTCGCCCAGCTTCTGGCCGATGAGGCGCGGCAGCGCGTCCGCCACGCCGCCGGCGGCGAATGGCACGATGATCCGCACCGGCTTGGCGGGATAGGTCGAATGGGTGTCTGGCTGTGCGCTGGCGGCCGTGGCCCATGACAGCGCTACCGGCAGCAGCCATGCCGCTGCCAGCCTGAAAAGATGACGATTCACTGCGGGCTCCCCGTGCTTTGCGATCTCGATACCGTCGCCGTGACAGCGCTTCCGGCTTGTCTTCGGCAGCAGCTTGTATAGACTGATCTTATCGATCCTGTCTGATACTGTATAGACAACTTTTTGCAGATCGAAAAGCGGTTTCCGCATAAGCGGCGCAATCCCCGCGTTGCGCCCCGCTGTGGCACACCGTTGGTGCGATGCGGCACAATGCGCGGGCATCGCCAGGGGTGGCCGGCGCCGCATTTCACCGAAGCGGACCGCGCGCACCATTACAGAGAGCCAGGAGCCTGCATGTCATCGACCCCCTCGTCGGCCACGCCGACGCCCGCCTTCCAGCGCATCAAGGACTATGTGCAGGGGGAAATCGAGGCCGGCACCTGGGGCGAGGGGGACGCCATCCCGCCCGAACTGCGGCTCGCCGCCCAGTTCGGCGTCTCGCGCATGACCGTGAACCGCGCGCTCAACGAGCTGGAGGCGGAGCAGGTGCTGGTGCGGCGCAAGGGCGCCGGCACCTTCGTGGCGCCGCAGCGCTACCAGGCCACCGTGGTAGAGATCCGCAGCATTGCCGAGGAGATCCGCGCGCGCGGCCACCGCCACCGCAGTGCGCTGTTCCGGCTGGAGCGCCAGCGCGCCACGCGGATGCTGGCCACGCAGTTCGGCGTGGCCGAGCGCAGCATGCTGTTCCATTCGGTGATCCTGCACTACGAGAACGACGCGCCGATCCAGGTGGAAGACCGCTGGGTCAATCCGGCGCTGGCGCCCGGCTATATGGAAATCGACTTTGGCGCGGTCACGCCCAACGAGCACCTGATGCGGGTGGCGCCGCTACAGCGCGCCGAGTACCAGATCGAGGCGCAGCTACCCACGGCCGAGGTGGCGGAGATGCTGGCCATTGGCGAGGCAGAACCGGCGCTGGTGCTGCGCCGGCGCACGTTCTCGCGTGACGCGGTGGCTTCGCTGGTGGTGCTGTGGCACCCGGGCAAGCGGTATCGCTTCGGGGGGGCGCTGGGGTAGGCCGGCCTAGGCGGCGGTGGCGCAGTCCATCGGGGCTGGCGCGCCGTCCTGCGCTTCGTCCTGCGCGTCGTCCCGCGCTTCCGGTTTCTCGTCGATCACCATGCTCGACCCCAGCACGAACTGGTCGCGGCCCCGCTGCTTGGCCATGTAGAGCGCGCGGTCGGCTTCGGAAAACAGGTTGCGCCACAGCGACTCGCGGCTCGTGGCGCCGCCATGCAGCTGCGCCACGCCGATGCTGACGCTGGCGTGCCCGCCCCGCCCCGGCAACTCGATCGCGCGCACCTTGCGCAGGATGCGGTTGGCCAGCGCCGTGGCCTGGTGTTCGTCCGTGTGCGGGCAGAGGATGCAGAACTCCTCGCCACCGTAGCGTGCGGCGATGTCCGAGGCGCGGCGCGAGTTGTCCAGCGCGGCGGCAATCTCGCGCAGCACGTTGTCGCCGGCGTGGTGGCCGTGGGTGTCGTTGACCTGCTTGAAGTGGTCCACGTCGATGACGAGGCAGGACAGCGCCTCGCGCTCGCGCTGCCAGCGCGCCACCAGTCCCATGGCGGTCATGTCCAGCGCGCCACGGTTCAGCAGGCCGGTCAGTGCATCGACCCGCGCCCCGCTCTCGTTGCGGGCGATGATCTGCTCCATCGCCATCAGGCTGAAGCCGAACAGGCCCAGCAGCACCGCCACCAGCGGCGCGAGCGGCCAGACCGACGAGGCGGTCTGGGCGAAGAACGGCACCATCGCCTGGCTATGGAACGAGCCCGCCTGCCCCAGCGCCGCCACCTGGGAGCCCAGCAGCACCAGATGGGAGGCCAGCACCAGCGGCCCGCCGATGCTGGTACGGCCGCGCGCGCTGCGCAGCAGGGTGATGAGGGTGGTGAACGAGGTCATGGCCAGCACGCCGTAGCCGATGGCGTGGATCAGCATCGGGCCGTCCGCCAGCCCGCTCATCAGCACCATCAGGACCATCACCACGGCGCCGGTGGCGCGCAGCAGGTTGGCGCGATCGGGCAGGCCGTAATAGACCCGCACGCCGCGATAGATGGCCAGCCGGCCGACAATATAGGCCCCCGCGCCAAGCGCGCCGAGATGGAGCGACCCGGCGCCCACGCTGGCCGCCACGACCAGCCCGGCGCCGGAGGCGATGACATGGCCGCTCGCCCAGAGCCGCCCGGCCTCGTTGGCGCGCAGCGCAAGCACCAGCCCCGCCGCCATCACCAGCGTGCTGGAGAACACCACCATCATGACGACCAGAATGGTCTGCTGGGCCAGGTGCACGGATTCAACATCCTCTAAAGCTACCGGGGGCGGCTGCCGTTATTGCGGTTTACCCTGATCCTGGCCGCAGGATGCCCGCTGATAACGGGAATTGCGACCGGAGAGGCGCATCATAGCCCGTGCATGGCTTGCGGCGGCACCCCCGTTAAGCCGGGTTAGCGCGCACGCAACGTTTTGAAATTACTACGGAAATCCGTGCGGATCAGTCTTCGTCAGATAGGTCGTTCTGCCCTGCGGGAACCACCGGGGTGGCAGGCGCCGGCTGGACTTCCGGGAAGGTGCCGCCGAGCGCCGCCGTAAGCTGGCGCGCAGCGGCGAGCACCTGGTCGCGGAAGGCTTCGGAGAAGCGCGGGGTCGGGCAGGTCAGCGTCAGCGCGCCCTTCAGTTCGCCGGCCGGGCCAAACACCGGCGCGGAGACCCCGGCGATGTCCGGGCTGCGGTCGCCCACCATCGCAATCACCCCTTCCTCGCGGATGCGCTGGTAGATCTCGCCCCGTGCGCCCGAGAACGCCCGCAGCACGCGGCCACCGGCGCCACGGTTGCGCGGCAGGAGATCGCCGGCGCGGATGTGGTCGCGCACGGGCTGGGGGGAATCCACGCGATAGAGGCACAGGCGGTGCTCGCCCTGCTCCACGTGGAAGGCGGCGGACTCCCGCGTGTCGCGCACCAGCTCGCGCAGCGCGGGCATCACCACCTGCTCCAGCGAGAAAGACGCCGCGTAGACCGCGTTGAGCCGGGCGACTTCCGGGCCGAGCCCATAGCGGCCATCGGCCTGCCGCTGCACCAGCCGGGCATGCTCCAGCGAGGCCAGCAGCCGCAGCAGCGTGCTCTTATATAGACCGCTGCGGTGCGCCAGTTCGGCCAGGCCCAGCGCGGTGTCCCCTTCCCGGAACACCGAGAGCACGAACAGCGCCCGGTCCACGGCCACGGCGCCGCCTGCGGCACCATGCTTGTCGGCTTCGGAGAGTTGGGCGGCTTTACGTGGCATGGCGGGACGGCGGGCGGCCGGTTGGAATGGGCGTCCACCGTATAGAACGGCCCGTGGCTTGTCAATCCGACCGAGCCGGGCCTCTCAGCCCCGTTCGCAGCAATAGGCGGCCGTGGTGTAGGGGAACGCCACCACCGCCTGGCCACGCAGCGCCGGGGCGGTGGCGATGACCTCGTGCAGCTGGGCGCGCACCGCGCCCTGCTGCGCCGGGGGCAGCGAGGCGATGAAGCTGACCGACATCACGCGGTCCACGATGACCTGCTCGGGCGCGCCGGTGTGGGTGTAGGGGAATTCCGTCAGGCGCAGCGGCCCGAAGCCCTCGGCGGGAAAGACCCGCTTCCAGTCGCCCCGGTAGTAGCGCGGTGCATCGGCTTCGAACGGGGTCATGATGGCCGTGAGCCGGGCCACCCAGTCGACCGATTCATCGCGCACGTTCCACACCAGCCCGAGCTTGCCGCCGGGACGCAGCACGCGGCGGATCTCGGCCATGGCGGCGGGGTTGGCGAACCAGTGGAAAGCCTGCGCGCAGACCACAGCGTCCACGCTGGCGTCGGGCAGCGGGATGGCTTCGGCGGTGCCGGCCAGCACGGTGGCGTCTGGCAGCTTGGCGGCCAGCTGGGCGCGCATCTCGGCCACCGGCTCCACGGCCACCACGCTGGCGCCGGTGGCGGCCAACAGGCGGGTGAACTTGCCGGTGCCGGCGCCGAGGTCGACCACCGACCTGCCCGGGGCGAGCCCCAGGGTGTCGCGCAGCCAGTGCGTCAGTTCGGCGGGATATTCGGGACGCCCACGGGCGTAGGTATCGGCCTGGGCGGAAAAGCCCTGGGCGGCGGCATTGTGGATGGCGGTCATGGGGGCTCCGGACGAGACCACGTACCTTACTCCGCCCCTGCCCACCGGGCAACCCGCCCCTTCCTCAGTGCTGCATGCCCCAGCGCCGCACCGTCACGCGTTCCAGCGTGGTGAAGACCAGCCCCTCCACCGCCAGCCCGATCAGGATCACCGTGGCGAGGCCCGCGAACACGCGGTCCGTGTACAGCTCGTTGCGGTTCTGGAAGATGTACCAGCCCAGCCCGCCCTTGCCCGACGACGCGCCGAACACCAGTTCCGCCGCAATCAGCGTGCGCCAGGCAAAGGCCCAGCCGATCTTGAGCCCGGACAGCACGGCCGGCAGCGCCGCCGGCAGCAGGATCAGCACCACGTAGCGCAGGCCGCGCAGCCCGTAGTTACGCCCGGCCATGCGCAGCGTCTCGGGCACGCCGCGAAAGCCCGCGTAGGTGTTCAGCGCCAGCGGCCACAGCACCGAGTGGATCAGCACGAAGATCAGGCTCTTGCTGCCCAGGCCGAACCAGAGCAGCGCCAGCGGCAGCAGCGCGATGGCCGGCAGCGGGTTGAACATGGCGGTCAGCGTGTCCAGCAGGTCCCGCCCGAGCCGGGTGGAAACGGCCAGCGTGGTCAGCATGAAGGCCAGCGCAATGCCCGCCGCGTAGCCCTGCACCAGCACCGACAGCGACACCGCCGCCTTGCCCGGCAACTCGCCATTGGCGATGCCTTCGGCAAACGCCCGTGCCGTGGCCAGGAAGGTAGGCAGCAGCAGGTCGTTGTCCTGGATGCGGGCGAGGATTTCCCAGAGCACCGCCAGCGCCAGCAGGATCACCGCCTTGCGCACCCAGCCCTGCTGCCAGAGGCGGCGATGAAAGGGCAGCGGCCGCGACAGCGGCACGGCGGTGAACGGCTCGAGCGCCAGTTCGTATTCAGGGCGGATGGGGGTGTCGAGGGTGGTCATGATCGGTCGAAAAAGTTCGCTGGGCCTGGTTCGCTGGGACCCTACGCGTGCGCCCTGCCCCGCGCGCTGGCGGTCTCCGCTGGCTGATCGAACAGCATCTGGTGGATGCGCTGCGCGGCGGCCTGGAAATCGGCGCTGCCCTGGCTGGCCAGGCTGAACTGGTGGCTGTTGAGTTCAGCACGTACGCGCCCCGGGTGCGGGGACAGCAGCAGGATGCGGTTGCCGACCACCAGCGCTTCCTCGATCGAATGGGTCACGAACAGCAGCGTGAAGGCGGCGTCGTGCCACAGTTCGAGCAGTTCCTCCTGCATGCGGCGCCGGGTCAGCGCGTCCAGCGCGGCGAAGGGCTCGTCCATCAGCAGCACCTTGGGCCGCATCGCCAGCGCGCGGGCAATCGCCACGCGCTGTTTCATGCCGCCGGAGAGCGTGTGCGGATAGGCATCGGCAAACTGCGCCAGCCCCACCTTGTTCAGGAAGTGCAGCGCCACCTCGGCAGCCTCGGCGGCGCCCATGCCGCGCGAGCGCCGCAGCGGGAACATCACGTTCTGCTTCACCGTCTGCCACGGCGGCAGCTGGTCGAATTCCTGGAACACGACGATGCGGTCCGGCCCCGGCGCCGCCACGCGCCGCCCTTCCAGGCGGATCTCGCCCTCGGCCGGCGGCACGAAGCCGGCCACGGCCTTGAGCAGCGTGGACTTGCCGCAGCCGGACGGGCCCAGCAGCACGAAGCGGTCGCCGCCGTGCACGTTGAAGCTCACGCGGTGCGTGGCGCGCACCACGCGCGCGTCGGTGCGGTATTCGAGCGAGACGCCGTCCACCTGCAACAGCGGCGAGGACAGCGAGGGCCGGCCCGGAATCACGCGCAGATGCGCGCCAGCGTGCAGCGGTTCAGACATTTCAGCTCCCCTGGGCCGTGGCCGGGTCCTGGAAGAAGTAGTCCTGCCAGGACTTCGGCTGGTTCTTGATCGCCCCCACGCGGTGCATGAACTCGGCCAGCGCGAAGGTGTTCTGCGGCGTGATCTTGAACTGCACCTGCGGGTTGCGCAGGATCCTGACCAGCAGCGCGCGGTCGATCCTGGCCTTGTTCACGCGGATATAGAGGTCGGCGGCGGCCTCCGGGTTGGCGGTGGCGAACTGCGCAGCCTCGGCCAGCGCATCGACAAAGGCGCGGTAGGTCTTGGGGTTCTCGTTGCGGAACTTCTCGGTGGCGTAGAGCACGGTGGCGGAACTCGGCCCGCCCAGCACGTCGTACGAGCTGAGCACGATGCGCGCGTTGGGGTTGCCGGCCAGCTCCTGCTCCTGGAACGGCGGGTTGCCGAAGTGGCCGGTGATCTCGGTGCCGCCGGCGATGATGGCCGCCGCCGCGTCCGGGTGGGGCACGGCCACGGTCCATTTGTCGAGCCGGTTGAACTCCTTGTCGCCCCACTGCCTGGCGGCCGCCAGTTGCAGCACGCGCGACTGCACTGACACCGTGACAGCCGGTAGCGCGATGCGGTCCTTGTCGGAGAAATCGGCAATCGACTTCACCTTGGGATTGTTGCTGACGAGGTAGTACGGGAAGTTGCCGAGCGAGGCCACGCCGCGCACGTTCTGCCGGCCATGCGTGCGGTCCCACAGCGTCAGCAGCGGGCCCACGCCGGCGCCGGCGATGTCGATGGCGCCCGAGAGCAGCGCGTCGTTGACAGCGGCGCCGCCCGAGAGCTGGGTCCATTCCACCTTGACGTCCACGCCCTGCTGCTTGCCGTGCTTCTCGATCAGTTGCTGGTCACGCGCCACGTTCAGCAGCAGGTAGACCACGCCGAACTGCTCGGCAATGCGCAGGCGGCCCTCGGCGTGCGCCACGCCGGTCAGGGCGAGGCTGGCGCACTGCCCAATCAGCACGGTCAGCATGGCGGCGGCGGCGCGGCGTTTCAGGGTGGTCGAAAGGAATGACAGGGACATGTAGGGGCTCCGGATGGATGTGGTTGGCTCGGTTTCGTGCTCAGAACGGCGTATCGCCTTCGATGGTGGTGCGGTACATCACGCGGCGCAGGTGGTCGGGCGTACCGGCGGCCAGATGCAGCAGCGAGCGGTTGTCCCAGAACACGAGGTCGTTCGGCTGCCACGGGTGGCGGTAGACGTGCGCGGGCTTCACGCTATGGGCGAACAGCTCGTCCAGCAGCGCGCGGCTTTCGTCCTCCGGCAGGCCGGCGATGCGCGTGGTGAAGTGCTCGCTGACGAACAGCGCCTTGCGGCCCGTCTCCGGATGCGTGCGCACCACGGGCTGGAGCACCGGCTTCACCTGGGCGATCTGCTCGGGCGACAGGTTGGGTCGCCAAGGGCTGCGCGCCTGCAGCTCGGCGTAGCGCGCCAGGTAGGTGTGCTCGGCCTGCAGGCCCTCCACCTGGCGTTGCAGGTCGGCGGGCAGCGCGTCCCAGGCGGTGTGCATATTGGCGAACAGCGTGTCGCCGCCCTCCTCGGGCAGCTCCCGCGCGTGCAGCAGCGAGCCGAGGCTGGGCTTCTCCTTATAAGAGAGGTCGGAGTGCCAGAAGTGGCCGGCATCGCCCAGCCCGATCGGCTTGCCGTCTTCCACCACGTTCGAGACGATCAGGATCTCGGGATGGCCGGGCAGCTGGAACTGGTGCAGCACGTGGATCTGCAGCGGGCCAAAGCGGCGGCTGAAGTCGATTTGCTGCGCGGGCGTGATGCGCTGGTCGCGGAAGACCACCACGTGGTGGTCCAGATGGGCGCGATGGAGGCGCTGGAAGTCCGCCGCGGACAGCGGCTGGTTCAGATCGAGCCCGATCACTTCCGCACCAAGCGCGGCGTCGAACGGGCGGATCTCGAAATCCTGGAGGGTGGCAGTCGTCATGGCAATGCGCTTCTGGGCGTCTGGGGGGACCGGGGGAACCGTGTACAAGCGATGCACTGTAAAGAGCGGGCGATATCGGAACAACGAATCAAATCGCGCGCGGTTATGCGGTCGCCGCATATGGCGCCGATCCGCATAAGCAAAGGCGGGAAACTTCGTTCGCCGCGCGGGCGTTGGCGGCTAGGCTGGCGGGCTAGACACCCACCCGAACGAAGGAAATCCGCCATGTCGCACGAATCTGACGCCACCCGCGGCCCCACCCGCCGCCGCCTGGTCCTGGCCGGCCTGGGGAGCGCCGCGCTCCCGCTGCTGTCGCCCCTGTCGCACGCGGCCAATGTCGCCGAGGGCCCCGAAACGCTGCGCATCGGCTACCAGAAGTCCTCCACGCTGATGATCTGGCTCAAGTCGCGCGAGACACTGGAGAAAGCCCTCGCCCCGCTGAAGGTGAGCGTGCAGTGGCACGAGTTCACCTCGGGGCTGCCGCTGCTGGAATCGCTCAACGTCAACAACCTCGACCTCACTGCCGATGTGGCGGACGCGGTGCCGCCCTTCGCGCTGGCCGCCGGCGCGCAGCTGACCTACTACGCCATCGAGACGCCCTCGCCCACGGCGCAGGCCATCGTGGTGCGGCAGGACTCGCCGATCCGCACCGTCGCCCAGCTCAAGGGCCAGCGCGTGGCGTTTGCCAAGGGCGCGGGGGCGCACTACCTGCTGGTGGAGGCGCTCGCCGAAGCGGGGCTGTCCGTGCGCGATATCGAGCCGGCCTACCTGACACCCGCCGATGCCCGCGCGGCCTTCGAGCGCGGCAGCGTGGCGGCCTGGGTGATCTGGGACCCGTTCCTCGCAGCGGTGCAGCGCCAGGCCAATGCGCGCATCCTGCGTGATGGGACGAAGCTGGCCAGCTACCGGCGCTTCTATCTGGCCGCCACGCCGTACGCCAAGCGCCGGCCGGACGTGCTGGCCGTGGTGTATGACGCGCTGCGCCGCGCAGGCGACTGGATCAAGCGCAACCCGGGTCCGGCGGCGGCGTGGCATGCGCCGCTGATCGGGCTCGACCCGGCCACCGTGGAGGCCGCCAACCTGCGCCGTACCTACCAGGTGCAGGCCGTGGACGCCGCCTCGCTCGAGGAACAGCAGCGCATTGCCGACGCCTTCGCCGCGCAGTCCATCCTGCCGAGGAAAGTGACCGTAGCGGCCTCGCCGGTCTGGAAGCCAGTGTAAGGCCCCCGGTTTTCTCCCCCCGGCCGCCCCGTGCGGCAGCGCACGCCCGCTCCCCGCATCCGTGCCCTACACTCGAAGGCAGCAGCGTCCACAAGATGCTGCGCCGCACAGGGCACCGCGAACCTGACAGGGTTCCAACACGGGGACATCCACATGGACACTGTTGCGCGCTTCGAGATCGGCTTCACCCGCTACCTTTCCGCCCAGGGCACCGCCAGCCCAGACCTTCCCCCCTTCGCCCGCGACCCGGCCGCGCTGCTGCCGCTGTATCGCGCCATGGTGCTGACCCGCCAGTTCGATCTCAAGGCCATCGCCATGCAGCGCACGGGGCAGATCGGCACCTTTGCGTCCGCGCTTGGGCAGGAGGCCATTGGGGTCGGGGTGGCCTCCGCCATGCTGCCGGACGACGTGCTGGTGCCGTCCTACCGCGACCACGCCGCGCAGTTTGTGCGGGGCGTCACCATGACCGAGAGCCTGCTGTACTGGGGCGGCGACGAGCGCGGCAGCGGCTTTGCGGCGGCGCCGCATGACTTTGGCAACTGCGTGCCGATCGGCACCCAGGTGGGCCACGGCGCCGGCGTGGCCTATGCGTTCCAGCTGCGTGGGCAGCCCCGCGTGGCGGTGACCATCGTCGGGGACGGCGGCACCTCCAAGGGCGATTTCTACGAAGGCATGAACATGGCCGGCGCCTGGCACGTGCCGCTGGTCATCGTCGTCAACAACAACCAGTGGGCAATCTCGATGCCGCGCAGCAAGCAGACCGCCGCGCAGACGCTTGCCCAGAAGGCCATTGCCGCCGGCATTCCCGGCGAGCAGGTCGATGGCAACGACGTGATCGCAGTGCGGCACCGCGTGGGCGAGGCGATCGCGCGCGCCCGGGCCGGCGGCGGCCCCACGCTGATCGAGGCAGTGACCTACCGGCTGGGCGATCACACCACGGCCGACGATGCCTCGCGCTACCGCGACGACGCGGCGGTCAAGGCCGCCTGGGCGCAGGAGCCCATCGCGCGGCTGCGCGACTATCTCGCCGCGCAGGGCGCCTGGGACGCGGGCCGGGAGGAGGCGCTGATCCGCGAATGCCAGCAGGCCGTGGCCGCCGCCGTGGACGCCTACCTGGCCCTGCCGCCGCCAGACACCGGCGCGATGTTCGACTGCCTCTACGCCACCCTGCCCGCCGCGCTGGAAGCCCAGCGCGACATGGCGCGCCAATACGAGGTGGGGCAAGCCAACCAGCCAGGAGCCCACCATGGCTGAACTGCATCTGGTGGAAGCGGTGAACCTGGCGCTGGCCCACGCGCTGGCGCACGACCCGGACGTGGTGCTGCTAGGCGAGGACATCGGCGTCAACGGCGGCGTGTTCCGTGCCACGGTGGGCCTGCAAGCCCGCTTTGGCGAGGCGCGCGTGATCGACACCCCGCTGGCCGAAGGCGGCATCGTCGGCGCGGCCATCGGCATGGCGGCGATGGGGCTCAAGCCGGTGGCCGAGATCCAGTTCGCGGGCTTCATCTACCCGGCCATCGACAACATCCTCAACCACGCCGGCCACATGCGCCACCGCACGCGCGGCCGGCTGGGCTGTCCGATGGTGGTGCGCGCGCCCAGCGGGGCCGGCATCCACGCGCCCGAGCATCACTCCGAGAGCCCGGAGGCGATGTTCGCGCACATGCCCGGCATCCGCGTGGTCATGCCGTCTTCACCCGCGCGCGCCTACGGGCTGTTGCTGGCGGCCATCCGCGACCCGGACCCGGTGATCTTTTTGGAGCCGACGCGGCTCTACCGGCTGTTCCGGCAGGAAGTGCCCGACGATGGCGAGGCGCTGCCGCTCGACGCCTGCTTCACGCTGCGCGACGGCGCCGACCTTACGCTGGTGAGCTGGGGCGCGATGCTGCAGGAGACGCTGGCCGCCGCCGACCAACTGGCCGACGAAGGCATCAGTGCCGCCGTGATCGACGTGGCGACGCTGAAGCCGCTCGACATGGACACCATCCTCGAATCCGTGGCGCGGAGCGGCCGCTGCGTGATCGTGCACGAGGCGCCGCGCACGGCGGGGCTCGGCGCGGAGATTGCGGCCAATCTGGCCGATGCCGGTCTCTATTCGCTCAGCGCGCCGGTGCAGCGCGTGACCGGCTACGACACCGTGGTGCCGCTGGCCCGGCTGGAGCACAGCTACCTGCCCTCCGTGGCGCGGATTGTCGATGCCGCGCGGCGCGCGCTGGCGGCCTAGGAGACGTTCATGCGGACCTTCAAGCTGCCCGATCTGGGCGAGGGATTGCAGGAAGCGGAGATCGTGGCGTGGCACGTCAAGCCCGGGGACAGCGTGGCGGCGGACGAGCCACTGCTGTCCGTGGAGACCGCCAAGGCCATCGTCGAGATTCCATCGCCATTCAGCGGCCAGGTGGCCAGGCTGTTCGCGCAGCCGGGCGATATCGTCCATCTTGGCGCACCGCTGGTGGGCTTCGAGGGCGCCGGCAGCGCCCAGGACGATGCCGGCACCGTGGTGGGCGCGGTCAAGGTCGGCACGCAGGTGCTGGCGGAGGCGGCAGCCCCGGTGGCGCCGCTCGGGCCGGGTGGCGCGCACGGCATCAAGGCCACGCCGGCGGTGCGGGCGCTGGCGCGCAAGCTGTCGGTAGACCTCGCCATGGTCACGCCCTCCGGCCATGACGGCCTGATCACGGCCACGGACGTGCAGCGCGTGGCCACCACGCTGGCCGATCTCGGCCCGGCCGAAGTGGTGCGCGGCGTGCGCCGGGCGATGGCCCAGAACATGGCCCGGGCGCAGAGCGAGGTGGCGGCGGCCACGGTCATGGACGATGCCGACCTGCACGCCTGGCAGCAGGATGCGGGGCCGGGCAACGACATCACGATCCGCCTCGTGCGGGCGCTGGTGGCCGGCGTGCATGCCGAGCCGGGGCTCAACGCGTGGTACGAGGGCCAGAGCGGCCGGCGCCATGTGCTGGAGCGGATCGACGTGGGCATCGCCGCGGACCTGCCCGAGGGCCTGTTCGTGCCGGTGCTGCGCAACGTTGGCAAGCGCGACGCCGCCGACCTGCGCGCCGGGCTGGACCGCATGCGCGCGGACATCGTCGCGCGCACCATCGCCCCGGAGGAGATGCGCGGCAACACCATCACGCTATCCAACTTCGGCATGATCGCGGGGCGCTACGCGGCGCCCATCATCGTGCCGCCCACGGTTGCCATCCTCGGCGCCGGGCGTATACGTGACGAAGTGGTGGCGGCCGGCGGCCAGCCCGCCGTGCATCGCGTGATGCCGCTGTCCCTGACCTTCGACCACCGCGTGGTCACGGGCGGCGAGGCGGCGCGCTTCCTGCGCGCGGTGATCGCGGACCTGGAACGGCCGGCGTAGCCCCAGCCGTTCCTCCGCCCACCCTGAATGTGACGCGCGAACGACACGCAGCGGGGGAGTTTTTTCACTGCGCAATTCCTATACTGGAGTTCCCCGGCGACGCCGGCAGCCCAATCATCCACCTGGCCCTGACAGAGACAAGGAGTGCGACATGGCAATTCGACTAGGCGAGGAAGCGCCCGACTTCACCGCCGATACCACCGAAGGCAAGATTCGCTTTCACGAATGGATGGGTGACAGCTGGGCGATCCTGTTCTCGCATCCGAAGGACTTCACCCCGGTCTGCACGACCGAGCTGGGCTACATGGCCAAGCTCAAGCCGGAGTTCGACAAGCGCAATACCAAGATCATCGGCCTGTCCATCGACCCCGTGGACGACCACCAGCGCTGGGCCAAGGACATCGAGGAGACCCAGGGCAGCGCGGTCAACTATCCGATGATCGGCGACGCGGACCTGCACGTGGCCAAGCTGTACGACATGATTCACCCCGAGGCCAGCGGCGGCAAGCGCACCGCCGTGGACAACGCCACGATCCGCTCGGTGTTCATGATCGGCCCGGACAAGAAGGTCAAGGCCATGCTGGTCTATCCGATGAGCGCGGGCCGCAACTTCGACGAGGTGCTGCGCCTGCTGGACTCGCTCCAGCTCAACGCAAAGCACACCGTGGCCACGCCCGTCAACTGGAAACCGGGCGAGGACGTGATCATCCCGACCTCGGTCTCGGACGACGATGCGAAGAAGAAATATCCACAGGGCTTCAAGACGCTGAAGCCGTACCTGCGTACGGTGGCGCAGCCGAAGTAAACATCGGGAAGCCCAGGGAAGCGGGGTCGGCGGGGGGCCAAATGCGAACGGGAGCTATCCACAGTTCCAGTGGATAATCTCCCACCCCGCGACCCGCAAACCCGCGCCAGCATTGGAAAGAGCTGGACTGCCCGATTTTTATGCAACTGGTTTCGGACAGGGATGCTGTGCTCCCCTCTCCCGTCTGCGGGCGAGGGGAAAAGATGCGTTTACGGATGGCGCGCCATCACGCCACGGATGGTGTCCGCAAGATCCTTCGCCAGGAATTTCGACACATAGGCATCGGCGCCAACCTTGCGCACGTGCTCCTCGCTGGCCTCGCCGGAGAGCGAGGAGTGGATGACCACGGGCAGGGACTTGAGCCGCGCGTCGCCCTTGATCTTGCGCGTGAGCGTGAAGCCGTCCATCTCGGGCATTTCCAGGTCGGTCAGCACCAGCGCGATCTCGTCGCGGATGGTCTTGCCCTGGGTGGCGGCGAGGTCGGCGATGCTGCCCAGCATCTCCCACGCCTCCTGGCCCGTCTTGGTCATCACCACCTGCACGCCCATCGCCTTCAGGCCGTTCTCGATCAGGCCGCGCGCCAGCGCCGAGTCATCGGCGGCCAGCACCTTGGTGCCGGGGCGCAGGTTCAGCGCCGGGCCCACGGTGGCCGGGTCCACGTCCGGCTGGCGGGTGGGCAGCACATCGCGCAGGATCTGCTCCACATCGAGCACCTGCACCAGGCGCGGGTTCTCGCCGCCGGCATCGAGCTTGGCGATGCTGGTCACCAGCCCGCCCTTGACGCTGGTCTCGGCCGAGATCACCTGGCTCCAGTCCAGGCGCACGATTTCTTCCACGGCTTCCACGGCAAAGCCCTGCGTGGAGCGCGCGTACTCGGTCACCAGCATGATGTTCAGGCCGGATTTCGGCTGGCACTCCAGCAGGCGCGGCAGGTCGATCACGGGAATCACCTGGCCACGGATGTCGGCCATGCCGAGGATGGACGGCTCGGCGCCCACCACGGTGGTCACGGAGGGCATCACCAGGATTTCGCGGACCTTGAACACGTTGATGCCGAACAGTTCGGATTGCCCGCTGTTCGCCGCGTCGCCAAGTCGGAACAACAGCAGTTCGAACTGATTGTTGTTGGTCAGGTTCGTGCGCTCGTCAATGTCTCTCATCGCGCTGGTCATCGTGCTTGCTCCGCTGCTGGCTGGGGTGGCCGGGGTGACTTATGGGTAAATGGACAGGTGTTGCCAAAGGTCTATCGGCGCCGCCGCCGGGACCTTTAGCGATCCGGCCAGCTTTCCCGCGGCAGGCCCCGGCCATGTGACCGGAACCTACCTTGCGGGGCCGGTCGCATGGCCGGAAACCCCGTCCGGCCGCCCACCGAGGGAAATCCCTGAGCCTCCGGAAGCACCGCAAACCCGTGGATATTCGGCGCCCCGCATGTTCCGCATCGCGCCCCGATGATGAAAGCGGCGCAGCCCTCCCCTACCGTTGAGCCTCGCCGGATCCTGCCCGCCAGAGGCAGCCGACCGGCCACCGGCCCCCCCGGGCCGGACACCGAGGAAAGAGACGCCCGCACCCCGCGCACCGATGCCACCGGGACCTCCGCCCTCGCACCCAGAACCACGTGAGACAAGCTGACGCCGGACCCGTACGCGGACCGGCGCGGCGCCCCTGCAAGGAGGCAGACCATCATGATCGAACAGCCGTATCCGTCCGTCACGGACGTGGATGACGCAGCGCACGCGCAGGGCACGCGCACCGGCAGCGCGGGAAAAATCGACGAGTACTTCCAGATCAGCGCGCGCGGCAGCACGCAGCGCCGCGAGGTGGTGGCCGGTACCACCACTTTCATGGCGATGGTCTATGCCGTGTTCGTGGTGCCGGGCATGCTCGGCAAGGCCGGCTTCGACACCAGCGCGGTGTTCGTGGCCGTGTGCCTGACCACGGCGTTCGGCTCGCTGCTGATGGGGCTCTGGGCCCGGCTGCCCATCGCCATTGGCTGCGCCATCTCGCTCACCGCCTTCATGGCCTTCGGCCTGGTACTCGGGCAGAAGCTCTCGCCCGAGGTGGCGCTCGGCGCCGTGTTCCTGATGGGCGTGGTCTTCACGGCGATCTCGGTCACCGGCGTGCGATCCTGGATCTTGCGCAACCTGCCGGCCGGCGTGGCCCATGGCGCGGGAATCGGTATCGGACTTTTCCTATTGCTGATTGCCTCGAACGAGGTCGGCCTGGTGGTCAAGAACCCCGGCGCCGGCCTGCCCGTGCAACTGGGCCACATCACCGCCTTCCCGGTGGTGATGTCGGTGCTCGGGCTGGCGGCGATCTTCGGCCTGGAGCGCCGCCGCGTGCCGGGCGGCATCCTGCTGGTGATCATCGCCATCTCGGCGCTGGGCCTGGCCTTCGACCCGGCCGTGAAGTACACCGGCGTGTTCGCCCTGCCGAGCCTCTCGGCCCCCGGCCATGCCTCGCTGATCGGTGCCATGGACATCCGGGGCGCGCTGTCCGCCGCCGTGCTGCCCAGCGTGCTGGCGCTGGTGATGACCGCCGTGTTCGACGCCACCGGCACCATCCGCGCCGTGGCCGGGCAGGCCAACCAGCTCGACGCCACCGGCCGCATCCATAACGGCGGCCGGGCCCTGACCGCCGACTCGGTCAGCTCGATCTTCTCGGCGATGTTCGGCGGCGCCCCGGCGGCGGCCTATATCGAGTCCACCGTGGGCGTGGCCGCCGGCGCGCGCACCGGGCTCGCGGCGGTCACCGTCGGCGTGCTGTTCCTGGCCGTGATGTTCTTCTCGCCACTGGCCGGGCTGGTGCCGTCGTACGCCACGGCACCCGCGCTGATGTACGTGGGCCTGCTGATGCTGTCGAGCGTGAGCCGCCTGCATATGGACGATCTGGTCGACGCCATGGCCGGTCTGGTTTGCGCGGTCTTTATCGTGCTGACCTGCAATATCGTCACCGGCATCATGCTCGGTTTCTGCACGCTGGTGATTGGCCGACTCGTCTCCGGTGAATGGCGCAAGCTCAATATCGGCACGGTGGCCATTGCCGTGGCGCTGGCCGCCTTCTATGCCGGAGGCTGGGCAATCTAAGAAATGTCCGACCCCCGTCGGCCAACGATGTGTGCGGTACCACCCTGGGTAACCAGTGGAATTCGCAACCCCCGGAGTCTTTCCCTCCGGGGGTTTTTTTCTGCCAAGTCGCCAAAAATATCAGTGCCGCCAATCCTGCGCGGCGCCTGTCACGCGCGGCAATTCTCGTTCCGCGATTTCGACATTGCTAGGGATTCTCCGAAATGCGCCGGCATTGAAATCAGTCAAATACGAAAATGCACACTTGCGTAGTCCGATTCAGATCCCACATCTGGAACAAACGTTTTTTATTAGGAAAATCCGTTTATCTTTTGTAATATTTTTGGGACGACTTGAACGACAAATCGCAAGCAATGTCCTGTAACATGCCGCGAACAACAATCTGAACGGGGATCCAAAATGCCGACTTACAAGCAACTGCTGGCTGAAAAAGAAGCACTGGAAGCCAAACTCAGCGAAGTACGCGCCAATGAAGTCTCGGGCGTGGTAGCGCAGATTCGCCAATTGATGGCCGATTACGACCTCACGGTCGACGATATTGCGCCGAAGCGCCGTCGTGGTCGTCCCGCTGGCAGCGGTGCCGGCGCGGCACGCAAGACTGCGGCGCTGCCCCCGAAATACCTGGACCCGAAAACCGGCAAGACCTGGTCTGGCCGTGGCCGTGCCCCGGCATGGCTGGGCAAGCGCCCCGAGCGCTTCCTGATCGAACAGGCCTGAGTTCGAACAGGCCTGAGTCCGATCAGGCTGAGTCCGGCCCACCGTCTCACCCGATAAGCACTCGCGCTTATTGCCCTGCGCGCGCCGGCTCAACGCCCGGCGCGTCGCAAACCAACTCCTTTCGCAACGCCCGGAAACCCTGCTGGCTGGCTTCCTGCACCAGATTGGCCCCGCCATCGGGCCGCGGCAGCAGGCGCAGCACGCGCGCCGCGCATTGGCTCGCCGCTTCATCGCGCGTATAGCGGATTTCATATTGCGCGCCCGACTGCGGAATGAATGACACCCCGGCCGCGCAGCGCACGGCGTCGGCAGGCGGCGCCGCCATTGACGTCACCGCGACAAACACCCGTTTGCCGACTGCCACCTTGCGCTCGCGCGTCTGCGCAGGCGGCTCGGGGGAGCCCCCGGCCATGCCCAGCCCCCGGTCGCGCCCCATCGCGGCGAGTTGCTTGCCCATGCCCGCCAGTACCAGCGGCCGGGCCGGGGTCGGACACCTGGCCGGGTCCACCACGCTGAAGGTGGTGTTCTCGTCGGTGTTGGTCAGCAGCCGCACGCTGGCATAGGGCGCGTCCGAGGGCACGCGGTACTGCGCCACGCAGCCGGACAGGCCGGCGCCGGCCATGAGCACGAGGAAAATCGGGAAAACCCTTGCCGCAACAAGCCGGATCTTGCGCATAGGAAGCACGAAGCTGACAGTTGACCGAGGATGGTGGCACAGCATAGCCGTAGGCGACCATCTTTGGGCGTTGCCTGGGCCACGTTGAGGATATCCACAGATTCTGTGGATATCCTGTGGCGTCGCGCCCCCGGGGCCGCGTCTGTGCGTTACCCCACCGGACTGCTCAAAATTTAAGCAGTTTGTCTCGTGACCATCACCCGGCGGGCGTGCCATCGACCCAGCCGGCTCCCCCGGGCGGGGCTTCGCCCCACTGTTCGGCGAGGAAATCCACAAAGGCCCGCACGCGCGGCGGCACCAGCCGGCGCTGCGGCATCACCGCGTAGATGCCGCTGTCCGCCAGAGGGTAGTCGGGCAGCACCGGCACCAGCCGGCCGGCCCGCAGGTCCGCGCTGACATGCCAGACCGAATGCATGGCGATGCCAAACCCGGCGAGCGCCGCATCGGCCAGCAACTCCCCCGTATTGGCCTCCACCCGGCCCTGCACGCGCACGGCCACCTCGCCGCCGGCCCCATCGCCCAGCCGCCAGACATCGGACCGCCCCTGGCTGCCCACCAGGATCAGGCATTGATGATGGGCGAGGTCCTGCGGCGTCTGCGGCCAGCCATGCTGCGCGAGGTAGTCGGGCGAGGCGCACAGCAGGCGCTGGTTGTCCGCCAGCTTGCGCGCCACCAGCGTGGAATCCGCCAGCGCGCCAATGCGGATGGCGAGGTCGAAGCCGCTGCTGACCAGATCGAGCACATGGTCGGTCAGGCTGATGCTGAGGCGCACGCCGGGATGGGCGCGCAGGAACGCCGGCAGCAGCGGCGACAGATATTGCCGCCCGAACGAGGCCGAGGTGGTGACGCGCAGCACCCCGGTCACGCCGGCACCCGCCTGCCGCAGCGAGCCGGAGAGCGCCTCCAGGTCCTCCACCAGCACGCGGCCCTGCTCAGCCAGCACCGCGCCCTCCGGGGTGGCGTGCAGCCGCCGGGTCGTGCGATGCAAGAGGCGCACGCCAAGGTCGCGCTCCAGCCGTTGCAGCCGCTGGCTGGCCACGGCCACCGAGAGGTCGAGGCTGCGCGCCGCCGCGCTGATCGAGCCGAGATCCAGCACGCGCAGAAACAAGCCGATGTCACCAATCCGGTCCATGATCCCATCCGATTCTCAAGAATTTCTTGAAACTGATTCTGGATCTTGCCCGTTTTTCAGAAGCTGCGAAAGGCCGACACTGGCGCCTTCCGAAATCCGTCCCCACTGTCCCCACTCCCCACCATGGCCGCGCCCCTCCCTTCCTCCCCTTCCACCCCCACCCCCGCCCCCGGCCCGTCCTCGCGGATGCCCGTGGCGCTGTATGCCTTGACCGCCGGCTCGTTCGGCATCGGATGTGCCGAATTCGTCATCATGGGACTGCTGCTCCAGGTCTCGGCGGACCTTGGCGTGACGATTGCCGCCGCCGGCATGCTCGTCTCCGGCTACGCGCTCGGCGTGTTCGCCGGGGCGCCGATCCTCACCCTGCTCACCCGCCGCATGCCGCGCAAGGCTGTGCTGCTGGTACTGATGGCGATCTACACCATCGGCAATGCCGCCTGCGCGCTGGCGCCCGACTACACCACGCTGATGATTGCGCGCGTGGTGACCTCGCTCACCCACGGTACCTTCTTCGGCGTAGGCGCCGTGGTGGCCACCGGCCTGGTGCCCGCCAACCGCCGCGCCTCGGCCATCTCGGTGATGTTCTCCGGCCTCACGCTGGCCACGCTGCTCGGCATGCCCGCCGGCGCCTGGCTCGGCCTGCATTTCGGCTGGCGCAGCACGTTCTGGGCGATGACCGTCGTCGGCCTGGCTTCGCTGGCAGTGATCGCCCTGCTGGTGCAGCGCAGCCGCGACGACACCGCGCCGGCCCGCCTCGCTGACGAACTGCGCACCATCGCCCGCCCGCAGGTGCTGCTCGGCCTGCTGATGACGGTGCTGCAATCGGTCGGCATCTTCGCGGTGATTACTTACGTGCAGCCGCTGCTGACCCGGGTCTCGGGCTATGGCGAGGCGGCGGTATCGCCGATCCTGCTGCTGTTTGGCGGCGGCATGATCATCGGCAATATCCTCGGCGGACGCATGGCGGACCGGCGTCCCACGGGCGCGCTGCTCGGGTCGCTGGCGGCGCTGACGGTGGTGCTGGCGGCAATGACGCTGGCGCTCCACCAGCCGGTGGCCGTGGTGGCGTTCGTCGGCGTGCTGGGCGTGGCCGCGTTCACCACGGTCTCCCCGCTGCAACTGCGCGTGCTGCGCCACGCCCACGGCGCGGGGCAGAACCTGGCGTCGAGCTTCAATATCGCCGCGTTCAACCTCGGCAACGGCATTGGCGCGTGGCTCGGCGGCGTGGTGGTCGACCATGGCCCGGGCCTGACTGCGCTGCCGTGGATCGCGGCGCTGGCGCCGCTGGCCGCGCTGGGCATCGCGCTGCTGGCCGTGCGGGCCGAGCGGCGCGGCGATGACGGGCAATCCGCCGGGCTCGCGCCGGAAGCCTATTGATCCGCCCGCCCGGTCTTGCCTGACGGTCCGCGCCCAACCGGACTAGTTCCTTCGACAGGGGCCACCCGCCCCGCCCGCTCCCCGGCCGGCGAATAGGCATGGCAGGCAGCCGTGCCTACGCTGGGGGCCATCCCTTGTTGTCCATTAGGACCTCTCGATGGCCTCCCCCACCTCCCCCACCTCCTCCAACTCTCCCCCCTCCTCCGCCGTCCTGCACAACGCGCCGGCGATCTCCCTCCGCGCCAACGGCGTGCTGGCCTCCAGCACGTTCGCGTTCACCATCTGCTTCGCCGTCTGGATGGTGTTCGCCGTGCTCGGCATTCCGCTCAAACAGCAGCTTGGCCTGAACGACACCGAATTCGGCCTGCTGGCCGCCATGCCGGTGCTGAGCGGCTCGCTGATCCGCGTGCCGCTGGGCATCTGGACCGACCGCTACGGCGGCCGCATCGTCTTCTTCCTGCTGATGCTGGCCACCGTGGTGCCGATCTGGCTGCTCGCCTACGCCACCACCCTCTGGCAACTGCTGGCGCTCGGGCTGCTGCTCGGGCTGGCCGGCGGCTCGTTCTCGGTGGGCACGCCCTACGTGGCGCGCTGGTTTCCGCGCCATCGGCAGGGGCTGGCGATGGGCATCTTCGGCGCCGGCAACTCCGGGGCCGCGCTGACCAAGTTCGTCGCCCCGGCGCTGATCGCCGCCGCCGGCACCTGGACCATCGTGCCGAAGGTCTACGCGGTGGCGATGCTGGCCACGGCCCTGCTGTTCTGGATGTTCTCGGCGACCAACCCGGCGCACCGCGTGGCTGCCAGCAGCGCCGGCTGGCGCGCCCAGCTGGCCATGCTGCGCGACCCACGGGTCTGGCGCTACTCGCAGTACTACTCGGTGGTGTTCGGCGGCTACGTGGGGCTGGCGCTGTGGATGACGCGCTACTACATCGGCGAATACGGCTTCGACATCCGCGTCGCCGCCTTCCTGGCCGCGTGCTTCTCCCTGCCTGGCGGCGTGCTGCGCGCCATTGGCGGCTGGATTTCAGACCGCTACGGCGCCCATCGCACTACCTGGTGGGTGATGTGGGTGAGCTGGGTGGGCTTCTTCCTGCTCAGCTACCCGCAGACCGACCTCGTGATCCAGACCGCCAACGGCCCGCTGGCGTTCCACCTTGGGCTGTCGCCCACGCTGTTCACGGTGCTGCTGTTCGCGGTGGGCATCGCCTTCGCCATCGGCAAGGCGTCGGTATTCAAGTTCATCGCCAATGACTTCCCGCAGAACATCGGCGCCGTCTCCGGCGTGGTGGGGCTGGCCGGCGGGCTCGGCGGCTTCATCCTGCCGATCCTGTTTGGCGCGCTGGCCGACCTGACCGGCGTGCGCAGCAGCTGCTTCATGCTGATGTACGGCACCGTCTGCGTGAGCCTGGTGTGGATGCACTACAGCGAGACAACGCCATGAGCACCTCCGTACTGACCCGCTGGGAACCTGAAGACCCGGCGTTCTGGAAATACCAGGGCGCGCGCATCGCCTACCGCAACCTCTACATCTCCATTCCCGCGCTGATGCTGGCCTTCGTGGTCTGGATGCTCTGGAGCGTTGTGGCCGTAAACCTGGACCGCGCCGGCTTCCACTTCACCGGCAACCCAGCGGGCCCAGGAAGGCGTAGGCCGTGGGGTTCACGTTCGGGAACTGCGACTTGGTCAGCAGCGCCAGGCCGGCCGAGAAGCCGATGAGTTGGCGCGCTGACGCGCCCGGTGGGCGGCTGGCTGTCAGACAAGCTCGGCGGCGCGCGGGTCACGCTGTGGAGCTTCCTCGGCATGATCGGCGGCGTGGTGGCCGTGCTGGCGGCGCTGCCGCACAACGGCACGGGCGGCAGCTTCAGCGGCTTCCTTGGCGCGTTCATCGTGCTGTTCGCGCTCACCGGCATCGGCAACGGCTCCACGTTCCGCATGATCCCGGTGATCTTCCTGACCGAACGCCTGCGCGCCGCCGGCCCGGGCGCGCCCGCCCAGCGCGTGGCCGTGCAGGACGCCGCCCGGGAATCCGCCGCCGTGCTCGGCTTCTCCGGCGCCATCGGGGCCTACGGCGGCTTCTTCATCCCCAAGAGCTTCGGCACCGCGCTGGAGATGACCGGCGCGCCGGACGCCGCGCTCCACCTGTTCATCTTGTTCTATATCAGCTGCGCCGCGATTACCTGGTGGTGCTACGCGCGCCGCAACGCGGCCATGCCCTGCTGATTTCCGCCTGATCCTCCGCCTCCCCCGGTTTCACCCGCGCGTCAACCCCGCCCGTCGGCATAGTTCTTCCGGACGATGCCGGCGGGTCCCGCCTAGGCCGATTGCCGTCACTCCCCCTGCTCCACCAGCGAATGGCTTGCGCGGCACGCGCTCCGTAAGCTGCAAGTGTCCCTGCTGGAGCCAAACCATGAGTCATTTCCTCGATCGACTGAAGTTCCTGTCGCGCGTCACGTCCACCTATGCCGACGGCCACGGCGCCGTGGTCAACGAAGACCGCAAGTGGGAGAACGGCTACCGCACCCGCTGGCAGCACGACAAGGTGGTGCGGTCCACCCACGGCGTCAACTGCACGGGCTCCTGCTCGTGGAAGGTCTACGTCAAGAACGGCCTGATTACCTGGGAAACCCAGCAGACCGACTACCCGCGCACGCGCCCGGACCTGCCCAACCATGAGCCGCGCGGCTGCCCGCGCGGCGCCTCGTACAGCTGGTACGTCTATTCCGCCCAGCGCGTGAAGTACCCGATGATCCGCGGCCGGCTGATGGAAATGTGGCGCGAAGCCCGCCAGACCATGGACCCGATCGCCGCCTGGGCCTGGATCAGCCAGGACCCCGAACGCGCCGCCCGCTACAAGAGCGTCCGCGGGCTGGGCGGCTTCGTCCGGGCCGACTGGGCCACGGCCACCGAGATCATCGCCGCCGCCAACGCCTTCACGGTCAAGCAGTACGGCCCGGACCGCGTGATCGGCTTTTCGCCCATCCCGGCCATGTCGATGGTGTCCTACGCGGCCGGCGCGCGCTACCTGAGCCTGCTCGGCGGCGCCTGCCTGTCCTTCTACGACTGGTACTGCGACCTCCCGCCGGCCAGCCCGCAGACCTGGGGCGAGCAGACCGACGTGCCCGAGTCCGCCGACTGGTACAACGCCACCTACCTGATGGTCTGGGGCTCCAACGTGCCGCAGACACGCACGCCAGACGCCCACTTCTACACCGAGGTGCGCTACAAGGGCACCAAGACCGTGGCGGTCTCGTCCGACTACGGCGAGATGGTCAAGTTCGGCGACATCTGGCTCGCCCCCAAGCAGGGCACCGATGCCGCGCTGGCCATGGCCATGGGCCACGTCGTGCTCAAGGAATTCCACGTGGGCGGCAAATCCGCCTACTTCCGCGACTACCTGAAGCAGTACACCGACATGCCGATGCTGGTGCGGCTGCGCGAGCAGGATGGCACGCTGGTGCCCGACCACTTCCTGCGCGCCTCCCACCTGGACGGCAACCTCGGGCAATCCCGGCATGCGGAGTGGAAGACGCTGTTGATCGACCATGCCAGCGGGGAGGTGACTGCCCCGAACGGCTCGATCGGCTTCCGCTGGACGCCCGGTGACGACACGGCCGGCCGCTGGAACCTGGAGCTGCGCGACAGCCAGGACGGCCGCGCTATCGATCCGCGCCTGTCGCTGCTCGGCCATGAAGACGTTGTGGTGGAGGTCGGCTTCCCCTACTTCGGCGGCGAGCACGACGCGCTGCTGCGCCGCCGCGTGCCGGTGCGCCGCCTGACGCTGGCCGATGGCAGCACGACGCTGGTCGCCACGGTCTACGACCTGCAACTGGCCAACTATGGCGTAGACCAGGGCCTGGGCGGGCCGAACGTGGCGGCTTCGTTCGATGACGACGTGCCCTACACCCCGGCCTGGCAGGAGAAGCACACCACGGTGCCGGCCCGGCTGGTGACGCAGGTGGCGCGCGAATTCGCCGAGAACGCCCACCGCACGCAGGGCAAGAGCATGGTCATCGTGGGCGCCGCGCTGAACCACTGGTACCACAACGACATGATCTACCGCGGCATCATCAACCTGTTGATGATGTGCGGCTGCATTGGCAAGAGCGGCGGCGGCTGGGCGCACTACGTGGGGCAGGAGAAGCTGCGGCCCCAGTTCGGCTGGGCGCCGCTGGCCTTCGGGCTGGACTGGTCGCGCCCGCCGCGCCAGATGAACGGCACCTCGTTCTTCTACAACCACACCAGCCAGTGGCGCCACGAGAAGCTGGCCGTGGACGAGATCCTCGCGCCCACGGCGGACAAGGCGCGCTACGCCGGCCTGTCGCTGCTGGACCTCAACGCCAAGTCGGAGCGCATGGGCTGGCTGCCGTCCGCGCCGCAACTGGGCGCCAATCCGCTCGATGTGGTGGACGCCGCCGAGCGCGCCGGGCAGGACCCGGTGGCCTATACCGTCGACCAGCTCAAGTCCGGCGCCCTGCAATTCGCCTGCGACGACCCCGACAACCCCGCAAACTTCCCGCGCAATATGTTCGTGTGGCGCTCCAACATCCTGGGGAGTTCCGGCAAGGGCCACGAATACTTCCTCAAGTACCTGCTCGGCACGCAGAACGCCGTCTTCAGCGACGAGCGCGACGCCATCCGCCCGAGCGAGGTCAACGTGCGCCCGGCCGCCGAGGGCAAGCTGGACCTGCTGACGGTGCTCGACTTCCGCATGAGCACGACCTGCCTCTACGGCGACATCGTGCTCCCCACGGCCACCTGGTACGAGAAAGACGACCTGAACACGTCGGACATGCACCCGTTCATCCACCCGCTCTCCGAAGCCGTGCAGCCGCTGTGGGAGAGCAAGACCGACTGGGAGATCTACAAGGCCATCGCCGCGAAGTTCAGCGAGATTGGCGGCCCCTACCTGGGCACGCGCAAGGACCTGGTCTGCACCCCGCTGCTGCACGACACGCCGGGCGAGCTGGGCCAGCCCTTCGAGCCGCGCGACTGGAAGCGCGGCGAGTGCGATTTGATCCCCGGCAAGACCGCGCCGTCGATGACCGTGGTGGAGCGCAACTACGCGGACCTCTATAAGAAGTTCACCTCCGTGGGCCCGCTGCTGGACAAGCTCGGGAACGGCGGCAAGGGCATCGGCTGGGATACCAGGCACGAGGTGGCCGAACTGGGTCACCTGACCCAGACCGTGACCGCGCCCGGCGTCAGCTACGGCCGGCCTCGGCTGGAGACCGCCATCGACGCCGCCGAGATGATCCTGACCTTGGCGCCGGAGACCAACGGCCACGTGGCCGTGAAGGCGTGGGAAGCGCTATCCAAGATCACCGGCCGCCCGCACGCCCACCTGGCGCTGGGCCGCGAGCACGACAAGATCCGCTTCCGGGACGTACAGGCCCAGCCGCGCAAGATCATCTCGGCGCCGACGTGGTCCGGGCTGGAGTCCGAGGAAGTCAGCTACAACGCCGGCTACACCAATGTCCACGAGCTGATTCCCTGGCGCACGCTGACCGGGCGCCAGCAGTTCTACCAGGACCACCGCTGGATGCTCGACTTTGGCGAGGGCGCCTGCGTCTACAAGCCGGCCATCGACACCCGCACGGTGGCGCCGATGCTGGGCCGGAAGCCCAACGGCAACCCGGAGCTGGTGCTGAACTGGATCACCCCGCACCAGAAGTGGGGCATCCACTCCACCTACTCGGACAACCTGCGCATGCTCACGCTCTCGCGCGGCGGCCCGCACGTGTGGATCTCGGAGGCCGAGGCCAGTGCCAACGGCATCCGGGACAACGACTGGGTGGAAGTTTTCAACGTGAACGGCACGCTGACCGCCCGGGTGGTGGTGTCCCAGCGCGTGCCGCAAGGCATGTGCCTGATGTATCACGCGCAGGAAAAGATCGTGAACGTGCCCGGCGCCGAGATGAGCGGCATGCGCGGCGGCATCCACAACTCGGTCACGCGGGCGGTCACCAAGCCGACCCACATGATCGGCGGCTACGCGCAACTGGCCTACGGCTTCAACTACTACGGCACGGTCGGCAGCAATCGCGATGAATTCGTGATCCTGCGCAAGATGAACAAGGTGGACTGGATGGATACCCCTCTGCCCCAGTCCGCGCAAGAAGAAGGAGCCCCGCGATGAAGATCCGCGCCCAGGTGGCCATGGTGCTGAACCTCGACAAATGCATCGGCTGCCATACCTGCTCAGTGACCTGCAAGAACGTCTGGACCAGCCGCGACGGCGTGGAGTACGCCTGGTTCAACAACGTCGAGACCAAGCCTGGCATCGGCTACCCCAAGGAATGGGAGAACCAGCGCAAGTGGAACGGCGGCTGGCAGCGCCAGCCCGACGGCTCGCTCACGCCGCGCCAGGGCGGCCGCGCCCGCATCCTCTCGAACCTGTTCGCCAACCCGAACCTGCCGCAGATCGACGACTACTACGAGCCGTTCACCTACGACTACGAGCACCTCCAGAAGGCGCCGCTGATGCCGACGCCGCCCACCGCCCGGCCGGTGTCCGTGCTGACGGGCAAGAAGATGGAGAAGATCGAATGGGGGCCGAACTGGGAGGATGACCTCGGCGGCGAGTTCGCCTCGCGCAGCCGTGACCAGCTGTTCGAGAACGTGCAGAAGGAGATGTACTCGACCTTCGAGAACACCTTCATGATGTACCTGCCCCGCCTGTGCGAGCACTGCCTGAACCCGGCCTGCGTGGCGTCTTGCCCGAGCGGCTCGGTCTACAAGCGCGAGGACGACGGCATCGTGCTGGTCGACCAGGACAAATGCCGTGGCTGGCGCATGTGCATCTCCGGTTGTCCGTACAAGAAGATCTACTTCAACTGGCAGAGCGGCAAGGCGGAGAAGTGCACGTTCTGCTTCCCGCGCATCGAGGGCGGCCAGCCGACGGTCTGCTCCGAGACCTGCGTCGGGCGCATCCGCTACCTCGGCGTGATGCTGTACGACGCGGACCGCATCGCCAGCGCCGCCGGCGTGGAGGACGAGCGCGACCTGTACCAGTCCCAGCTCGACGTCTTCCTCGACCCGAACGACCCCACCGTGCAGGCCGAGGCGCTGCGGCAGGGCATTCCGCAGGGCTGGCTCGACGCCGCGCGCAAGTCGCCGGTCTACCGCATGGCCTGCGAGTGGAAGATCGCCTTCCCGCTGCATCCCGAGTACCGGACGCTGCCGATGGTCTGGTACGTGCCGCCGCTCTCGCCGATCCAGTCGGCGGCGGAAGGCGGTTTCATGGGCATGAACGGGATGATCCCGGACGTGCAGAGCCTGCGCATTCCGCTCAAGTACCTCGCCAACCTGCTGACCGCCGGCGACGTGGCGCCCGTGCTGACCGCCTTGCAGCGCATGCTGGCCATGCGGGCGTTCAAGCGCTCGGAAGTGGTAGATGGCGAGGCAGACCTCGCCGTGCTGCGGCAGGTGGGGCTGACCCCGGCGCAGGTCGAGGACATGTATCGCCTGCTGGCCATCGCCAATTACGAGGATCGATTTGTGATTCCATCGTCACACAAGGAACGGGTCGAGGACAGCTTCAACGAGAAAGGCAGCTGCGGCTTCACGTTCGGCAACGGCTGCTCGGGCGGCACGTCCGAGGGCTCGCTGTTCGGCAGGAAGCCCGAGGGCAGCGTGGTGTTCGCGGACATGCCCAAGTCGCGCAAGAAGCCGACCGAAACCTGCTGATACCTGCTGACATTGGAGCCATCATGACCTTGTACCCCGTGCTCAGCGCCCTGCTGGGCTACCCCGAAGCGCCGCTGCAGGCGGCCATGCCCGAGATCGAACAGGCGCTCGACGCCTGGCCGGCCGCCCGCGCGGTGCTGGCCCCGCTGACCGGCCCGCTGCGCGACAGCCCGCTAATCGCGCTGCAGGAGCAGTACGTGGCCACCTTCGACCGCAATCCCGCGCATTCGCTGCACCTGTTCGAGCACGTTCATGGCGAGTCCCGCGACCGGGGCCAGGCCATGGTCGATCTGATCGACGAATACCGGCGCGCCGGCTTCGAGCCGGTGGCGAACGAGCTGCCGGACTACGTGCCGCTGTTCCTGGAGTTCCTCGGCGCGCTGGCCGATGACGGGCAGGCGGCGCGCGCCGGGCAGTTGCTGGGCGAGGCCATCCACGTGCTGGCGGCCATCGGCGACCGGCTGGCGCGCCACGACAGCCCGTACGCCGCCGTGTTCACGGTGCTGCGCTCGCTCACGCCCGTGCAGCCCGAGGCCCGCACCGATCCGCCCGTGCGGGACATGGACGAAGCGCTGGAACGGTTCGGCCCCGGCGCGGATGGCGTGGAGCCGCTGCTGGCGGCCGCCATGCCGGCTGAACAAGTGGTGCGCTTCCACGACCGGCGCGCGCCCTCCCCCCAATGACCTCCATGACCTCCATGACGACGCAGGCGACCACCATGTCATTCGCCCACCAGTTCCTCTTCGGCATCTACCCGTATATCGCCGCCGCGCTGTTCCTGTTCGGCAGCCTGGCGCGCTTCGAGCGCGAGCAGTACGGCTGGAAGGCCGACAGCTCCCAGCTGCTCTATCGCGGCAACCTGCGGCTGGGCAGCATCCTGTTCCACATTGGCATCCTCGGGCTGTTCTTCGGCCATCTGGCGGGCCTGCTCACGCCCGTGGCGGTGTGGGACGCGCTCGGCGTCTCCCACACCCTCAAGCAGGCCGTGGCGATGGGCGCCGGCGGGGTCATGGGCACGATCTGCCTGATCGGCCTGCTGATCCTGCTGCACCGGCGCTTCACCAACGCCCGGGTTGCCGCCGTCACGCGTACTGGCGACAAGGTGCTGCTGCTCTGGCTGCTGGCGACGCTGCTGGCCGGGCTCTCGACCATCTACGTGTCCGCCGGCCACATGGACGGCCACATGATGGTGCAGCTGATGACCTGGGCCCAGCACATCGTCACGCTGCGCGCTGACGCGCCCGACTTCATCGCCGATGCCCCGCTGCTGTTCCGCGTGCATCTGTTCCTGGGCATCTCGCTGTTCGCGATCTTCCCGTTCACGCGGCTGGTGCATGTCTGGAGCGGCTTCGCCTCGGTCACCTACCTGGGGCGGGCCTGGCAGCTTGTGCGGGGGCGCTGATCCGCGCGCTTGATGGGCGTCAACGGGGCGGCCGGGCATCCGGCTCATCATGGCGGGCACGCAATCCTGCCCGCCGCCCCGGATATCGCCATGATCGACGAGACTGCACTCTATCAACGCCTTCGGCAAGATTTCCCGCTGGAGCCACGGCCCTACCGGTGCCTGGCCCGGGCGCTCGGCCTGTCCGAGCATGGCTTGCTGTCGCTGCTGGCGCGCGACGTCGGCAGCGGCCGCATCAGCCATATCGGCGCCCGCTTCGCGCCAAACACCATCGGTGCCACCACGCTGGCGGCGCTGTCCGTGCCGCCAGGGCGGCTGGAGAGCGTGGCGCGGCGCCTCAATGCCGACCCGTCCATTGGTCATCATTACTGCCGGACCGGCCACCGCTACAACCTCTGGTTCGTGGCCGGTGCGCGCAATGTCGGCAGCCTGGCGGCGGCACTCGACGGCATCGGGGAGGACGTCCGCCAGACGCCCCTGGCGCTGCCACTGGAATGTGAGTACCACGTCGATGCCGGGGTGCCGCTACGGCCCCTGATGACCGATGCCGACTGGCGGCTGGTGGCCGCGCTGGAAGACGGCCTGCCACTGACACCCGAGCCTTACCGCGCCATGGCGCGCGGCACGGGCATCGGGCAGCACGAACTCTGGCGCCGGCTGGCACATTGGCGCGATGCCGGTGTGATCCGCCGCTTCGGCGCCATTCTCCAGCCCGGTCAGCTCGGCTTCGTGCACAACGCGATGTGCGTATGGAATGCGCCCGACGAGCGTGTGGATGCCCTGGGCAAGCGGCTCGCCCGCCTGCCCGCCGTGGCGCTCTGCTACCGGCGCGCTCGCCGGGGTGCAGCATGGCCCTTCAACCTGTTCGCGGTGGTGCGGGCGCGCAGCCCGGCCGACCTTCAGGCGACGCTCGACGGCTTCGCGGCCATGCCCGCGCTCGCCAAACTCCCCGGCGCCGTACTCCGCGCCCGTTGCTGCTTCAAGCCGCGCGGCGTGCGCTACGGCGATCTGGCGTCCGAGGCCTGACGGGCACGCCCGCCCCGTTCAAGCGGCGCGGACTTCCGGAAACAGCACCGCCAGCCGCGCCACGAAGGGCTCCACCCAGGCCGGCCGCGGCGTGGCATCGAGCCAGTACTTGACCTCCAGCCCAAGCGCGGTGTCACCGCAAATCGAGAGCCGGCGCTGGAAGAACAGCGTGTCGGTATCGGCATGGCCGGCGAGCAGTTGCAGGTAGTCGGCGGCGCGGGCGCGTAGTGTCAGCGCCGGGGCTGATCCGGGATCGAACGGCCCCATCCGGAACGCGCCCCCCACACAGCGCAAACGCAGGTCCAGCCCGAGGTCTTCCACGCCCAGCAGGAAGGCATGGCCGTCCAGCGCGGCCGGCGGCTGGAGCCAGCCGGCGCGGCGCGCGGACTCCAGCGCCATCACGAACGGCAGGGCCTGCGCGGGCGCGGGCAGGCGGCGGTGGATGCGGGCAATCAGGGAGGAGAAAGTCATCGATGGTTCCGTGGCAGTCATGCGGGCGCGCCGGCTATCCAGGCGATGCCGGGCTGGCCGGTCCAGTAGCCGTTGCTCGCCGGGGCGCCGGCGGGCACGATGCCGCTGGGCGCGGCGCCGGTACGGCCATGGCGCACGGCGTCGAGCAGCGACACCACGTCCAGCGTGCCGGCGGCGTGCGGGCTGACGCGGACCAGATCCACGCCCATCGCCTGGATCTCCGGCAGGTGTGCGCAGAGGTCCAGGCAGCTTGCGGACTGGGTCTGGATGCCGTTCAGCGCGAAGAACGGCTGCCCTTCGCCCGTGCGGGCGACCAGCCCGTCCGGGTAGTCCAGGCAACGGAACTCGCAGGCGTCCTTGCGCAGCCGGTGGTGCCGGGCTGTGAAGCAACGCGCGGAGATCGCCAGCGGCATGCGGCCCCAGACCATCGCCTCGATCTGCATGCCGG
Organism: Cupriavidus sp. SIMBA_020; assembly: GCF_046535395.1. Taxonomy (NCBI): domain Bacteria; kingdom Pseudomonadati; phylum Pseudomonadota; class Betaproteobacteria; order Burkholderiales; family Burkholderiaceae; genus Cupriavidus; species Cupriavidus sp. SIMBA_020. Next base: position 78,007 of record NZ_JAWRWU010000005.1, on the reverse strand, counting down.
CGGGGCGCGCCGCCGCCAGCGCCGCCAGCGCCGTGTGGTCCATCTCGACCGGCGCCACGGCCCCGCGCGCGCCCAGCGTAGCCAGCCAGGCCGCCGTATCGGCGTGATAGACGTTCAGATGCGGTCCGGCGACGAACGGCCGCCCGTGCCGCGCGCGCACCGCGCCGAGATCATTGGCCTCCACGAGGAATTCGTCCTGCTCGCAGACGCGGCGCATGGCCGCGATGTCGCTGTCCGACTCGACCAGCACCGGGGTGGACAGCACCACCTCCTTGCCGGCATCGCGCAGCATCCGCGCCACGTCCAGCCAGTCAGCAGGACGCAGTTCGTGGCGGCGCGTGCAGACTGCCTCGCCAAGATAGATGCGGTCCACGGGAGCGTCCGCGACGTCGGCATAGAAACGCAGCACGTCCGCGCGGGGCCAGTAGTAGAGCAGCGGGCCGAGCGCGATGGCGATTGGATAGGGGGAAGAGGAAGTGATCATGGTGGGTGGGTTGCGGACGGTTTCAGCGCCACGGACGGTCGTAGGCGCCCTGGGTCACCTGGTCGCCCTCGGCGTGGCGCCCCAGCGTGGCCTGCCATTCCTGGCGCGGCACGAAGCGCCGGGGGTCGCGCCAGGCATCGTCGATAGCGGCGCGCAGCACGCCTACCACATCGGCCACATAGCGCGGGCTGCGCTGGCGCCCTTCGATCTTGATGGCGGCGATGCCGATGTCGATCAGTGCCGGCAGCAGCGACAGCGCGTTGAGGCTGGTGGGCTCCTCCAGCACGTAGCCGTGCTCGCCCTCCACGGTGAAACGGCCCTTGCACAGCGTGGGATAGCCGGCCGGCTCGCCGGGCGCGTAGCTGTCGATCAGGATGCCGGAGAGCCGCGCGTGCATCGTGCCGTCCGTCTCGTCCCAGCGCACGGCGTGGGCCGGCGAGCAGACGCCACGGTTATTGGGCGAATCGGCGGTTGCGTACGAGGACAGCAGGCAGCGGCCCTCGGCCATCACGCACAGGCTGCCAAAGCCGAAGACCTCTAGTTCCACATCGGTCTGCCTGGCCAGCTTGGCGATCTGCGCCAGCGTCAGTACGCGCGGCAGCACTACGCGCTGGATGCCGAAGCGCTCGCGCATCAGCGCGATGGCATCGGCATGCGTGGCCGAGCCCTGCACGGACAAGTGCAGGCGCAGGTCCGGATGCTTCTCCGCTGCGTAGGCCATCAGGCCGGGGTCGGCCATGATCACTGCGTCGGCACCCAGCACGGCGGCGGCGTCCACGGCGCGGTGCCAGCGGTCCACCTGCCCCATCTGCGCAAAGGTGTTGATGGCGAAGAGCACTTCCGCGCCGCGCGCGCGGGCCTCCGCCACGCCCGTGCGGATGTCGTCCTCCGAAAAATTCAGGCCGCCGAAGTTGCGCGCGTTGGTGGCGTCGCGCAACCCCAGGTAGATGGCATCCGCGCCGTGCTGCAGGGCCATGCGCAGGGCCGCCAGTGAACCGGCCGGGGCCACCAGTTGCGGCCGGCGCGGCTGGCGGGGCTGGCGGGATGGCGAGTCGGATGGGGACGTTGGTACATGATGCGCATCATGCACATCGGGTGCAGCGGGCGGGGAAGCATCCATGGCGAGAAATGCGCGTTGCGGCGCATGGGGTGGGGATCGACCAAGGATGCTAGTCATGCCCATAGGGGGAACCTTTGACCCCGAGCAAACCCCGGCGGGGTTACATTCTTCTGGTTCCATCGAACTAGGCCCTCGGAACAGGCCGCCGATCCCCCTCAAATTGATCTGGCGCAAACTGCCACCCCGATGCGCGTGAGACGCTGGGCCGTTTTTTGCCCCTCCTGACTCCGGATTTCCTCATGACACATCGATGGCTCAACCTGGCCGGCCGCAAGCTGCTTCCTATCGTGCAGGGCGGCATGGGCGTGGGCATATCCGCGCACCGGCTCGCCGGCACCGTGGCCCGCCACAACGCCATGGGCACCATCGCCAGCATCGACCTGCGCCACCATCACCCCGACCTGATGGCCGGCACCGCCAGACGCGACAAGGCCGCGATCGAACACGCCAACCTCATCGCGCTTGACCGCGAGGTGCGCGCGGCGAAGACGTTGGCGGGCGGGCAAGGGATGATCGCCGTCAACGTGATGAAGGCCGTCGGCGCCCACGCGGCGCTGGTCCGGCAGGCGTGCGACAGTGGCGCGGATGCCATCGTCATGGGCGCCGGCCTGCCGCTCGACCTCCCCGAACTGACCGCCAATCACCCGAAGGTGGCCCTGATCCCGATCCTGTCCGACGCCCGTGGCGTCAGCCTGGTCCTGCGCAAGTGGATGAAGAAGGGGCGGCTGCCCGATGCCATCGTGATCGAACATCCCGCGCATGCCGGCGGGCACCTCGGCGCCTCGCGCATGGAGGACATCGGCGACGCGCGGTTCTCGTTCGCGCGCGTGCTGGACGAATGCCGCGCGCTGTTCGCCAGCCTGGGGCTGGCCTGGGAATCAGTACCGCTGATCCTGGCTGGCGGGTTGGGCCACCACGGCAAGCTGCATCACTGGCTGGCGCAGGGCGCGGCCGGCGTGCAGGTGGGCACCGCCTTCGCCGTGACCGAGGAATGCGATGCGCATCTGGCTTTCAAACAGGTGCTGGCTTCCGCGCCGCAGGAACAGATCGGCGAATTCACGAGCGTGGCGGGACTGCCGGCGCGCGCGGTGCTGACGCCGTGGCTCAAGCGCTATCTCTCCCGGGAGTCGGCGCTCCAGGCGCGCGCCAAGGTGCGCGAATGCCTGGAGGGCTTCGACTGCCTGCAATCGTGCGGCCTGCGTGACGGCGTGGCGCGCATCGGCCAGTTCTGCATCGACCGCAAGCTCTCGCAGGCGCTCAAGGGCGACGTGGAGCGCGGCCTGTTCTTCCGCGGCAAGGGCACGCTGCCGTTTGGCGACGCCATCCGGCCCGTGGCGGACCTGATTCACTACCTGATGTCGGGCGAAAAGCCGGCGGGGGTCGTGCCAGCCTGATCGGGGTGTTGCCGGAAAGCGAATCCCGCGCGAGTTCCCAATCCATCCCTCGGCAATTTGATCCAGCGCAGGAAACGGCACAATCGCCGGCACCAGAATGGCAGGTGTCCTGACGCCCTGCCCTCGCCCCCACAACATGCCAGCCCCCTTTCCTGACGCCGCGTTCGATACGCACGCGGACCCCCAAGCCACCTCGGCGGTCGGGCTGCCGGGGCTGCGCCACCGCCTCTCCACGCGCATCATCTCGCTGTCCCTGATCTCGCTGCTGGTTGTCCTGACGATGATCGGCGGCACCCTGTGGCTCTCCTGGAACCTCGAAGGCGCCGGCGCGGCGATCAACGATGCCGGCAGCGTACGGATGCATGCCAACGCGGTGGCCATCGAACTGACCCGGGCCCGCGCTCATCAACCCCACGCCCTCGCGCCACGGATCGCCCAGTTGGACGAGACGCTGGCGCAACTGCGCCGGGGCGACGCCAAGCGGCCGCTGTTCCTGCCCGCCGTGCCAGCCATCCACGACCAGCTGGACCGCGTGGCCCGGGCGTGGGACGAGCGGATGAAGCCGCTGGCCGAGCAGGACATAAACGCGCCCGATGGCACGCCGCCCGCTTATGTGGCCGCACTGTCCGATTTTGTCGCGCAGGCGAACCAGCTGGTGCGCATGATCGAGGCCGACAACGCACGCAAGACGGACCTGCTGCGCATGTCCCAGGCCGCGCTGGCCGCCATCGCCTGCATGGGCACCGTCGCAGTCATCTACCTGCTCTATCTCTGGATCATCCTGCCCGTGCTGACGCTGCAGGACGGGCTGCGCCGCATGGCGGCCCGCGAATTCTCGCTGCGCCTGCCGGTCACCAGCCGTGACGAATTCGGCACGCTGAGCACCGGTTTCAATCGGATGGCAGCCGAGCTCCAGGAACTCTACCGGGGACTTGAAGCCCGCGTGGCCCAGAAGACCGCCGAACTGGCCCGGCGCAACCGCGACCTCGAGACGCTCTACGACATCGCCGCCTACCTGAACCAGCCGAACGAGGCCGAGGCGCTGTGCCGAGGCTTCCTGACCCGGATCATGCGGCGCCTGGACGCCGATGGCGGCAGCGTGCGCATGCTCGACGCGGTGCCGGAGAACCTCCACATGGTGGTTTCCGAAGGGCTGCCCGCCGCGCTGATCGAGCAGGAGCAGCGCATGGCGGCCGATGCCTGCCACTGCGGCGCCGCCACGCGGCAGCGCGTGGTCACCTGGCCGGCCCCGCCCCATGCGCAACCGTCGCCGCCGATGGCGTGCGGCTTCGGCGGCTTCGCGGCGTTCCGCATCGACACGCCGCGCGGGGTGATCGGCATGTTCTCCCTCCACTTCCGCTCGCCACGGGTGCTTAACGCGTCAGACCGGCAACTGCTCGAAACGCTGGCCCAGCATCTGGGCGTGGCGCTAGAACACCAGCGCCTGTCCGCCACCGCGCGCCAGCTGGCCGTGGTGGAGGAGCGCAATCTCGTGGCGCAGGGCCTGCACGACAGCATCGCCCAGGGCCTGAACTACCTGAACCTGCAAGCCCAGCTGCTCGAGGAAGCCGTCTCACGCGGGGCGCTGGCCGATGTGGCGGCGATCGTGCCGATGCTCCGTTGCGGGGTGGACGAGAGCTACCAGGATGTGCGCGAGTTGCTGCTGAACTTCCGCACCCGGCTCACACAGGGCGAGTTGCGGCAGGCAGCGGAAGACACCGTGGCGCGCTTCCGGCGCCAGTGCGCCACCGAGGCGCGGCTGGAGGTGGAAGGCTACGACAACGCCCGGCCGCTGCCGCCCGATGCCCAGCTGCAGGTGCTGTTCGTCCTGCAGGAGGCGCTCTCCAACGTGCGCAAGCACGCGCAGGCCGGCCACGTGCTGGTGCGGCTGCGAGGCGGGCGCGATCTTGAACTGGTGGTGCAGGACGATGGCGAGGGCTTCGACGCCGCCGGGCTCGCCACACGCTGCGAGATGCAGGTGGGCCTGCACATCATGCGCGAGCGCGCCGCGCGGCTCAACGCACAGTTGTCGATTGAGTCCGCACCCGGGCGCGGCACCCGCGTGGCCCTGCGCGTGCCCGGCGCCCATGTGTCCGGCGAGGCCAGCGAGGCCAGCGAGGCCAATGAAATCAACGAAATGAGTCTCCAGTCATGACCATCCGCATCCTGCTGATCGACGATCACACGCTGTTCCGTTCGGGCATTCGCGCGCTGTTGCAGCGCCAGCCCGATTTTGCCGTCGTGGACGAGGCAGCCGATGGCGTGGAGGGGCTCAAGCGAGCCAAGCAGCATCGCCCCGACGTGATCCTGCTGGACCTGAACATGCCCGGGCTGTCCGGGCTCGAGACACTGGCCCTGCTGGCGCAGGACCTGCCGGACACGGCGGTGCTGATCCTCACCGTGTCCGAGGAGGCCGAAGAGCTGGCCAGCGCGCTGCGCGGCGGTGCCCGGGGCTATCTGCTGAAGAATATCGAGGCGGACTTCCTGGCTTCGGCCATCCGCCGCGCTGCGTCCGGCGAGCCGGTGATTTCGGATGGCATGACGGCCAAGCTCGTGGCGCAGTTCCGCGCGCCGGCGCAGCCGTCCGCCCCAACGGCGCCGAGCGCCGAGGACGGCGCGCGGCTGACCGTGCGGGAGCGCGAGATCGTGCGCGGGCTGACCCGGGGCGAGAGCAACAAGCAGATTGCGCGCGATCTCGGCGTGGCCGAGAGCACGGTCAAGATCCATGTGCAGAACATCCTCAAGAAGCTGAATCTGGCCAGCCGCGTGCAGGTGGCCGTGTTCGCGGTCGAACATGGCCTGACCGCGTGACGGCTTCCCCGATCGGGGACGTTACCGCCGGGCGCCGAGCCGGGCCGACAGTTGGTCCGCCAGCGCCCGCACCTGCTGGCCGATCCGCTCGCCGGTGGCCGCATCGATCTCGTTGGTCAGATAGCTGACCGCGATGGCCCCCGCCGCGCAGGGGGCGGCCGCATCGAACACCGGGGCGCCGAAGCACGTCATGCCGTCGCGCATCTGGCCGTTGTCGGTCGAATATCCCACCTCCCGCACCTGGGTCAGTTCGGCCTGCAAATCATCCACGTCCGCCACGCTGGCCCGCGTGAGCGGCGGCGGCATGCCCGGCGCGAACAGGTCGCGCACCTCGGCCGGCAGCAGCGTGCTCAGCATCGCCTTGCCCGTGGCCGTGTAGGGCGCCGGCAGGCGCATGCCGATACGGAACGTGACGCCGAGCGGGCGGTCGCCGTTCTGGCAGGCCAGGTAGACCACCTCCGCACCATCGAGCATCGACAAGGTGACCGTGGCGTCGTGAAACGCATCGGTCTGCTCCCAGAGCGCGCGGAACTCGCTCGTCATCTGCGTCTGCGACAGGAAGGCGTTGGCCCAGGCCATCACGTGCGGGCCGACCGCCATCGCCCCATTCGGCAGGCGCTTGAGCAGTTGCAGCTGCACGAGGGTGTCGCACATGCCGTGGAGGGAGCTCTTGGGCGCGCCGGTCAGCCGGGTCAGGTCGGCCAGCGTCAGCGGTTCCGGGGCGGCGGCCACGGCATCCATGACATGTACCGCGCGCACCACCGCCGGCGACGTGGACTTCAGCGACGGCGCGGCATCATCGGCGGGAACGTTGTAGGCGGACTTGGGCATCGGGCAATACGGAAGAGTTGGGCGGATTGTACCGGCTGCGCGGAACGCTTCCGGGCGGTTGGCAGTCTGCCGTGCATGGGCGTATCATACGCTCACGTTCGACATACCGAATATCGTTCCATCTATTGAACGATATGAATCAACCCGCTCAGGAAAGCCGCCATGCAACTCAAGGATCCCTCGCTACTGAAACAGCTGGCCTATGTGGATGGCCAATGGATTGGCGCCGACTCCGGCGCCACCTTCGACGTCACGGACCCGGCCACCGGGGAAGTGATCGCCAAGGTGGCCGACCTGGGCGCGGCCGAGACCGGGCGCGCCATCGCCGCTGCCGAGGTTGCGCAACGCGCCTGGGCCGCCAAGACCGGCAAGGAACGCGCCAACCTGCTGCGCCGCTGGTTCGACCTGATGATCGCCAACACGGACGACCTGGCCTACCTGATGACGCGCGAGCAGGGCAAGCCGCTGGCCGAGGCGCGCGGCGAGATCGCGTACGCGGCCAGCTTTATCGAATGGTTTGCCGAGGAAGCCAAGCGCGTGGACGGCGAAGTGCTGGCCACGCCGGCCGCCGACAAGCGCCTGGTCACGCTGCGCCAGCCCGTGGGCGTCTGCGCCGCCATCACGCCGTGGAATTTCCCGGCAGCGATGATCACCCGCAAGGCAGGCCCTGCCTTGGCAGCCGGGTGCGCCATCGTCATCAAACCGGCCGAGCTGACCCCGCTGTCCGCCTTCGCACTGGCTGAACTGGCGCACCGGGCCGGCATTCCCGCCGGCGTGCTCCAGGTGGTGACCGGCGATGCCAAGACCATCGGCGCCGTGCTGACGGGCAGCCCCATCGTGCGCAAGCTGTCGTTCACGGGGTCGACCGAGGTCGGTCGCATCCTGATGGCGCAGTCGGCGCCCACCGTGAAGCGCCTCTCGCTGGAGTTGGGCGGCAACGCGCCGTTCATCGTCTTTGACGATGCCGACGTGGACGCCGCCGTGGAAGGCGCCATCGCCGCCAAGTACCGCAACGGCGGGCAGACCTGCGTCTGCGCCAACCGCTTCTACGTGCAGGACGGCATCTATGAAGCCTTCGCCACGAAGCTGGCCGAGCGCACCGGCCAACTGCGCGTGGGCAACGGGCTGGAAGACGGCGTGACGATCGGCCCGCTGATCGAGGACGCCGCGCTGGACAAGGTGGCGTCCCTGGTGGACGACGCCCGCGCCAAGGGCGGCCGCGTGCTGACCGGCGGCGCCGCGCACAAGCTGGGCGGCACCTTCTACACCCCCACGGTCATCGCCGACGCCACCGCCGACATGCGCATGGCCCGCGAGGAGATTTTCGGGCCGGTGGCGCCGCTGTTCCGCTTCAAGTCCGACGCCGAGGCAGTAACTGCCGCCAACGCCACCGAATACGGGCTGGCCGCCTATTTGTATACGCGCGATATCGCGCGGGCCTGGCGCACGGCCGAGGCGCTCGAGTACGGCATGGTCGGCCTGAACACCGGCCTGATCTCGAACGAGGTGGCGCCGTTCGGCGGCATCAAGCAGTCTGGCGTGGGCCGCGAGGGCTCGCGCCACGGCATCGACGAATATCTCGAGATCAAGTACCTCTGCCTGCAGATGTGATGCAGGCGGGCGGGCCGGTGCATACTGTGCCGGCCCGCCAGCATGGCACCGATTGCTGACCAAGGGCGACCCCGATCGCCCGGCCTGCCCCGATACTCCGGAGACAACATGAACCCGTTCCGCTTCCAGACCGTGCCGACGGTCATCGTCGAATTCGGCGCCGCGCGCCGGCTGGGCGCCCTGCTGCGCGAGTCGTTCCCGCAGGCCAAGCGCCTGTGCGTGGTGACCGACGGCTTCCTGGCCAAGAGCGGCCTGCTCGCGCCGGCGCTGGAAGACCTCGCCAGGCATGACTGGCAGGTGACCGTGATCGACGATGTCATTGCCGATCCGCCCGAGCACATCGTGCTGGACGCCACCGAGCGCGCGCGCCAGGCCGATGCCGAGGTGGTGCTGGGGCTGGGCGGCGGGTCGTCGATGGATGTGGCCAAGCTGATCGCCGTCCTCCTGCCCGCCACGCAGGCGCTCAAGGACATGTACGGCGTGAAGAAGGTCACCGGCGCCCGGCTGCCGCTGGTGCAGATGCCGACCACGGCCGGCACCGGGTCCGAAGTGACGGCGGTGTCGATCGTCACGACCGGCGAAACCACCAAGATGGGCGTGGTGGCGCCGCAGCTGTTCGCCGACCTCGCCATCCTCGACGCCGAACTGACACTCGGCCTGCCCCGCGCGGCCACCGCCGCCACCGGCATCGACGCCATGGTGCATGCCATCGAGGCCTACACCAGCGCCCACCTCAAGAATCCAGTCTCGGACATGCTGGCCATCCGCGCGCTGGACCTGCTCTCGCGCAACCTGATGCTGGCCTGCGACAACGGCAACGATCGCAATGCCCGGGAGGCGATGCTGCTCGGCGCGATGTTCGCCGGCCAGGCCTTCGCCAACTCGCCGGTGGCCGCCGTGCACGCGCTGGCCTACCCGATCGGCGGCATTTTCCATGTGCCGCACGGCCTCTCGAACGCCCTCGTGCTGCCGCACGTGATGAAGTTCAATGCCGACGCCGCCAGCAAGCGCTACGCGGAACTGACCGACGTGGTGCTGCCCGGCACGACCGGCAGCTGCGAAACCAAGACCGCCGCGCTGATCGCCCATATCGAAGGACTGGTGCTGGCCACCGGCATCCCGCGCACGCTGCGCGAAGTCGGCGTGAAGGAAGGCGACCTGAACCGTCTGGCCAGCGACGCCATGCTCCAGACCCGCCTGCTGGTCAATAATCCGCGCGAAGTGAGCGAGGCGGACGCGCTGGGGATCTATCGCGCGGCGTTTTGAGCAATGGCAAACTACCCTAGTTAACCCAAAGTCGTCCAATTCCTACACCGATATCAGCCCTAGACCGCCTTGGTTGTGCCGCCTGCTGTTCTACCCTGAAGTTACAAGGCAACGCTGAGGCAAGGCTTGGGCTGCGCCTCCGGAACAACAATAGGGAAACAAGGAGCACGCCATGGGTATCGGCACCATTCTTCTCATTATTCTGATTCTGCTGCTCGTCGGCGCGCTTCCGGCGTGGCCGTATAGCACGGGCTGGGGTTATTGGCCCAGCGGCGGGCTGGGTCTTATCGTTCTCATCGTGGTCCTGCTGGTGGTATTGGGCCGAATATAAGGAGTGATTGGCATGCCAGCGAAATCGAAGGCACAGCAAATGGCCGCCGGTGCGGCACTCTCCGCCAAGCGTGGAGACACCAAGGCTGGCGCGCTGAAAGGCGCGTCCAAGTCGATGTACAAGTCCATGAGCGAAAAGGAACTGGACAAGATGGCCAGCACCAAGCAAAAGGGCAAGCCGACGCACAAGGCCAAGAGCTGATCGCTGCCGCATCTCGCAGCCGCATCTCGCGGAACTTCGTGCCCCTGCCGGATCCTATCCGCAGGGGCACGAGGCATTTCAGGGGGGTTACTTCTTGCGCGGCACGCAGGGGCCAATCCATCCCGGGAGCCTGCGTGCCTTGCTGCTGCGCGCCAGCGGAATGGCGAGCGTCATCGCGCGGGCGAAGCCGGCGATGCTATGCATGTCTTCCTCCACATGGCGCCGGAAGAAGCCCGCCCAGCTGAAATCGCCGTAGGCATTGCCCGGTTTCTGGTAGGCGCCGGCGTTGCGCGTGAAGGCGGCCAGGCTGCGGTACGGGTCGTCGCGCATCCCCATCACCGTGGCGGGCAGCGCATCGACGTCCAGATGCTTGCCGTGCTCATCCACCGGATGCACATGCCCGAGCGCACGCATCTTCTTCCAGAAGGCGCTGGGCGACAGGTCGCTCAGATCGAGGTCGATGCGGACCGGCGCGGTGCGCCAGCCGAGTTCCAGCCACGCGCGCGCCCAATGGTGATGATCGGCGATATACAGCGCCCCGCCCGGCCCGGCGATGGTCCGGATGCGGTGGTCGCGCAAGAACTTGCGCATCGCGGCCGGCTCACGCGGCTGGGCGCTGACGTCCATCTTCTCATGGACCTGGTAAAAGCCCAGCGTCAATTGCGTGGGGCGCAGGGTGTCGAGATCCGCCGTTTCGGTCTTGGCCATGGATGGCACCCCAGCTAGCTGTGGCTCGATACCTGCCGGTCCACGTAATGCTCCAGCTCGCTGCCGGGGTCTTCGTTACCCGTGCTGTCCACGGCGACCGCCTCCTCGGCCACCGGCCCGGCATGGGCGGGCCGGGCGTCGCCGTTGGACTGGCTGGAATGCCGCGATGCCGCCGGCGCGGGCCAGCACTCACCCTCCGGCGTGTCCACCAGCTTGGGCTGCCGCTTCGGGTCGAAGTCGGCCCACTGCCCGCCTTCCCACGTGCCGCTGGCCCGCTCGATGTCGCAGGCGCCGCCTTCACGCAGCACGTCCGCCACTTCCTCGCGGCGGTCGCCCTTGGCGCGGGCGGCCAGCAGCACGCCCGGCGGGCGCGCGCCGCCCGGGTTGACGGACATGATCGACACATCCCAGACCGAGAACCCGCGCGCGTACAGCTTCTGGGCGATCTCCTCGGCTTCGGGGATGGAGGCAAACCGGCCGGCTACGATGGATGACATGATGTGCTCCCTTGCGATGTGTCGCGATTGATCGAATCGATACGGGCGTGGTCAACCGTTGACCACTTCGCCGCCATTGATGTGCAGGATCTGGCCGGTGATGTAGCTCGCGGCGTCCGACGCCAGGAACACATAGCCGGCCGCCACCTCGAAAGGCTGGCCGGGCCGCCCAATCGGCGTCTTCTTGCCGAACGCGGCCACTTCCTCCTCGGTGAATGTGGACGGAATCAGCGGCGTCCAGATCGGCCCCGGGGCCACGCCGTTGACGCGGATGCCACGCTTGACGATCTGGAGCGCCAGCGAGCGCGTGAACGACACGATGGCCCCCTTCGTCGCCGAATAGTCGAGCAGATGCCCGCTGCCGCGGTAGGCGGTCACTGACGTCGTGTTCAGGATCGACGCACCCTTCTGCAGGTGCGGCAGCGCGGCGCGCGTAACGTGGAACATCGCGAAGACGTTGGTCCGGAAGGTAGCTTCCAGCTGGCTGGTGCCGATGTCGTCCAGCGAATCCTGCGGATGCTGCTCGGCGGCGTTGTTGACCAGGATGTCGAGCCGGCCGAACTGCTTGACGGTCTGGGCCACCACCTCGTCGGCATGACTCACGTCGGCCAGATCCCCGGCGATGACCAGTGCCCGACGGCCCGCCTGTTCGATCAGGCTTGCGGTTTCCTTCGCGTCGCCATGTTCGTCCAGATAGGCGATGGCCACGTCGGCGCCCTCGCGCGCGTAGGCCACGGCGATGGCGCGGCCGATGCCGCTGTCGCCGCCCGTCACCAGGGCGACCTTGCCTGCCAGGCGCCCGCTCCCCACGTAGTCATCGGCGCCGCTGTCCGGGCGCGGTTCCATCTCGCTTTCCAGACCCGGCTGGCGCTGCTGATGCTGGGGCGGTACCTGCTTCGGTGTAGCCATGACAATACCTTTTGGGATGGGATTCGAAATGGGATGTCAGGCAAAGTCAGCGCAAATTCCATGCCGCGCGCCGTGGCGCGCCCGCCATGGAAGGTCAGGCGGCGCGCGCCCTCGCCGCGCGTAACGGTTACAACGTGTGGCAAGGATTGCACCCGCCGCCCCGCGCGACGGGCATCGCGCACATCGCCCCGGCACGGGTGCGCGCGGCATGGAACTTGCAGCTGGGCGAACACCGAACCGCAAGGAGCGCGACATGTTCAATTTCCGAGGAGACCGCGGTACCAGCCGCGTGGGCCGCGCCAAGCCCGAGCCGGCCAGCCCGACGCATGAGGACTGGGGACAGGAATGGGGCGAAGACTGGCGCGGCGATCCAACCTCCCCCAACTGGCGCGAGCAGGCCGAGCGCGACCGCGCGCAACGCGGCGGCCAGCCAACCTATGGCGGCGCCGGCTACTACGGCGACAGCCGCAGCGGCGGGCAGTCGTACAACGGCGCCCAACGCGTGTATCCGGGCGACCCGGGCTATCGCGAACACCCCACGCGGCCGCAAACACTCTCCGGCACCGGGGTGGGCAGCCGCCGTCCAGTGGGCCCCAAGAACTATGAACGGCCCGACGCGCGCGTGCTGGGCGATGTGTGCGACCGCCTGGCCCACCACCCCGACGTGGATGTGTCCGATGTGACCGTCGATGTCGACAAGGGCCTGGTCAAGCTCGGCGGCACCGTGGGAGACCGGCGCCAGAAATACATCGTCGAGGAAATCGCCGATGCCGTGTACGGCGTGAAGGACGTGGAGAACCAGATCCGCGTGCGCCGGCCGGGCGAGGCCGCCGATTCCGCCCAGCGTGACAGCATTGGTAGCTGGGCTGCCGGCGACGAAGCCACCCCCTCCCCCGAACGCACGCTCAACAAGAGCTGAGACCCCCCATGGCAAAACCTCTGCGCGAAGGCGCAAAGCTGATGGTGCCGATGGATCATCTGCGGCCCACGCAGATCACCATCGGCGCCTACCACGTCGCACAGAAAGTTCATGTCACGCGGCGCCTGTCGCATGCCGACCTGCCCGCGTTTCTCGACAAGCACCGCGTCCACGTGGTGCTCGGCCCGGAGCACACGCTGTACGTGGTGGATCACCATCACTGGGTTCGTGCCTGGCATGAGATGGGCATGGAGATGGTTCCGGCGCACGTGCGGGAAGACCTGAGCCATCTGTCGCAGCGCAAGTTCTGGGCATACATGGTGGATAACCACATGGTCCACCCGTACGACGAGCAGGGCCGGCGCCAGCCCATCAAGGCGCTGCCGCCGGACATCCATGCCATGCGCGACGATCCCTACCGCAGCCTGGAGGCGTTCGTGCAGCTTTCCGGCGGCTATCGCAAGGTCAAGGCGGCCTATCCGGATTTCCGCTGGGCCGACTTCTTCCGCAAGCACATCGACGGGCCGTTCGACACCCATCACGGCTTTGCCACCGCACTCGCCCGTGCAGTGCAACTGGCGCTGAGCACCAAGGCGCGCGGGCTGCCCGGCTATATCGGGCCGTGCCGCAAGCGGCCGGCTGGGTCAAAGACGGCCAGCAAGAAGAAGGCTTAGTCAGACACCCCTTCAGGCGCCGCGGTCCAGCGGCGCGTTGGGGCGCGGCGTATCGGGGCGCGGCGATTGCGCCGGCTGCGGTGCATCGCGCCGGTCGGGGGCGTCGCCCCGGCGCGCCAGGTCGCGCGCCTGCGTCAGCACGCAGCACAGCAGGTAATAGGCACGCTTGAATTCGTTGGCGGCTTCGCGCGTACAGCCATTGGCGGCCTGCCGGAAGCCCGCGTCGAGCCGGGCCTCGATGCCGCTTTCCCATTCCGCTTCCGTGAACAGATGGCGTGCACGGTTGCGCCAGAGCGCCATCGTCGACATCTGCCGACTAGCCAGCGTGGAGGGCTCCCAGCGCCCCTCGCCATTGCCGAGGTCCAGGCGCATCTCGCACAACGCCTGCATCAGCACGCGCGCCTGCCGGAGATCCCGCCCGCGTAGCGGCCGGACCGTGCCACCGCGCCCCTTGCAGGGAACCGTGGCCAGCCGTGGCATCGGCACTTCTTGATGGTTGTGGTTGTTGAGGGCTGCAACGATGGACTCCGCTTGCGGGTAGTCCTGATGCACCGTTTCCTGATGGTTGCCGTCAATACTCAGGCAACTGAAGACTGCGTTTTCCACCTTGGCCTCTTGCTAGACTCGCTACGCTGTTGTTATGCATTGGTAGGCGTAGCAATGCAATTGCCATGCCGGACAACACCGCCTCGCTCATGCTGCTTTGCGAGGCGTCGCCGCCGGCGCACAGGTGCTCTCCAGCAGCGCCAGCAGGCGCGCTTCGTCGGCACGCAGGCGCACGCCGGCACGCGGGGCCGGCAAGGCTTGCAAGGTGTCATCCATGAAGGCCGCGAGCACATCCGGGTGTACGTAGCATTTTCGACAGACGGCCATGGTGTTGCGCAGCCGCTGCGCCACTTCGCGGATGACCTCGGTCACGGCCTTCTTGCGCGCGGTCTCGCTGTCGGCCGTGGTCTTGCGCAGCAGCGCCAGCGCGTGGACGCTGCCGGCCCAGGTGCGGAAGTCCTTGGCCGTGAAATCGCCGCCGGTCACCTCCTGCAGGTAAGCGTTGACATCGACCGAGCCGATCTCGCGGATCTCGCCCTCCCCGTCCTTGAACTTGAACAGCCGCTGGCCTGGCAGCTCCGTGCAGGTGCGGACGATGCGGGCCAGCCGCGCATCGTTGACGGACACATCGTGGGTCACACCGCTCTTGCCCGTGAACTGGAAGCGCAGGCGGCTGCCGCGCACCGCCACGTGGCGCCGGTGCAGCGTGGTCAGCCCATAGGTGCGATTCTGCCGCGCGTAGCGCAGCGTGCCGACGCGCACGAGGGTGGCGTCCAGCAATGTGACCACAGCAGCGAGGATCTTCTCGCGCGGCATGCCGTTGCGCGCCAGGTCGCGGGCCAGCCGCCCACGCAGGCGCGGCAACGCATGCCCGAAGGCCATCAGGCGGGTGTACTTGTCGGTGTCGCGCAGCGCGGCCCAGTCCGGGTGATAGAGGTATTGCTTGCGGCCGCGCGCATCGCGGCCCGTGGCCTGGAGATGCCCAGCGGGATCGGCGCAGATCCATACCGACTCGTAGGCCGGCGGAATCGCCAGGGCCTGGATGCGCGCGAGCGTGGCCTTGTCATCGATCCGCTTGCCCTTGGCATCGACGTAGTAAAAGCCCGCGCCCGCGCGGCGCCGCGTGATCCCCGCCTCGCCGTCATCGGCATGGCGCAACCCCACGGCGCGCAGCGCCGCGTCGACCGGTTGCTCGGCAGTCTCTGCGGGCGAAGGGGTGACGGACGCGGGGCTCATGTGGCTCCGCCAACGCACAAGGCATGCCAGCCGATAGCCGCTTCAGACGCGGCCACTTACACGGCTATTGCAAAAAATTCCGGCGCGTCTGGCAGAAACCACACGACCTGCAATCGCTACAAAGCGATCTTCGCGGGACGCCCCGGGGCTACTTGCGGGTCGATGGCGCCGACGCCGCAATCACCTGCGGATCGTTCTCGTCATCGGCATCGCCAGCCGCCACGGCGGTCTCGTTGTCGTCCTCATCGGGTGCCAGGCCGGCATCGGCCCGCGGCGGGGGTGGCTTTTGCCGCGCTACCGTGAATTCGGGGGATGGGGTCGACGTCGCCTTGACGGTGGAGGATGCACTCGGCCGGGGCGGCGCCACCGCCGGGCCGGTACGCGCTTCGGTCACCATCTCGCGCAGCCATCCCACCAGCAGCTTGCCGTAGGCGCGCTGGTGGTCTTCCGTCGAAAGACCGTGGTCGGCGCCTTTCAGTATCCGGTAAGTGATCGACCAGGCCTCGCAGCAGGCGTCCACGTAGCTGAGTACCGCCGCGTGGGGCACGATGTTGTCATGCTGGGATTCCACCACCAGCACATCGCCTTTGAAGTTGGTGCAGGCGCGCAGCGCCCGGTTGGTATCGGGGGCCACCACCTTGCGCCGGTAGGCCACCAGATCCTGGTCGTGGTGCAGCTGCCGCTTGGGCGACTCCCATCCGCTATCCATGTAGAGCGCCGGGGCGCGCAGGGCCAGCCAGCGCACCGGGCGCAGTTCGCAGAGTACGGCGGCAAGGTAGCCGCCGTAACTGCTGCCCACCACGGCGATGGCATTGCGGTCTACCTCGGGGTGCCGCACCAGCACGTCATAGGCAGCCAGCACATCGGCCAGGTTGCGCATGCGGCTGACGGTTTCGTATTGCGCGGCGGTACCGGCGTGACCGGTCAGGTCGAAAGTCATGCAGACGCAGCCCAGACCGGCCACCTCGCGCGCGCGCGCCAGGTATTGCTGCTGGCTGCCGCCCCACCCGTGCACGAACAACACGCCGGGGAGCTTGGTGGCCGGCGTGATCAGCGTGCCGGCGATGGTGCCGCCATCGGTATGGATCTGTAACGATTCCTCATGTGTGGCCATCAGAACTGGACTCCAGAATTGCATACTTCGTCAACGGGCCGACGTTGCGGTCTTCTCCCTGGTAATAGACGTCCGCGCCGGGCGGCACGGGTACGTCGGTGCCATAGATCTCGCGCGTGCTGGCGGTGGCCCTCACGCATTGGGGGTCGGCCTGGAACGCCGCCAGCGCGGCCAGTTCGGCCCCGGTGGCGCCGCCCACGCGCCAGGACTGTTCGAGCACGCCCAGCCGCTGCCGGCCGTTGTCGGTGCCCATCGCCACGTCGTAGTTGCAGCGGGAGACCATCGTGCCCGGATAGCACGCCACCGCGGCGGCGTGATAGGCCAGCGCGGCCTGCACGGCCTCGCGCAGATGCGCCTCGATCGGATGCGCGCACAGGTCTTCCAGCGAGCCCCGCACCACGCGCAACGTGGAGCCGCCATAGACCAGTTCGCCGGCG
This sequence comes from Cupriavidus sp. SIMBA_020, assembly GCF_046535395.1. NCBI lineage: Bacteria > Pseudomonadati > Pseudomonadota > Betaproteobacteria > Burkholderiales > Burkholderiaceae > Cupriavidus > Cupriavidus sp. SIMBA_020. The sequence goes on along the minus strand of NZ_JAWRWU010000005.1, from coordinate 60,918 downwards.
TGGTTGCGGGTGAGGCCCTGGGTGCCGCAATAGCTCGCGCGCAGGTCCCCCACTTCCACTTGCCCGACGCTGAAGGTGGTCACGTCCTCGAGGTTGCGTTCGAGCACCAGCCCTTCGCGCTCGATCTGCCGGGCGTCCAGCGCCGCCAGTGCGGCGTCGAGTTCGGCGGCGTTCGCCACCACCTGCTGGCCGAGTCCGCCGATGCCGCGCGGCTCCTTCACGCGAACCTTGCCCCCCCCCAGCATGGCCTGCCCGGCCCGCCGCGCATCCTCCACCGAGAACGCGGTGTAGCCCGGCAAGACGTACGGCTCGATGCGCGCGCCGAAGTCTTGGCTCCAGCCCTCCGGGGCCCTGGCATCGGGCGCAACCAACCCGTGGGAAATCGCCTTCGTGCCAACGAAATCGTGCGGCACCACGCCACCGAGCAGGTCGTGCAGGCTGGCGATGCCGAGCTGGTGCGCGCTGTCGATGCCGGTCAGCGTGTCGGCGGGCACGAAGTAGAGGCGGTCCGTCGCGGCGCCGTGGGTCACGGCGTCGTAGCTGCCCGCGTAGCGGAAGCCAGCCAGTGCCGCCACGCGCTCCGCGATGTTCCGCAGCGTGGTGCCCGGATGGCTAGCCGGGTCGTCGCAATCGGCGCGCCCATAGACCACTACGCGCACCTCGCGTGGCTGGGCCAGCGGCGCCGGCTCGGAGGATGTCGTCGAAACTGCTGGATTCGGAGTTGCCGGGGTGGCCAAAATGGTCTCCTCAGGGAACAGACGTGCCAGGAATGTGGAGCCAGATCCATGCCAGCTAGGTGGCGGGCTCGGCATCGGCGTGGGCGGCACCCGATTCACGTGCCGCGTGCCGCGCGCGCCGTTTCGCGGCGTGGTTTTCGTTGGCGTCGTCCAGGGAGTGGCTGCACTTCACCCCGCCCTCCCGGTCCGCCAACTCGGCCAGATGGCGATAGAACAGCACCAGTTGCCGCAACTCGTCCTCGTCGAGTTCCTCGATCGAGATCAGATGGTTGCTCGCCGGCTTGCTCGACGCCAGCAACTCGTTCAGCTTCAGGTGCACCGCCATCGAGTCCTTGTTCTGACTCTGCTGGATCAGGAACACCATCAGGAAGGTGATGATCGTGGTGCCGGTGTTGATGACCAGCTGCCAGGTCTCCGAATAGCCGAAGATCGGGCCGGTCACGGCCCAGATCACTACCACCAGCAGAGCCAGCACGAAGGCCGCCGGCGAGCCCGCATGGCGCGTAGCGGCGCCGGCGAAGTGATCGAACAGATGCATGATCCGGTGCTGCTTCATGAAAGGCTCCTGCGGAAACACATGACTGTCTACATTGTAGAGAGCGGACCGTGGCCCGATCAGGCGGCGGTGTCCTACAAGGCTGTCAGCGCGTTGTGACGCGTCGTTTTTACAAGACAGCGCCGGCTTGGGCGGCGCCTCCGATGCGGCGCCGCAGGCATGCCGATTGCGTCGCACGCCCATGCAGGACTCTTGTTACCCAGTGAAAGGAAGCGCCATGCAGACCGAAACCCAGGACACCGCCCGGACCAGTCCAGACGAAGACGACGAATTGCTGCGCGAACGCGTGGGCACATGCATCGCCGAAGCGTGCGGCGGCGACATGCCCGATGGCGTGGCCGTGCACGTGGTAGACCGGCGCGTCACGCTCACGGGCCGCGTGGAGGACATCGACCTGTCGCAACGGCTTGAGAAAGCCGCCGCCACGCCACCGGGCATTCTCGGTGTGTCGAACCAGCTCAGCACGCGGGTACCGCCGCCCCCGGAGCCTGCCGGACAGCCTGCGGCCAGCGGCATGCGCGCCGATCCGTCGAGCAAACCCTCGGGGCAGGTCAACCACAAGGTCTGAAGCCGGTCTGAGCCGGTCTGAGCCCCTCCTCCGCGCAACGAAAAACCGGCGCCCTCGGGCGCCGGCTTTGTTCGATTGGGCCTCAAGCCCACGGATCGTACCGATCCTTCTCCCAGTACGGCGAAATGCCGTAGTACTCGTGGATCGTGGTGGCCCACTGCGAGTTCGCCATGGTCGGCCAGTGCTCCTTGTCGAAACCCGGCGCCGCCTTGATGCGTTCGCGCTCCACGCCCAGCACGAAGCACTTGCGCCGCGTGTCCAGCGTCAGCGCCGACCACGGCAGGGCGTGCAGTTTCTCGCCAATGCCGAGGAAGCCGCCCATCGCCAGCACCGCATAGGCGATGCGGCCGCCCAGCACGTCGAGCATGATGTGGTCGATAGTGCCGATCTCCTCGCCCGAAGGGTCCACCACCTTGTTGCCCTCGAGCGTATCGGACGCCATCACGAACGGTCCCGGGCCGGCACTGTGCTGCTCCGCCCCGCCGATGATGGCTGCGCCCTTCGCTCCGGGCCCGCTGGGCGGCATGCCGGGCGGTTCTGGCGTGTTGTCTATGCGATGCATGGCTGCTCCTCTTGTGAAGGGGTGAAAGGCATGGTGATAAAAAAACCGCGCGGTGCCTACGCCTACGCCTACTACTGCTGCCGCGCGCGAGCTGAATCTTCCCCGACCAACGGACCCGCCGGCACCGGCGGCGCCAACGGATCGAAATCTTCCCAGCGGCCATCGCGCCACTGGCCTTCGGCACGCTCGACGTCTGCCGCGCCGCCCTGCCGCAATTCGTTGGCCACCAGCGCCGTGTTATCCGGCGAGACGTGCGCGGCCAGCAGCACGCCGGCGTGCCGCATGCGAACCTCGCCGGTGCGCGGATCGCGCTTGCCGGCGCTCGTCATCGACAGCGCACCCATCAGCGACCCGCCATAGGCGCCCACGCCCGTGGCAATCGCCAGCGTCAGCACGATCACCCAGGGCTGCGGCGGCGTGGCGAACCACGCGCGCACGGCGGCGGCCAGGCAGATCCCCACGGCCGCGCCCAGCGCCGCGCCAATCATCAGGCCCCGTCCGGCACCCTTGCCGGACTGTCGGGCCGCCGGGTCCACCGCCTGGTCGCCCCCGATCGGGTACGTGGCATGCTGGCCGGCCGGGTTCACATAGAACAGACTGAGGTCCTGCTCGCTCACCCCCTTGGCCCGCAAGCGGGCGGCGGCGGTCTCTGCGTGGTCAAACGTATCGAATCGTCCTGCGATGATCGTAGACATACGGATGCTCCGTTCAAAGCGTTGATGCGGTACAGATGTGCCAGGGCGCACGAAGAATCACAAGCGGCCACCCCAAAGGCAGGGGGCCGCTTGTGATTCAGGCTACTTCTTGCCGGACTTGGCCGTGCTCTTGTCCTTGGGGGCGGATTGGGCGGATTTGCCGGACTTGCCAGCCTTGCCGGACTTGCCCGCCTTGTCGCTGGCGCCCTTCCGTTCAGCGGCAGCCTTGCCGCTGGCCACCTGGTGCTCGCTACCCTTCTTCAGGGTCCAGTCCACGTCATCACGCCTGGTGGTGGTCTTTTTCTCGGCATGCAACGCCGCGCTCGGTGAAATCGGGTCGCTGGCCGGGAACGTCATGTCGAGCGAATCGTCCACGGCGGCCTGATAGGTCTTCTTTTTGGGCTTGTCCTTCTCGTGCTTGCCATCCGCCTTCTCGGCGCCGGTGATGGCAGGCGCTGCAGGATGATTGGCAGCCGTGGGGAAGGGGTTCTGCGATCCCTTGGAAGCGTGGGCTTTCTGCATGGCATCTCTCCTGTTGGGTATCGAGTTCGGGTCCCCTCATGGCGGGGCTCCACGGATAACCATGCAAACGCTGGGCCAGCGGGTGGGTCACCTGAAAGGGCTGCGGCCAGCGCGCGCCAGGCGTCATTGCCGCCGCTTTTTCAGGCGGCGGAAAGGGGGCGGATGGGTGCAGATTGTGCTGGATGCGGTAAAAAATGCCGGAATGCGGCAGAGCGGCAGAACGACTAAGGGTCAGACGGCCGGCCGGCGCGGAATGCGCACGGCGATGCAGACGCTGACGTTGTCGGCGTCGCAGTTATCGTTCTCGGCAGTCAGCTGGGCGCCCTGCAGTTCCACCATGCGCCGCGTGAGCAGCAGCGCCGTGCTCTGCCGGGGCGAGTGGGCACCGGCTTCGGCCACGCTGCGCCCGAAGAAGTCGGTCAGCACCGCCAGCCGGGAGGCCCCGCGCGAGCGGTCCAGCGGCGGGCTCTCGGAGATGCGGAATTTCACGTAGTCGGCCTCGGCCACCAGGTGCACACGCACCGATCCGCCGGCCGGCGCGCGCCAGATGCAATGGATCAGCAGATGGCGCAGCAGCGGCGCCAGGCGCAGCCCGTCGCCCTGCACGCAGAAGTCCGCCCCGCCCGGGCTCTGGCATTCCAGCGAGGCCAGGATCACGCCGCGTGCTTCGGCCGCCGCGCGCTTGTCCGCCATGGCTTCCTCCGCGGCCGCGCGCAGGTCCGTGGTTTCCCATTCCGGCTTGCGCTCGTCGGCCAGCAGGCGCACGGCCTCCTCCATTTCCTCGATCAGCGCCAGCTGCTGCTGCATGCCGGAACGGATGCCGTCGAGCGCGCGCTGCGCCGGGGCTGCCGGGGTGTCGATGGAGCGGTCCAGCACGTAGCCCCAGCTCTGGATCGCGTTCAGTGACGAGCGCAAATCATGGGACGCCTGCTCGATCAGCGCGGCCACCTCGGCGATACTGCGCACGGCCGGGAACGCGAGGTCCCCGGCGGCGCGGTCGTGCGAGGGTTGTGGAGTGGGGCTGGGTGCGTCGGCCATGGCCATCTTCAGGTCAGCTCAGTCAGAGCGTGTCAATCGAAAGGAATCCGCCAAAGCGGTCTTCATGCAAGAACCATGCACCGGCAAGCCCGGCGCTGCGGATTTCCTGTCACCACCCTGCCAGCGCCCGCCCTTACGAGGCAGCGGGCGGGCCGGAGTCGCCATTACGGGACGCGCGCAGCCATTCGGGCAGTTCGCCCTTGGCGGCATAGTCTTCCAGCCGGTTGTACAAAGTCTTCAAACTGATACCCAGAATCTCCGCCGCGTGCTTCTTCACGCCCGAGCACTGCTCCAGCGTGGCGAAGATCAGCTGGCGGTCCGCCTCGGCCAGGGACATGCCCACCGGCACCGACACAACCGCCGTGCCGGCCGAGGGCGCCGCCGCCACTTGCAGCGGAATCTGTACCTCGGTAATCACATCCTGGTCGGCCATGATGTAGGCGCGCTGCACGAAGTTGCGCAGCTCGCGCACATTGCCGGGCCAGGCGTGCATGCGCAGGCTCTCCAGCACACTCGCCGAAAAGCGCCGCTGGGTGCCCTGCTCGCCGTTCAGCTGTTCCAGCATGGTGTTGGCGATCTGCACCACGTCGTCGCCGCGCGCGCGCAGCGGCGGCAGCTCGATCGGAAACACGTTGAGCCGGTGGTACAGGTCGGCGCGCAGCTTGCCCTCGGCCACGGCTTCCTCGGGGTTGCGGTTGGTGGCGGCCAGCACGCGCACATCGGCGTGCTGCTCGCGGTTGGTGCCCACGCGCATGAAGGTGCCGGTCTCGAGCACGCGCAGCAGCTTTACCTGCAGCTCCAGCGGCATCTCGGTAATTTCGTCCAGGAACAGCGTGCCGCCGTCGGCGCGTTCGAAATAGCCCTTGTGCTGGCGATCGGCGCCGGTGAAGCTGCCGCGCTCATGGCCGAACATCTCGGTTTCGATCAGCGTGGGCGAGATCGCGCCGCAGTTCACGGCCAGGAACGGCTGGCGCCGGCGCGCGGACAGCTCGTGCACGGTCTGCGCCGCCAGTTCCTTGCCCGTGCCGCTCTCGCCAATCAGCAGCACGGTGGCCTCGGTCGGGCCAACCTTGCTCAGTTGGTCGTAGACCGCCTGCATGGCTTCGGAACTGCCCAGCAGCCGGCCAAAGCGCCCGTAGCGGCGCAACTCGCCGCGCAGCGAATGGATTTCCGCCTTCAGCTCGCCGGTAGTGGCAATGCGCTTGAGGACGGTCTGGAGCCGCGTGACGTTGATCGGCTTGACGAGGTAGTCGGTGGCGCCCAGGCGCAGCGCCTCCACGGCGCTCTCCACGCTGGCGTAGCCGGTGGTCAGGATGACTTCCACGCCGGACGAGCCCACTTCCTCGAACAGCTCCATGCCGCTGCCATCGGGCAGGCGCAGGTCGGCCAGCACCGCATCGGGCATGCGCCAGCCAATCTGGAGGCGCGCCTCGCGCAGGTTGCCGGCGGTGGCGGAGGAAAACCCCTCGATCGCGACAATTTCTGCCAGCGCCGCGCAAGCGTTTTCGTCGTCGTCTACGATCAGGATGTGTGGCATAGGCTGCGCTGGGGTCCGTTGGCGCGGGATTCCTGTCGGAAATCGGTCCGGAGTCTGATTCTCATGGGCCCGTTGGCCTTTCGATTCGGTGGATGCGGAGTGGTTGTGCGGCGCTGCCGCGATGACAAACCGCCTGGCAAAGGTCTCGCAAAGGTCTGGCTAAGGTTGGCAAAGGTCTCGCCGTGCAACGGGCGGCACAGGCCGCAAGATAGGCTGAAGTCTAGCCACAGCCTCTTGGCCGATATGCCGGTGTCCGTCTGACACAGGTGTCGGACCTTTCCGCGACGGGGCCTTGGGCGGTAGCCACCCGTAACGCGACCAGTTAGCATTAAAGCATCAATGACCAATCCGATGCCGTCGGCCCCCTTCCCCCACTTTCCTGGGATGGCGGGCGCAGGCGGCCACACTGCCACCCGTGTCAACCACCGCGACGCTTCCTTCCGCACGTTCCTCGGCGCCCCCGCCGCGCGCGCCGGGCCGCCGTGCCGCGCCCGGGCAGGTTTCCCTGCTCTGGGAGAGTACCGCGCCAGCCATGCAGCGGCTGATCACCCAGCTCAACCGGGTGGCGGCAACGGACGTGACGATGCTCGCCGTGGGCGAGAGCGGCAGCGGCAAGGAAGTGGTGGCGCGGGCCGTGCATGAACGCAGCAGCCGCGCCGGCGGCCCGTTCGTGGCGGTGAACTGCGGCGCCATCGCCCCCACGCTGATCGAATCGGAGCTGTTCGGGCACGAGAAAGGCGGCTTCACGGGCGCGCTGGAGCAGAAGGCCGGCTACTTCGAGCAGGCTCAGGGCGGTACGCTGTTCCTCGACGAAGTTACCGAAATGCCGGTGGAGATGCAGATCAAGTTGCTGCGCGTGCTGGAGAGCCGCAACTTCCACCGCGTGGGCGGCGATACCCTGCTGGTGAGCGACGTCCGCATCCTGGCTGCCACCAACCGCGACCCCATGGAAGCCGTGCGCGACGGCCAGTTGCGCGAGGACCTGCTGTACCGGCTGGCGGTCTTCCCGCTCCATATTCCACCGCTGCGTGAACGCACCGAAGACATCGTCCCGCTGGCGCGGCATTTCCTGGCCGAATTCAACGCCATGGAACAGACCGAGAAGGCATTTTCGGCCAGCACGCTGGAGCGGCTGGTGCGCTATGACTGGCCCGGCAATGTGCGCGAACTCAAGAATTCCGTTTATCGCGCCTATATTCTGGCCGATAAACTCGTGGAAATCGGCAATCCCAATCTCTCCAGCCAGCCGATGCGCCCCACTACCGTCGATGGCGTGGTCAGCGTGCGGGTGGGAACGACCCTGGCCGATACCCAGCGGGAGATTATCCTGGCCACGCTGGCGCGCTTCGACGGCGACAAGCGACAGGCCGCCAAGGCGCTTGGCATCAGCCTGAAGACGCTCTATAACCGGCTGGATGTCTATCGGGCGGGATAATGGCCCGGCACCCGCTGAAAATCGTCCCCGCCGCTTGGCGGGGATTTTTTTGCCGATTTACTTCCCGCCGGAATGCCGATTATCGCCATCATTTATCGATAGCCTTCCGCCCCATCGGATTTCGCGAAAGCCGTATTCCTTACTTTACATCCGCCGGCCACCGTGTATTTCTTACATATACGGTCCGGACGCGCGGCCGGACGCATCGGCCCCCTGCCCTTGCTGCACCGCAGTTCCCGGCCCGCGCGCCCCCCGACCCCGCCGCGTTGGCACAGCCTTCGCGTGCCGGGTCTGAATCGGCGCGCAGGTGGCGCCACGGCCAAGGACCTGTCACGTGCGAATCTGCCAACTGAACCTGACCGATTCCCGAACGGTGGACCCGGAAACGCTCGCGCGCACCGCCACACTCGGTTTCGACCATGTATTGCTGGCCGGCTGGGCCATCCCACATATCCGCCCCGACCTCCTGGCATCGACCTTTGCGGCGTGCCGGTCACATGGGCTGCTTCCCCTGCTCGATCTCTCCCTGGACCGCTTTCCCGCTGAGGCGGCGGCCATGCACGATGGCTGGGTGGACCATGCCCGCCCCGCCGGCAGCCCGGACGCCACGGACAGCCACCTGCCCGGCGTGCGGCTGCGCTGGTACGACGAGGGGCTCGCCCCCGCCCTGGTGGCATGGTGGAGCGCCCAGATCCGCGAAGCGATCGATGCCGGCGCTGCCGGCTTCTGCTGCCGCGCGCCATCGCGCGTGCCGGGCCGGCATTGGGCAGAGATCATCGAGACCGCCGGGCGGGGCAGCAGCAAGAACGGCGGCGATCCCGTGTTCCTCGCCTTCACCCCCGGCACCCATCCGCAACAGCTGGCCGACCTGGCCCTCGCCCCGTTCGACGGCGCGTTCTGCTCGCTCCCGTGGTGGGACTACCGCAGCGCGTGGCTGACCGAGGAGATGGCGCGCCTGCGCCCCTTCGGCCGCGTGCTGGCCGCACCCGCGCTGGCGCCCGATGGCACTGACGTGCTGGCCGCCCGCCGCGCGCTGTGGACCGCCGCCGCCATTGGCGACGGGCTGATGGTGCCCGCCGGCTTCGAGACCGGCGCCCAAGGGAGCGCCCCCGAAGCACAGTCCGATGGCCATCCCGATGACATCGTCGATGCCCCCTACGACCTCACCCACGAGCTGATCCAGTGCAACGCGTGGCTGGCCGCGCGCGATCCCGCGCCGGCCGTCGCGGTCCGGCAGGTCAGCGGCCCGGACGCCCCCCTGACCGTGCTGGCCCGCCTGCCGCGCCACCTCGCTAATGGCTCCAATGGCTCCAATGGCGCCACCGGCCCCAGCGCGCTGACCGTGGTGCTGAACCCCAGCCCGATCGAGCCGGCCTCGTTCGGCGCGGACCGCGTGCTGAGTGCGCTGCCGCAGGCCGCCGCCACGCTGCGATCCGCCGATGGCGGCCCCGGCGGCACGCTACACGCCGCCAACCAGCTCGACCCCAGCGCGACCATCACCCTGGCGCCTGCCGATATCCGCCTGTATGAAGCGCTGCCGGTCAGCGCGCAGCCCCGCGCGCGCCGCAATGGCAGCGGCAATGGCAGCGGCAATGGCAATGGCAATCACCGCAAGGCCATCGACCGCGACCTGGCCACCGCCATGCAGGCGCCGCGCGTCGCCATCGAGAACCTGGCCCCCACAGCCGACCACGGCCGCTTTGCCGTGCGCCGCACGGTGGGCGAGCGCGTGGAGGTCACCGCCGATATCTGGATGGACGGCCACGACAAGCTTGCCGCCGCCGTGCTGTGGCGCGCGCCGGGCGAGCAGGTCTGGCATGCCTCGCCAATGGAACCCGTCATCAACGACCGCTGGCGCGGCAGCTTCCCGATCGTGGCGCTGGGCCGCCATGAGTTCACTGTCGAAGCATGGCGCGATACCTTCGCGAGCTGGCTCGACGAGATCGGCAAGAAACGCAAGGCCGGCGTGGACGTGACGCTGGAGATCGAGGAAGGCGCCCGGCTGGTGGCCGCCACGCTGGACACCCCCGAGGGCAGCGCCATCCCCGATGCCGGCGCGCTGCTGGCAGAACTGAAAGCCGCCGCCGGCGACGACGCCCTGCGGCTCGAAATCCTGCTCTCCCCGCGCACCGGAACCGCCATGCACGCCGCCATGGACACGCCCGCCGGGCGCCCGTTCATCAGCCGCCATCCCACGGTGATGCCGGTGGAGGCAGACCGCCTCGCCGCCCGCTTCGCCAGCTGGTACGAGCTGTTCCCGCGCTCGGAAAGCGGCGACGAGAACCGCCATGGCACCTTCGACGACGTGATCCGCCGGCTGCCGGCCATCCGTGCGATGGGCTTCGACGTGCTCTACTTCCCGCCGATCCACCCCATCGGCCAGGCGCACCGCAAGGGCCGCAACAACAGCCTCAAGGCCGAGCCGGGCGACGTGGGCAGCCCTTACGCCATCGGCAGCGCCGAAGGCGGCCACGATGCCCTGCACCCGCAGCTCGGCACGTTCGAAGACTTCCAGCGGCTGCGCCGCGCCGCCGCCGACCACGGCCTGGAGCTGGCCCTCGACTTCGCCATCCAGTGTTCTCCAGACCACCCGTGGCTGCGCGAGCATCCCGAGTGGTTCTCCCACCGGCCGGACGGCACGCTGCGCTACGCCGAGAACCCGCCCAAGAAGTACGAGGACATCGTCAACGTCGATTTCTACGCGCCTCCGCCCGCCGGCGAGCATCTCTGGCAGGCGCTGCGCGACGTGGTGATGTTCTGGGCCGACCAGGGCGTGCGCATCTTCCGGGTGGACAACCCGCACACCAAGCCGCTGCCGTTCTGGGAGTGGATGATTGCCGACGTGCGCGCCAAGCACCCGGACACGCTGTTCCTGGCCGAGGCCTTCACGCGGCCCAAGATGATGGCGCGGCTGGCCAAGCTCGGCTTCTCCCAGTCGTACACCTACTTCACCTGGCGCAACACCAAGGCCGAGCTGACCGAGTACATGACCGAACTGACGCAGACCCCGCTGCGCGAGTTCTACCGCCCGCACTTCTTCGTCAACACGCCGGATATCAACCCGTACTTCCTGCACGACGGTGGCCGCCCGGCGTTCCTGATCCGCGCGGCGCTGGCGGCGCTGCTCTCCGGGCTCTGGGGCATGTACAACGGCTTCGAGGTCTGCGAGGGCGCGCCGCTGGTGCTGAACGGCGTGGAGCGCGAGGAATACCTCGACTCCGAGAAGTACCAGATCCGCGTGCGCGACTGGAACCAGCCGGGCAACATCGTGGCCGAGATCTCGCGGCTGAACCAGATCCGCGCCAGCCATCCGGCCCTGCAGGACCACCTTGGCGTGCGCTTCTACCACGCCAGCGACGACGCGGTGCTGTACTTCGCGCGCTACGTGCCGGCCGAGCCCGGTGTCCCTGCAGGAGGAGGGGGAGGAGGAGGACCCGGCGGCGGCAAACCGGGCAGCGGCCCCACCTTCGGCAGCGACGTGCTGCTGGTGGCCATCAGCCTGGACCCGCGCGCGCCGCGCGAATCCGCGATCGAACTGCCGCTGTGGGAGTGGGGCCTGCCCGACCACGGCACCCTGCAGGCCGAGGAGTTGATGTCCGGCCGCCGCTTCACCTGGACCGGCAAGGCCCAGCGCATCCGCCTGAATCCGCATGAACTGCCGTTCGCGCTGTGGCACGTCCGGCCCCAACAACAAACCGGAGATACGGCATGAAGCGCGCATCCGACCGCGTCAGCGCCGCCCTGCTCAACGCCGACCCGCTCTGGTACAAGGACGCGGTCATCTATCAACTGCACATCAAGTCGTTCTATGACGCCAATGGCGATGGCGTCGGCGACTTCGCGGGGCTGCTGGCCAAGCTGGACTATCTGGTCAACCTCGGCGTGGACACGATCTGGCTGCTGCCGTTCTATCCCTCGCCGCGCCGCGACGACGGCTACGACATTGCCGACTACCGCAACGTGCACCCGGACTACGGCACGCTGACCGAGGCGCGCCGCTTCGTTGCGGCGGCCCACGCGCGCGGGCTGCGCGTGATCACCGAGCTGGTGATCAACCACACCTCCGACCAGCACCCGTGGTTCCAGCGCGCGCGCAAGGCCAGGCCCGGCTCGGCGGCCCGCAACTACTATGTGTGGTCCGACAACGACCAGTCCTACGCCGGCACGCGCATCATCTTCTGCGACACCGAGAAGTCGAACTGGAGCTGGGACGCCGAGGCCGGCGCCTACTTCTGGCACCGCTTCTATTCGCACCAGCCGGACCTGAACTTCGACAACCCGCAGGTGCTCAACGAGGTGCTGAGCGTGATGCGGTTCTGGCTCGATATCGGCATCGACGGCCTGCGGCTGGACGCCGTGCCCTATCTGGTGGAGCGCGAAGGCACGACCAACGAGAACCTGCCCGAGACGCACGAGGTCATCCGCAAGATCCGCAGCCACCTGGACGAGCGCTACGCCGGCCGCCTGCTGCTGGCCGAGGCCAATATGTGGCCGGAAGACGCCCAGCAGTACTTCGGCGGCGCGAGCGGGGGCGGCACGGCCGACACCACCGGCGCGGCCAGCCCGGACGGCGGCGTGGTGGGCGACGAATGCCACATGGCCTTCCACTTCCCGCTGATGCCGCGCATGTACATGGCCATCGCCCGGGAAGACCGCTTCCCGATCACCGACATCATGCGCCAGACCCCCGAGGTGCCGCCGAACTGCCAGTGGGCGATTTTCCTGCGCAACCACGACGAACTGACGCTGGAGATGGTCACCAGCAGCGAGCGCGACTACCTCTGGGAGGTCTACGCCTCCGACCGCCGCGCGCGCATCAACCTCGGCATCCGCCGCCGGCTGGCACCGCTGATGGAGCGCGACCGCCGCCGCATCGAGCTGATGAACAGCCTGCTGTTCTCGATGCCCGGCACGCCGGTGATCTACTACGGCGACGAGATCGGCATGGGCGACAACATCCACCTCGGCGACCGCGACGGCGTGCGCACGCCGATGCAGTGGTCGCCGGACCGCAACGGCGGCTTCTCCCACGCCGACCCCGAGCGGCTGGTGCTGCCGCCGCTGCAGGGGCCGCTGTACGGCTATGAAGCGGTCAACGTGGAGGCCCAGAACCGCGACCCGCACTCGCTGCTGAACTGGATGCGCCGCATGCTGGCCCTGCGCCGGCAGCATCACGCCTTCGGGCGCGGCACGCTGCGCTTCCTCTTCCCCGGCAACCGCAAGGTGCTGGCCTACCTGCGCGAGTTCGACGGCGAGCACGTGCTGTGCGTGGCCAACCTGTCGCGCGCGCCGCAGGCGGTGGAGCTGGACCTCTCGCAGTTCCAGGGCCGCGTGCCGGTGGAGATGCTCGGCGCCACGCCCTTCCCCGCCATCGGCCAGCTGACCTACCTGCTCACGCTGCCGCCGTATGGTTTCTACTGGTTTGTGTTGAGCGAGGACGCCCAGCCGCCTTCCTGGCACGTGGATGCTCCCGAGCAAATGGCCGATCAAATCACCCTGGTGCTCCAGAACAACGCTGGCCGCTCGGAGCTCACCGAGTCCGCCCGCCGCGCGCTGACCACCGAAGTCCTGCCGATCTACCTCGCGCGCCGGCGCTGGTTCGCCTCGAAAGGCGACCGCATCGAGCGCGTGAGCGTGGCCTATGCGTGGCCGATCGCCCGGGTCGGCAACAACGAGGAGGTGTTCCACTGCGAGGTCGAGGTGACCCTGCCGGGCCGCGTCGAGTGCTACCAGCTGCCGGTGGCGCTGCTGTGGGACCGCGAGAACACCGAAGGCATGCCGCAACTGATGCACGGCCTGTCCATGGCGCGCGTGCGCCGGGGCAGCCGCGTGGGCGTGGCCACCGACGGCTTTGTGGTGGAAGCCTACGCGCGCGCCGTGGTCAAGGCCATGCGCGACGGCACCGAGGCGCCGACCCCGCACGGCGTGATCCGCTTCCTGCCCGAGCCCGGGCTGGCCGACGTCACGCTGGAGGACCAGCCCGTGCAATGGATGTCCGCCGAGCAGTCGAACAGCTCGCTGGCCTACGGCAACAACAGCGTGCTCAAGCTGGTGCGCCGCGTGGCGGGTGGCATCCACCCCGAAGCCGAGATGACGCGCTACCTGACCAGCCACGGCTACACGCACTCCGCGCCGCTGCTGGGCGAGGTGGTGCGCACCGGCGCCGACGGCACGCCGCATACGCTGATGCTGCTGCAGGGCTACATCCTCAATCAGGGCGATGGCTGGGACTGGACGCTCGACTACCTGAGCCGCCTGATCGACGACGCGATGCCCTCCGAAGACGCCAATGGCGAGTTCGTCGAGGCCATGGCCGGCTATTCGACCATGGTCGGCACGCTGGGCCGCCGCCTGGCCGAGCTGCACGCCGTGCTGGCCCAGCCCACCGACGAGGCCGCCTTCTCGCCTGAACCCGCCACCGAGGCCCAGGCCGAGGAATGGGCCGAGGGCGCGCTGCAGTCCCTCAACGAGGCGCTCGATTTGCTCGAGGCGCGCCGCGAGAACGCCACCGGCGCCTTCGCCACGGATATCGAAACGCTGCTCGCCGCGCGCGGCAAGCTGCCCAAGCTGGTGGCGCGGCTGGCGCAGGCCGCCCCGGGCAGCCTCCAGACCCGCATCCACGGCGATTTCCACTTCGGGCAGGTGCTGATCGCCCAGAGCGACACCTATATCGTCGATTTCGAAGGCGAGCCGCGCCAGCCGCTGGCCTTCCGCCGGCGCAAGACCTCGCCGCTGCGCGACGTGGCCGGCCTGCTGCGCTCGCTGGACTACGCGGCGGCCACGGTGGGCACGGACCGCCACGAGCGCACCCACGCCACGCTGCCGCCCGCGCTGGCGGAGCGCCGCGCGGCGCTGCTGGAGCGCTTCCGCAGCGCTGCCAGCCAGGCGTTCCTGCACTGCTACCAGCTGTCGATGCAGGCCGCGCCGCGGCACTGGGCCCAAGCTGGAGAAGCTGGGCAGATGGGACAGTTGCTCGACCTGTTCCTGCTTGAGCGCGCCGCCTATGAAGTGGGCTACGAAGCCGCCAACCGCGTGGCATGGATCGACCTGCCCACCAGCGGGCTGGCCCGGCTGGTCCGCAAGCTGCTGGGAGCCAACGATGGCACGAACTGATAGCGCCACGATGGAACCGGCCCCGACGCTGCCCGACGCCGTGATCGACGCCCTGCTGCAAGGCCGGCTGGCCGATCCGTTCGGCGTGCTCGGCCCCCACCGGGACGAGCACGGCGTGGTGGTGCGCGCCATCGCCCCCGGCGCCGAATCGGTCTCGCTGGCCGACCGGGCGGGCAAGCCGATCACCGCGGCTTCACCGATGACCGCGATGACTGCCCTGCACCCCGGCGGCGTGTTCGCCGGCCGCCTGCCCGACGCGGAGCCGCCAAAGCCGGGCGACTACCGCCTGCTGATCCGCTGGCCGGACGGCAACGAGCAATGCAGCGCCGACCCCTACGCCTTCGGCCTCTTGCTGGGCGATCTGGACCTGCACCTGCTCAACGAAGGCCGCCACCTCGAACTCGGCAACTGCCTCGGCGCGCAATGCCTGACCGTCGATGGCGAAGCCGGCGTGCGCTTCGCGGTGTGGGCGCCCAACGCCCAGCGCGTGTCGGTCATCGCCGATTTCAATGGCTGGAACCCGGTGCGCCACCCCATGCGCCTGCGCCACGGCGCCGGCATCTGGGAGCTGTTCATCCCGGAGGCGCTCGGCGCCCACGGCGGCAGCCGCTACAAGTACGACATCATCGGCGCGCACGGCCATGCCCTGCCGGACAAGGCCGACCCGGTGGCGCTGGCCACCGAGCCGCCGCCCGCCACGGCGTCCGTGGTGGCCTGCCGCGGCCACGGCGCCCCGCCGTTCCAGTGGAACGATCAGGCGTGGATGGACAAGCGCGCCCGCACCGATCCCTACGCCGCGCCGATGTCCGTCTACGAACTCCACGCGATGTCCTGGCAGCGCGCCGCCAATGACACCGCGCAAGGCTGGGAGATCCTGGCCGACCGGCTGGTGCCCTATATCCGCGATCTCGGCTTCACGCATATCGAGCTGCTGCCGATCACCGAGCACCCGTTCGGCGGCTCCTGGGGCTACCAGCCGCTGTCGCTGTTCGCGCCCACCTCGCGGCTCGGCCCGCCGGAACAGTTTGCTGCCTTTGTCGACCGCTGCCATCAGGCCGATATCGGCGTGATCCTCGACTGGGTGCCCGCGCACTTCCCCACCGACCCGCACGGGCTGGCCGAATTCGACGGCACGGCGCTCTACGAGCACCAGGACCCGCGCGAAGGCTTCCATCAGGACTGGAACACGCTGATCTACAACCTCGGCCGCAACGAGGTGCGCGGCTTCCTGCTGGCGGGGGCGGTGCACTGGCTCGAGCAGTTCCATGCCGATGCGCTGCGCGTGGACGCCGTGGCGTCCATGCTCTACCGCGACTACAGCCGCGAGCCGGGCCAGTGGGTACCCAACCGCTTCGGCGGGCGCGAGAACCTGGAGGCCGTGGCCTTCCTGCGCGACCTCAACACCATCGTCCACGAACGTTGCCCCGGCGCGCTGACCATCGCCGAGGAATCCACCGCATGGCCCGGCGTAACGGCCAGCGTGGCGTCCGGCGGGCTCGGCTTCGACTTCAAGTGGAACATGGGCTGGATGCACGACTCGCTGCGCTACCTGAGCCAGAACCCCATCCACCGTCCCTGGCATCACAACGAGCTGACCTTCGGCCTGGTCTACGCGTGGTCCGAAGCCTTCGTGCTGCCGCTTTCGCACGATGAAGTGGTGCACGGCAAGGGGTCGATGATCGGCAAGGCACCCGGCGACGACTGGCAGCGCTTTGCCAACCTGCGCGCCTACTACGGCTTCATGTGGACGCACCCCGGCAAGAAGCTGCTGTTCATGGGCGGCGAGTTTGCCCAATGGCGCGAGTGGAACCACGACGAGGAACTCGACTGGCCGCTGCTGGACCAGCCGCTGCACCGTGGCGTGCACTCGCTGGTGCGCGACCTGAACCGGCTGTACCGCGAGCTGCCGGCCCTCCACGCTCTGGATCACCGGCCCGAGGGCTTCCAGTGGATTGTCGGCGATGACCACCAGAACAGCGTCTTCGCCTACCTGCGCCGCGCCGCGCCAGACAGCCAGGAGGTGGTGCTGGTGGTGGTCAACATGACCCCCGTGCCGCGCGAGGGGTATCGCCTCGGCGTGCCGTTCGCCGGCGACTGGGAGGAATGCCTGAATACCGATGCCGGCTACTACGGCGGCAGCAACCTCGGCAACGGCGGCCGCGTGGAGGCGGCCAACGCGGCGTCGCACGGCCAGCCGGCCTCGGTCACGCTGACCCTGCCGCCGCTGGCGACGCTGGTTCTCCGCTACAAGCCGGATGGGCCACCCGGCTGACCCCTGCGCGCACGAGACCCCATCATCACGAGCCACCCAGAAAAACCAGAACAAAGGAGCCATGCACATGGCGATTGCCACCATCGACCGTCTGCTGCCCGGCAAGCCCTACCCCCTTGGCGCGCATTGGGACGGCCTGGGCGTCAACTTCGCGGTCTTCTCCGCCAACGCCACACGCATCGAGCTGTGCCTGTTTTCGCCCAATGGCCGCAAGGAGATCCAGCGCCTGTCGCTGCCCGAATGCACCGACGAGGTCTGGCACGGCTACCTGCCGCTGGCCCAGCCCGGCGTGCTGTACGGTTACCGCGCCTACGGCCCCTACGAGCCAGGCAGGGGCCAGCGCTTCAATCCGCACAAGCTGCTGCTGGACCCCTACGCGCGCCTGCTGAGCGGCCCGGTGCGCTGGTCCGACGCGCTGTTCGGCTACCGGCTCAACAGCCCGCGCGCGGACCTGACGCCCGACCGCCGCGACAGCGCGCCGATGATGCCGAAGGCCGTGGTTGTCGACGAGAGCTTCTACTGGGGCGATGACCGCCCGCTGGACCGGCCATGGCCGGAAACCTCGATCTACGAGGTGCATGTGCGCGGCGCGTCCATGCTGCGCGAAGACCTGCTGCCGCACCATCGCGGCACCTTCGCCGCGCTGGCCGATCCGCGTTTCGTCGATCACCTGCACCGGCTCGGCGTGACGGCGGTGGAGCTGCTGCCGATCCACGCCTTCCTGCAGGACCGCTTCCTGGTGGAGCGCGGCCTGCGCAACTACTGGGGCTACAACACGCTGGCCTTCTTCGCGCCGGAGCCGCTCTACCTGTCCGCCAACGAGCTGCACGAGGCCAAGGTGGCCATCCGCCGGCTCCACGCGGCGGGCATCGAGGTCATCCTCGACGTGGTCTACAACCACACCTGCGAAGGCAACGAACTGGGGCCGACCATGTCCTGGCGCGGGCTGGACAACGCCAGCTACTACCGCCTGATTCCGGGCGACGAGCGCTACTACATCAACGACACCGGCTGCGGCAACACGCTCAACCTGTCGCACCCGCGCGTGCTCCAGATGGTGATGGACTCGCTGCGCTACTGGGTGGAGGCCTTTCACGTGGATGGCTTCCGCTTCGACCTGGGTAGTACGCTGGGCCGCGAGGCCACCGGCTTCGACCCCGGCGCGGGCTTCTTCGACGCCCTGCTCCAGGACCCGGTGCTGTCGCGCGTGAAGCTGATCTCGGAGCCGTGGGACCTCGGCCCCGGCGGCTATCAGGTGGGCAACCATCCGCCCGGCTTTGCCGAATGGAACGACAAGTTCCGCGACAACGTGCGCCGCTTCTGGCGCGGCGACGCCGGCCAGCGGGGCGAACTGGCCGCGCGGCTCACCGGCTCGGCGGACCTGTTCGACCGCCGCCATCGCAAGCCGTGGGCCAGCGTCAACTTCATCACCGCGCACGACGGCTTCACGCTGGCCGACCTGGTCAGCTACCACAGCAAGCACAACGAGGCCAACGGCGAGGACAACCGCGACGGCAACGACGACAACGCCAGCGCCAACTGGAGCCCGGACGGCAGCGTGGAGGGCCCCACCGACGACGAGCAGATCCTGGAGACCCGTGGCCGCGTGGCCCGGGCGATGATGGCCACGCTGCTGCTCTCCCAGGGCACGCCCATGCTCACCGCCGGCGACGAATGGGGCCGCAGCCAGCAGGGCAACAACAACGCCTACTGCCAGGACAGCCCGCTCTCGTGGCTGAACTGGGAGGACGCCGCCAACCCCGCCAACGCGCCGATGATGGCCTGCGTGAGCCAGTTGCTGGCGCTGCGCCGGCAGGTGCCGATGCTGACCGAGAACCGCTTCGTGCACGGCCGCTCGCGCCCGGCGCCCGGCGTGCCGGACATCGCGTGGTTCGGCCCCGATGGCAACGAGCTGTCGCCCGAGCAGTGGGCCAATGGCGAGGACCGCACGCTGGCGCTGCGCCGCGCCACGCACGGCAACGGCGAGGACGAGGTGGCCGTGATGCTGCTGTGCCTGAACGCCAGCAATGACGACGTGACCTTCCGCGCGCCGGCCCCCGGCGAGGACTGGCGCGTGCTGTTCGACAGCGCCGCGCCGGACGCCGGCGAAAGCCCGCTGCCGAACGGAGAGGGTGGAGAGGGTGGCGAGGGTGGCGAGGGTGGCGCCGGCCAGCCCAGCTACACCGTGGTGGCCCACGGCGTGGCCCTGCTGCTGGCCAGCGTGCCGAAGGCCCGCAAGGAGGAACCCCCGCGATGAGCCACGACGCCGACGCCCTGCTGCGGCTGGCCGAGCGTGCCGGCCTGCAGGCCCAGTGGCGCGATGCCTGGGGCCGGCCCCAGGCCCTCACCGAAGATGCCCTGCACGCGGTGCTGGCCGCGCTCGACCTGCCCTGCGACACGCCCGGCGCCTGTGAATCCTCGCTCGCGCGGCTGGCCGCCGACGACGCCGCCCATCCGCTGCCGCCGCTGCTCACCGCCGACCAGGGCCAGCCCGTGGCCGTGCCGTGGCCGCACACGCTGGCGCAGCGCCCTTATCGGCTGGAACTGGAGGATGGCCGCGTGATCGAGGGCATCGCCCGGCGCAATGCGGACGGGTTGATGGAAATCCCCCCGGTCGCGGACTGGGGCTACCACCGCCTGCTGCTGGGCGATGTGGCCACCACGCTGGCCGTGGCGCCGCCGCGCTGCTACGGCGTGGCTGATGCGCTGGCCGCCAATCCAGGCGCCGTGCAGGCGATCAAGCCGTGGGGGCTCTCCGTGCAGCTATACAGCCTGCGCCGGGACGCGCCCACCGGGCTGGGCGACCTCACCACGCTGGCGCTGACCTGCGAGGCGGCCGCGCGTGAAGGCGCCGACGCGGTCGCCATCAACCCGCTCCACGCGGGCTTTGCCGGACTGCCGGCGCGCTACAGCCCCTATGCGCCGTCGAGCCGGATCTTCCACAATGCGCTCTACGCCGACCCCGCCGCCGTGTTCGGGCAGGACGCGGTGGATCAGGGCATCGCGGCGCTGAACATCGGCCACCGGCTCGCCGCCGCCGAGGCGCGCGATGAAATCGACTGGCCCACGCTGTCCGTGGCGCGCCATGCGCTGCTGCGCTGGCTGTGGGACCGCCACGACACGCTGCTTGGCGCAGACGCCCAGCAGGCCTTCGCCGCCTTCCGCGCGCGGGGCGGCAGCGGGCTGCTGGCCCATGCCTGCTTCGAGGCCATCCAGGCCAGCCTGCTGGCGCAGGCGAGCAATGACGATCAACGACAAGCGGCATCCGACTGGCGCCAATGGCCGGTCACCCTGCGCTCGCCAGGCAGCCCGGCCGTGGCCGCCTTCGAGACCCAATATCCGCAGGAGATCGGCTATCACGCCTTCCTGCAATGGCTGGCCGCCCACGGGCTGGAGACCGCCCAGCAGCGCGCGCGCGCCGCCGGCATGGCCGTGGGGCTGATCGCCGATCTCGCCGTGGGCACCGACCCCGGCGGCAGCCACGCGTGGATGCGCCAGACCGAGATCCTCAACGGCTTCCACGCCGGCGCGCCGCCAGACGTCTACAACCCGCTCGGGCAGGACTGGGGCGTGGCGGTGTTCTCGCCGCGCGGGCTGCGCCGCAACGGCTACGCCGCCTTTGTCGAGATGCTGCGCGCCAACCTCGCCCATGCCGGCGGGCTGCGCATCGACCACGTGCTGGGGCTGGCGCGGATGTGGCTGGTGCCGGCCGGCGCGCCGGCCACGGCGGGCGCCTACCTGACCTATCCGCTGGATGACCTGCTGCGGCTGGTGGCGATCGAATCGTGGCGGCAGCGCGCCATCATCATCGGCGAGAACCTCGGCACGGTGCCGGAGACGCTCAACACGGCACTGGCCGCGCGCGGCGTGATGGGCATCGACGTGCTGTGGTTCGAACGCCAGCCGGCGGACGAGGATGGCGAAGACACGGAAATCCCCGCCCCCTTCCTGCCGCCCGGGCAATGGCCCGCCCAGGCGGTGGCCACCACCACCACGCACGACCTGCCGACCATCGTCGGCTGGTGGGCCGGAAACGACATCGCCTGGCGCGCGCGGCTGCATCAACTGGGCGAGGGGGAGACCGAAGCCGGCCTGATGGCGATGCGCGCCGCCGAGCGCACGGCGCTGTGGCGGGCCATGTGCGCGGGCGGCGTGGTCGATGATGTCGATGTGGTCGATGGTGCCTATGGTGCCTATGGTGCCTATGGTGCCGAGCCCGACGCGGCGTCCGCCCCCGTGGAAGCGGTGCTGCGCTGGCTGGCCCGCGCCCGGACCCCGCTACGGCTGGTGCCCGTGGAAGACCTGCTAGGCGCCGCCGAGCAGCCCAACCTGCCCGGCACGGTGAGCGGGCATCCCAACTGGCAGCGCCGGCTGGACGCCGATGTGCGCGAGCTCTTCGATCATGCGGAGGTGCGCGTGCGCGTGGCGGCGGTGCGGGGGGATGGCTGAGATGGGCGTGGTTGGCAGGGACGGCCTCGTGACATCACTCCGCCCCATCCCCCGCCAGCGCGCGGCACAGCGCGTCGATAGACAGCGGCTTGACGAGGTGCGCGTCGAAGCCCGCCGCCAGCGTGCGCTTGCGGTCGTCCGAGGTACCGTGTCCGGTCAGGGCGAATATGCGCGTGCCGGTGCCATCGGTGCCATCGACGCGGGCTGTGTTGGCCGGATCGGGCCGCAGCACCGCCAGCACCTCGAAGCCGTTCATGTCCGGCATCTCCAGGTCGAGCAGCACCACGTCCGGGGCAAAGCCGCGCACCAGCTCCAGCGCCTGCGTGCCGCTATAGGCCGGGCGGGCCTCGTGGCCGAGCACGGTCAGCAGTTCGGCCATGCTGTCGGCGGAGTCCGCGCTGTCATCCACGATCAGGATGCGCAGCCCGGTGCAATCGGTGGCCGCCGCGCGCGGCACGGTGGCGCCGTCCATTTCCACCTCCGGCAGGATCACGGTGAAGGTGCTGCCGCGCCCCAGCCCGCCGCTGCTGGCCTGGATGGCGCCGCCATGCGCCTCCACCACGGCACGCGCCAGCGCCAGGCCGATGCCGAGCCCGCCGCGCTCGCCATCGTCGCCCTCCTGCGCGAACAGGTTGAAGATGCGGTCCAGCGCCTCCGGCGCGATGCCCTGCCCCGAGTCGCTGATGGCCGTGATCACGTTGCCGCCCTCGGTGGCCACGTGGAGCGAGACCGCGCCGCCGCGTGGCGTGTACTTGGTGGCGTTGCTCAGCAGGTTCAACAGCACCTGCCCCAGCCGGCCCGCATCGGCATTGACGAAGACCGGGCCGGCGGGCAGCGTGAGCGAGAAGCTCTGCCCCGCCGCCTCCAGCGCGGGCCGGATGGCTTCCACCGCCGACGTGACGATGTCGTTGACCATGGTCGGCACCGGCTGCACCTTGAGCTTGCCCGTGGTGACGCGGCCCACGTCCATCAGGTCGGTGACCAGCCGCGTCAGCAGTTGCAACTGGCGGCCGATGATCTCGGCGCAGTGGCGGATGCGCGTGTCGGTCGAGGGCGTCAGGCGGATCACGTCCACGGCGTTGCGGATGGGCGCCAGCGGATTGCGCAGCTCGTGGGCCAGGATGGCCAGGAAGGCCTGCACGCGCCGGCCGGCGCCCTCCAGTTCCTCAAGCCGGGCCATGTCCGACATATCGCGCGCCGTCCACAGGATGCCCACCGGGCAACCGCCGGCATCGCGCAGCAGCGCCTGGCGGATGTGGCAGCGCACCAGCGCGCCGTCCTGCCGCTGCAGGCGCGCCTCGCCGGTCCACTGGCCGTTGGCGCGCACCTCGCCCAGCGTGGCGAGATCATGGCCGCTGGCCACGTCCTGGCGCGAATACAGCAGCGAGACCGGCCGGCCCACGGCCTCCTCCGCGCTGTAGCCGAACAGCGCGGCCGCGCCGCTGTTCCAGACGCGGATCTCGCCATCGAGGCCGAGTTCGCACACCGCCTGCTCGTGCAGCGTATCGAGCAGTTGCTGGTGGCGCGCCTCCACCTCCCGGGTGCGCTCCTCGGCGGCATAGCGGATGGTGATATCGCGGTAGACCACCGTGAAGCCGTCCTGGCCCCCATCGGCATCGGTCATCGCCTGGATGACCACGCTGGCATAGAACGCGGTGCCGTCGCGGCGCACGCGCCAGCCGCGTTCCTCGGCCCGGCCCAGCGTGCGGGCGGTGTCCAGCAGGCGCGCGGGCTCGCCGGACTGCACCGATTCGGGGGTATGAAAGCGGGCGAGCTGGCAGCCGGTCACCTCTTCTGCGGTGTAGAGCAAGGCACGTTCGGCGGCATCGCTCCATGTACGGACGCGCCCCTCGGGAGTGAGATCGAAGATGGCGACGTCATCCAGCGCGGCGAGCCAGGCACCCGCGCGCGCGGTCTGGGGTGCCGTGCCACGCATGGCCCCCGCAGCGGCAAGGCCCCCCTCCCCGATGGATGCGAGATCCGGCGTCTGCCGATCCGGCATAGGAATTCCCTCTCTGATGGCGTTGTCGTGATTATTCTTGGAAGCCAGGCTGAACAGGCTGAAGGCCAGGGGTGCGCCGGAGCCGGCAACTGGCGCTTCCATCATAGACGGTGCGCCCGCCCGCGCCATGGACGGGCGCCCACGGGCACCTTTACCTTTATCTTTATCTTTGCCGGCAATCCATGCAAAACCGCCGTCGGCGGTGAACCAGGCGGCGGTGAACCGGGCGGCGGTGACCGCGGTCTCTCGGCAATGGCAATCAGTAGTTCTCGACCGGCGGCTCGTCCGATTCGCTGTTGTGCCGCTTCACAGACGGCGGCACGGGATGCTTGTCAGGCAGGTTGCGCGCGGGTTGATCCCCTTTTTCCTTGTTGTGGTCGGGACACTGGTCGGGCCGGCGGTCTGGCCGGCGCGCGGGATCATGCGGAATATGGTTCGACATGCTGGGGGCCTCGTCGTCGCAGGAAATGGGTAGAACACCCAAGGGTAGGACACCCACGGGTAGACACCCATGACAAGGCAGCAGTTTCCATACCAGCCTGCTTTTTCAGCCTTTCAGGAGCCAAGTGATGAACGAAGCATCCCGGCTGCGGCCAGCACCCTCTGGTCCCTCCGCGGCCGCCGAGCTGGCGGACGACACCCGGACGTCGATGTCCAGCGCCACCATCCGGCGCGCCTTTCTCGATCACGTGTTCTACACCCAGGGCAAGCTGCCCGGCCACGCCAGCGGCAACGACCTCTACCAGGCGCTGGCCCACACCGTGCGCGACCGCCTGGTGCAGCGCTGGATCAGCACGGCCGAGGCCTACCAGAGCCAGCCATCGCGCACGGTGGCCTACCTGTCCGCCGAATTCCTGATGGGGCCGCACCTGGGCAACAACCTCGTCAACCTCGGCATCGTGGAGGCGGTGCGCGGCGCCATGGCCACGCTCAACCTGGACCTCGACCACATCCTCGCGCAGGAGGAGGAACCCGGCCTCGGCAACGGCGGCCTGGGCCGGCTGGCGGCCTGCTTCATGGATTCGCTGGCCACGCTGGAGATTCCGGCGCTGGGCTACGGCATCCGCTACGAGTACGGCATCTTTCACCAGAGCATCATCGACGGCATGCAGGTGGAGAGCACCGACACCTGGCTGCGCAACGGCAATCCGTGGGAGATTCAGCGCTCCGAATGGGCGGTGGAGGTGCGCCTCGGCGGGCATACCGAGCACTACACCGACGACCGGGGCCGCTACCGCGTGCGCTGGGTGCCGGCCAAGACGGTGGTGGGGGTGCCGTTCGACTCGCCGATCCTCGGCTACCGGGTCAACACGGTCAACACGCTGCGGCTGTGGCGCGCGGAGGCCACCGAGGCGTTCGACTTCCACACCTTCAACCGGGGCGATTACCTGGGCGCGGTGAACAAGAAAGTGACGTCGGAGAACCTTACCAAGGTGCTCTACCCCAATGACGAAACCCAGCAGGGCAAGGAGCTGCGGCTGGAGCAGCAATACTTCTTCGTGGCCTGCTCGCTGCAGGACATGCTGCGCCTGCTCGCCACCCAGGGCCTGCCGGTCACGCGCTTCCACGAGAAGTTCACGGTACAGCTGAACGACACCCACCCGGCGGTGGGCATTGCCGAGCTGATGCGGCTGCTGATCGACGACCATGGCCTGGCCTGGGACGAAGCCTGGCACATCACCCGCCGCGCCTTCGCCTACACCAACCACACCCTGCTGCCGGAGGCGCTGGAGCAATGGCCGCTGCCGCTGTTCCAGCGCATCCTGCCGCGCCACCTGGAAATCATCTACGAGATCAACGCGCGCTTCCTGGACGAGGTGCGCATCCGTTTCTATGGCGACGAATCGCGGCTGGCGCGGCTCTCGCTGATCAGCGAGCATGGTGAGCGCCACGTGCGCATGGCCCATCTGGCGTGCGTTGGCAGTCACACCATCAACGGCGTGGCGGAGCTGCATTCCCGGCTGATGCGCGAGGACGTGCTCAAGGATCTCTACGAGATGTGGCCCGAGAAGTTCACCAGCATCACCAACGGCGTCACCCCGCGCCGCTGGCTGGCGCTGGCCAACCCCCGGCTGACGCGGCTGGTCAGCGAGGCCATCGGCGACGGCTGGATCAAGGATCTCGGGCAGATCCGGGCGCTGGAGCCCTATGCCGACGACCCCTCTTTCAGGGAGCGCTGGCAGGCCGTGCGGCGCGAGAACAAGCAGGACCTGGCCCGGCTGGTGCGCGACGCCACCGGCGTGGTGGTGGACCCCAACTCGATGTTCGACGTGATGGTCAAGCGCATCCACGAGTACAAGCGCCAGCACCTGGCCGTGCTCCATATCATCGCGCTCTACCACCGCATCAAGTCCGATCCGCACGCGGACGTGCAGCCGCGCACCTTCCTGTTCGCCGGCAAGGCCGCGCCCGGCTACCACTACGCCAAGCTGATGATCCGCTTCGTCACCTCGGTAGCGGGCGTGGTCAACCGCGACCCCCAGGTGCGTGACCGCCTGAAGGTGGTGTTCCTGCCCAACTTCAACGTCACCCACGGCCAGAAGATCTACCCCGCCGCCGACCTCTCCGAGCAGATCTCGCTGGCCGGCAAGGAGGCTTCCGGCACCGGCAACATGAAGTTCGCGATGAACGGCGCCATCACCATCGGCACCATGGATGGCGCCAATATCGAGCTGCGCGACGCCATCGGCGCCGACAACTTCTTCCCGTTCGGCCTCAACGCGTCCGAGGTCTACGCGCTCAAGGCCGCGGGCTACCACCCCTCCACCTATTACGACAGCAGCCCCGAACTGCGCGCCGTGGTGGACCTGATCCAGCACGGCTTCTTCTCGAAGGGCGACGCCGCCGTGTTCCGCCCCCTGTTCGACGGCCTGCTCCAGCACGACCCCTACCTGCTGATGGCCGACTTCGCCTCCTACCTGCACTGCCAGCAGCAGGTCTCGGCCGCCTACGGCGACCCCGAGCGCTGGCAGCGCATGTCCGTGCTCTCCAGCGCGCGCTCCGGGCAGTTCTCGTCCGACCGGGCGATCGAGCAGTACTGCAAGCGCGTCTGGCACGCGCAGGCGGTGCCGGTGTGCCTGCTGCACCGGTCGAGCGGGCAGGTGCAGGGCGCCCGCCGCGCGGAGGCCGACGGCATCGGCACCTTCAGCGAGCGCTGCGGGGGCAGCGGATCGTAAATGCTCTCAACGGCGGCGGGCGCGGTAGTTTCTACAAGCGGGCGGGCACCTTATACACAACCCGGCCCCGCCGGGCCGCCCGCCCCGCCGCCAGCCCCCCGCCGGCCACGACGCGGCGCGCCCGTCACGCAGTGCAGCATGCTGGCACGGAGTTCGCATTGCTGAAGCCGCGCGATTTTCTGGCGCCCTTCGCATCCCGGGTTGTTCGCTCGCCATCCGCCGGCTTCTGACTGCGCGGGTCGGTGGTCCCGGTGGTCCCGGTGGTCTCATTTGCGACGGCGCCCTGCGCAGGCAAGACAAGAAGAACGAACCCGGCGCATGGCGGCAGGCAAGCCCGCCCGCGCGTTCGTTTCCAACCGACCTGGAAGCGGAGTCTCATCTTGAACGCGAACATCCTGTTTGTGGCGGCAGAGGCGCATCCCCTGGCAAAGACCGGCGGGCTGGCAGATGTGGTGGGCGGACTGGCGCAGGCGCTGCATCAGCGCGGCGCCGATGTCACGATCCTGATGCCCGGTTATCCCCGGGCCATGGCGGCGGCAAAGCACCTGCGCAGCCTCGGCGCGATCCGGCTGCCGATGGCGCTGCCGCCCGGCCACAGCCCGGCGCGGCTGCTGGAGGGCCAGGCGCCGGACAGCGGCGTGCGCGTGGTGCTGCTGGACTGCCCATCGCTCTACGACCGCCCCGGCTCGCTCTATGTGGACGCCACCGGGCGAGACTTCTGCGACAACGCCCAGCGCTTCGCCGCGCTGGCCCACGCCGCCACACTGGTCGCCGCCGGCGAGACGCCGCTGCCCGCGCCCCAACTGGTCCACGCGCACGACTGGCATGCGGCGCTCACGCCACTGCTGATGCGCGCGCGCGGCCTGCCGGTGCCCACGGTGGCCACCATCCACAACCTCGCCTTCCAGGGTGTGTTCCCGATGGAATGCGCCCCCGCGCTGGGCCTGCCGCCGGCCTGCCTGACGCCGGACGGCATCGAGTTCTGGGGCAAGCTCAATTTCCTGAAGGCCGGCATCCGCTACGCGGACCGCGTGAGCACGGTGAGCCACACCTACGCGCGCGAGATTCTTACCGAGCACTTCGGCCACGGGCTGGATGGCTTGCTGCGCCACCGCGCCGACGTGCTCGGCGCCATTCCCAACGGCGTGGACACGGACGCGTGGTCGCCCCACGCCGACCGCCTGCTGCCGCAGCGCTACGACGCCCGCGACCTCGCCGGCAAGCGCGCCTGCAAGGCCGCGCTCCAGGCCCGCCATGGCCTGCCGCAGGCGCCGGACCTGCCCCTGATCGCCATGGGCAGCCGGCTCACGCACCAGAAAATGGCCGATGTGGCGGTGCTGGCGATGGAGGCCGCGCTGCGCCGCCATGACGATGTGCAGTTCGTGGTGCTGGGCTGCGGCGACCCGGCGCTGGAGGCGGCGTACCGCGCGCTCGGCGCCCGCCACCCGGACCGCGTGGGCATCTCCATCGGCTATCGCGAAGAAGACGCCCACCTGCTCCACGCCGGCGCGGACGCCCTGCTGCACGGCAGCCGCTTCGAGCCGTTCGGTCTCACGCCGGTCTACGCCATGCGCTACGGCACGGTGCCCATCGTCTCGCGCGTGGGCGGCATGGCCGACACCGTGCGCGACGTTGGCGAAGTCGGCGAGGACACCGCGCCCGCCCCACGCGCCACCGGTATCGTGTTCGATGGCGAATCGGTCGAAACGATGGGCGCCGCCATCGCGCGCGCACTAGACTGGTTCCACCGCCCCCGCCACTGGCGCGCGATGCAGCGCGCCGGCATGCAGACGGAGTTCGGCTGGGGGAGCCCGGCACAGCAGTATCTGGCGATGTACCGCGCGCTGGCGCCGGCCCTCGCCAACATGCCTGCCCCCGTGCCTGCCGCCGTGCCCGCCCTGCAGCCGGAAGCCATGGCGGCTCCCGCCGCGCGCCCGTCGCGCGTCCGCCGTCCCTCCCCGACCACGCCTGCCGTGGAACCGGTCACATCGGGCCTGCCGGCCTGAAGGTAGCGCACCATGATGTATGCCATGCCCGCGCCCGGCTCCGGCGCCCGGCCCGTCTCCCCGGTTCCGCAATGGCAGACGCTTGGCGCGGACACGCGCCTGCTGCCGTGTGACGATGAAGGCGCCGAGGCATACCGCTTCGGCCCCGTGCGGCTGGCCGATGGCCGCGTGCGCTTCCGCCTCTGGGCGCCGGACGCCGCCGCGCAGGACCAGCCCGTGCGGCTCGAAGTGGCCGGCATGACGCCAGTGATGATGGCGCCCACCGAACACGGCTGGTTCGAAGCCGTGACCGCCTGCTGCGACGGCGCGCGCTACTGGTTCCGGCTCGACGACGGCACCATCGTGCCGGACCCTGCCTCCCGGCTCCAGGCCGACGACGTGCACGGCGCCAGCGTGCTGTGCCAGCCGGCCGAGCCGTTCCCGTGGCAGCACACCGAGTGGCGCGGGCGCCCCTGGCACGAGGCCGTCATCTATGAAATGCACGTGGGGCTGGCCGGCGGCTACGCCGGGGCCACCGCGCAGTTGCACCGGCTGGCCGCGCTGGGCTTCACCACCATCGAACTGATGCCGCTGGCCGAGTTTCCCGGCGCGCGCAACTGGGGCTATGACGGCGTGCTGCCGTTTGCGCCCGAGCGCAGCTATGGCACGCCGGACGAACTCCGCACGCTGGTCGACACCGCGCACGGCCTGGGCATGATGGTGCTGCTCGATGTGGTCTACAACCACTTCGGCCCCGAGGGCAACTACCTGCACCGCTACGCCAGCCCGTTCTTCCGCACCGACCGCCAGACCCCCTGGGGGCCGGCCATCGACTTCCGGCGCCCGGAGGTGCGGCGCTTCTTTGGCGAGAGCGCGCGCTACTGGCTCGAATCGTTCCGCTTCGACGGCCTGCGGCTGGACGCCGTGCATGCCATCGAGGACGAAGGCTGGCTGCCGCAGCTGGCGCACGACCTGCGCCAGTGCCTGCCGGGCCGCCATCTGCACCTGGTGCTGGAGAACGACCACAACGACGCGGCGCTGCTGGCTGCCGGCTACGACGCCCAGTGGAACGACGACGCCCACCACGCGCTGCACGTGCTGCTGACCGGCGAGCACGACGGCTACTACAAGGAGTACCACGCCAGCCTGCCCGAGAGCGTGGCGGTAAAGGTGGGCGACGACAAGGCGGCCAGCACGCCGCCGATCCGCCACCTCGCCCGGGTACTGGCCGAAGGCTTCGCGTGGCAGGGCGAGGTGTCGCCCCACCGCTCCGGCGACGAAAACGGCCCGCTGCAGGGCCGCGAGGTGCGGCGCGGCCAGCCCAGCGCGCATCTGCCGCCCACGGCCTTCGTCACCTTCCTCCAGAACCACGACCAGACCGGCAACCGCGCCTTCGGCGAGCGGCTGGCCAGCCTGGCCGAGCCGGACGCGCTGCGCGCCGCCGTGGCGCTGCAACTGCTCTGCCCGCAGATCCCGCTCGTTTTCATGGGCGAGGAGCACGGCGCACGCACGCCATTCCTGTACTTCACCGATCACCCGCCCGAACTGGCCCGGGCCGTGCGCGACGGCCGCCGGCGCGAATTTGCGGCGTCCGAAGCCTTCCGCGACGACACCCGCTCGGCACAGATCGCCGATCCCAACGCGCCGGAGACCTTCGAAGCCTCCCGCCCGATCTGCGACGACACCGACGGCTATTGCCGCGCGTGGAACCACTACTACGGCGAGCTGCTGTCCATCCGCCGCAACGAGCTGATGCCGCGCCTGCGCAACGCCCGCGCCGAGGGCGTGACCGTGCTGGGCGACAAAGCCCTTGTGGCGCGCTGGCGGCTGGGCGACGGCAGCCGGCTGTCGATCTGGCTGAATCTGGGCGAGGAGCCCGTGGTGGTGGACTGCGAAGGCGGTGGCGGCGGCGCGATGATCCACGCCAGCCAGCCCGGCGCCATCGCCACGCTGGCTGCCGGCACGCTGCCGGAACACTGCTGCGTGACCTGCCTGCAACGCCCATGACCGACCTCGACCACGCCGGCGTGCCGCGCGCCACCGCGCGCCTCCAGCTGCACGCGGGGTTCACCTTCGCCGATGCCGAGGCGCTGGTGCCCTATTACGCCGGGCTGGGCGTCAGCCACCTGTATCTATCGCCGGTCACCACGGCGCGCCCCGGCTCCACCCACGGCTACGACGTCACCGATTTCACGCAGGTCAACCCGGAACTGGGCGGCGAAGCTGGCCTGCTGGCGCTGGCCACGCGCGCCCGCGCGGCGGGGCTGGGTCTGGTGGTGGACATCGTGCCGAACCATATGGCTGCCGATGCCACGCACAACGGCTGGTGGCGCGACGTGCTCGCGCACGGCCAGCGCAGCGCCCATGCGCAATATTTCGACATCGACTGGCAGCCGGCCGACCCCGCGCTGCACGGCAAGGTGCTGCTGCCGATCCTCGGCGACCCCTACTGGGACACGCTGGCCTCGGGCGCGCTCCGGCTGGAGCGGCCCCCGGGCGGGCCGGCCACGCTGCGTTATGGCGACCACAGCCTGCCGCTGGCCGAGCCGATGCCCGAGCCGATGCCCGACATGGCTGCGCCGGGCGACCCGAGCACTCCCGAGGGCCTGCACGCGCTGCTGGAGCGCCAGCACTACCGGCTGGCGTGGTGGCGCACCGGCGCCGCCGAGCTGAACTGGCGGCGCTTTTTCGAGATCACCGAGCTGGTGGGCGTGCGGGAGGAAGACGAGGACGTGTTCGAGGCCGTTCACGCGCTGGCCTTCCGCCTCTATGCCGAAGGCTGGGTGGACGGGCTGCGCGTGGATCATGTCGATGGGCTGGCCGACCCGGCGGGCTACTGCCGGCGCCTGCGCGCCCGGCTGGACCTGCTGCGCCCCGGCCGCCCCGCCGAGGGCGCCCGCGCGCACCCGTGGATCGTGGTGGAAAAGATCCTGGGCGAGGACGAACCGCTGCCCGCCGACTGGGGCGTGGACGGCACCACCGGCTACGACTTCATGGACGAGGTGGCTGCCGTGCTCCACGACGCCAGCGGCGAAGGCGCGCTGAACATGCTGTGGATGCGCATCAGCGGCGACAGCCGGCCCTACCCGGACTATGTGAAGTCGGCCCGCCACCGCGTGATCGCCCGGCACCTCGTGGCCGAGATCGACGCGATCTGCACGCGCCTGCACGCGCTGGCGCGCTCGGCACCGGCCACGCGCGACCTCAGCGCTCACGCACTGCGCCACGCGCTGACCGCCTTCCTCGCCGCAGTGCCGGTTTATCGCAGCTACTACACCGCCTCGCCACATGGCGCGGACCCAGATGCGCGGGCCTTCGACGACGCCATGGTCGCCTCTGCCGCCGCGCAGGCGCGCACCCACCTCGCCCCGGACGAGGCGGCGGCGCTCGACTTCCTGCTCGGCTGCCTGCAAGGCGATGCCGGGGCGGACACCCCAGCCGACACCCCAGCGGACACCCCGGCCAGCGCCATCCGCACCCGGCTGCAACAGGTCATGCCAGCGCTGGCGGCCAAGTCCACGGAAGACACCGCCTTCTATCGCTACGGCCGGCTGCTGTCCCGTAACGAAGTGGGCAGTTTTCCCGGCACGCTGGCGCTGGCGCCGGAACGGTTCCACGCGCGCATGGCGCACCGCCAGGCGCACTGGCCGCACGCGATGCTGACCGTGGCCACGCACGACCACAAGCGCGGCGAGGACGCGCGCATGCGGCTGGCGGTACTGAGCGAGATGGCCGGGACGTGGGCCGAGGCCGTGGCCGGCTGGGAAGCGCAGATCGGCCCGCTGCTGGTGGCCTCCCCCAAGGGGCCGGACGGCACCGACCGCGCGATGCTCTACCAGACGCTGCTGGGCGCCTGGCCGGCGGAGCCCGGCGCGCTGGCGAGCGAGGACGCCCAGCGCGAGTTCATCGCCCGCATTCTGGCGTGGCAGCGCAAGGCCATCCGCGAAGCCAAGCGCCACGGGAGCTGGACCCATCCCGACGAGGCCTACGAGGCCGCCTGCGAAGCCTTCCTGGCGGCGCTTGGCATGGGTGCGAAAGACAGTGGGGAAGACAGCGTGCTGGAGCATATCGGCCGCTTCGCGGACCGCATCGGCCCGGCCGCCGCGCTCAACAGCCTTGCCCAGACGCTGCTCGCGCTGACGGCGCCCGGCGTGCCGGACTGCTATCAGGGCAACGAGGGCTGGGACTTCAGCCTTGTCGATCCCGACAACCGGCGCCCGCCGGACTACGCGCTGCTTCAGGCGCGCCTGGAATGCCGGGCCGGCTGGGCGCAGTGGCTGGCGCGCTGGCGCGATGGCCGCATCAAGCAGCAGTTGATCCGGTCGGTGCTGGCGTACCGGGCCGAACAGCCGGCGCTGTTCAGCCGGGGCGAGTACACCGCGCACGCGGCCACCGGCAAGCTGGCGCCGCAGGTGCTGGCGTTCTCGCGCCGCTGCGGGCCGGTGGAAGCGATGGTCATCGTGACGCGGCTGGCCGCCGCCCATGTGGACCCGGCGCTACCCCGCATTCCGCCCCATTGCTGGGGCGACACCGCGCTGCATGCCGAGGGGGATTGGGTCGATGTGCTGACCGGCCACGCGGTGCCGTCCCACGCGGGCTATGTGCGCGTGAAGGACGCGCTGGCCAGCCTGCCGGTGGCGCTGCTGGTGCGGGCTTGAATCGACAACCGGCCCGCACCCTCTCACCCTAGCGCCGCCTCAGTTGCACCAGCCCCGCCATCGTCGCCGCCGCGCCCACCATCAGCGCCGTCGTCAGCAGCGGATGCCGGGCCGACGTCGTGTACGGGCAGGACTGGATCGCCTTGCGGTTGCCGGTGCGCTCCCGCAGGCAGTTGCCGGCCTCGTAGAGCGTGTTGTCCTCGCGCGGGCCGGCCGGGTCGCGCGTCTGCTGGGCGCGGCCCATGAAGCGGCTCATGAAGCGGTCGAACGCGTGCGGCGCATGGTAGGCGGCGGCGGAGAATGCCTTGGCGGAAGCGCCCACGAACATGTCCCGGCGCGGGTGCGCGGCGGCGAACAGGATCGCGTCGGCGGCCATCGCGGGGTCATAGAGCGGCGCCGCCAGTTTCGGCTCCACGTGCAGGAAGTTCTTGGCGTGGCTGACCATCGGCGTCTCCAGCCCGGCGGGCTTGATCAGCGTCACCGAGATGGGCGCCTTTTCCTGCTCCAGTTCCAGCCGCAGCGTGTCCGTGAAACCCTTGATGGCGTGCTGGGAGGCCGCATAGGCACCCTGCAGCGGCATGGCGCAGTCGGACGCCTCACTGCCCATGTTGATGATCGCCCCGCCATGCTGGCGCAGGTGCGCGGCGGCGGCCAGCGAGCCGTGCACCACGCCCCAGTAGTTGGTGTCGAACAGGCGGCGCTGGTCTTCCAGCGGCACGTCGTCATGGCGGCCGAAGATGGTCACGCCGGCATTGTTGACCCAGGTGTCGAAGCCGCCGAACCGCGCGATGGCCGCCTCCGCCAGCTGGGCCACGTCGTCCTGGTTGCCCACGTCGGTCTTGACGGTAATGACCTCGGTCCCGTGTTCGCGCAACTCCTCGGCCAGTTTGTGCAGCACGTCCTCGCTGCGCGCCGCCAGCACGAGCCGGGCGCCGGCGGCAGCCGCCTTGCGCGCGGTGATCAGGCCCACGCCGCTGGTGGCACCCGTCAGCACGATGACCTGCGAGCCAATTGGTTTCAGGGGTCTCATTTCCGTGTCGTCCTCTGCGCCCGGTTCGGATGGGATGCGGCGCGCGGGCATCCGGGCTGCTGCGGGCGCACTGTTGACGCTGACGACACTGTGGCGTGTCTCCCCTGTCGAGTCCGCAAGTCCCGTTCCCGGCTGGCGGCGGCGACACGCCGATGTGCGGCGCAGCATCGGGGGTCAGGAATTACAACAACGGGTAAGCGGCGCCGTGTAGGACGGCTCCCGCTTTCGCAAGCGGCGTGTGCTGCATAAGCTGAAAGCCGCAGCCCCGCCGCCTCCGAAGGACACACCATGGCTCAACCTACCCGTGCCACCCGTGCCGCCGACCCCGCTCCGGACGCCGCCGAACCGCTCGGCAAATACCGGCGCAAGCGCGACTTCGCGGCCACGCCGGAGCCCAGCGGG
Organism: Cupriavidus sp. SIMBA_020; assembly: GCF_046535395.1. NCBI lineage: Bacteria > Pseudomonadati > Pseudomonadota > Betaproteobacteria > Burkholderiales > Burkholderiaceae > Cupriavidus > Cupriavidus sp. SIMBA_020. The sequence goes on along the minus strand of NZ_JAWRWU010000005.1, from coordinate 26,181 downwards.
GGCAAGGCAGCCAAGGGAACCAAGACCGCCCGCAAGCGCGCGGCGCCGGCGCTGTCCTTCGTGGTCCAGAAACACGCCGCGCGGCGGCTCCACTACGACTTCCGGCTCGAACTGGACGGCACGCTGAAGAGCTGGGCGGTGCCCAAGGGGCCGAGCTACGACCCGGCCGACAAGCGCATGGCCGTGCACGTGGAGGACCACCCCCTCGACTACGCCAACTTCGAAGGCGTGATTCCGGCCGGGCACTACGGCGCCGGCACGGTCATCGTGTGGGACCGGGGCACCTGGGTGCCCGACGGCGACCCGGCCGCCGCCCATCGCGCCTATCGGGACGGCAAGCTCAAGTTCGAACTGCGCGGGGAGAAGCTCAAGGGCCACTGGACCCTCGTACGCATGCGCGGCAAGCGCCAACGTGACGACCAACGCGACGACCAGCGCGACAACAACGGCTGGCTGCTGATCAAGGAGCGCGACGAGTACGCGCAGGCCGCGTCGGCCTTCAATGTGGTGGACGCCATGCCGGACAGCGTGCTGGCCGGCACGGCCAAGGCGGCGAAGAAGGCTGCAAAGAAGGCACCGGCCAAATCGGCCAAGTCAGCAGCCGCCAAGAAGGCCAAGGCCCGCGACCTCCCCGCCCTGCCCGAGGGCGCCAAGAAAGCCAAGCTGCCACTGGCGCTGGCACCCCAGCTCGCCACGCTGGTGGAGAAGGCACCGGCCGACAGCAGCCAGTGGCAGTACGAGATCAAGTTCGACGGCTACCGCGTGCTGGCCCGGATCGATGGCGACGACGTGCGCCTGTTCACGCGGCAGGGCAACGACTGGACTTCCAAGCTGCGCGGCCTGGCGGCGGAGATCCGCACGCTGGGCCTGCCCGACGGCTGGCTGGACGGCGAGATCGTGGTGGTGGACGCGCAGGGCATCACCGACTTCCAGGCGCTGCAGAACGCGTTCGAGACCTCGCGCGCGGACGCCATCCAGTTCTACGCCTTCGACCTCCCCTACTACGCCGGCCACGACCTGCGCGCCGTGCCGCTGGACCAGCGCCGGCTGCTGCTGCGCCGGCTGTTCGAGGCCAACACCGCGCCCCGGCTCCATTTCAGCGAGAGCTTCGAGGCCAGCCCGGACGAGATGCTCGCCGCCGCCTGCCGCATGAAGCTGGAAGGCGTGATCGGCAAGCGCAACGACGCGCCCTACGTCAGCACGCGCGCCAACACGTGGATCAAGCTCAAATGCACGCTGCGGCAGGAGTTCGTGATCGGCGGCTTTACCGACCCGAAGGGCAGCCGCAGCGGGCTCGGCGCCCTGCTGCTGGGCGTGCACGACGCGCAGGGCAAGCTGCGCTACGCCGGCAACGTCGGCACCGGCTTCGACACCGCGATGCTCGGCACGCTGCGCAAGCAGCTCGACCCGCTGGTGACGGACGCCCCGCCGTTCGACGACCTGCCGCGCGGCATTCGCGGCCACTGGGTCAAGCCAAAGCTGGTAGCGGAGGTGTCCTTCGGCGCCTGGACCAGGGAGGGCCGCGTGCGGCATGCGGTGTTCCACGGCCTGCGCACGGACAAGCCGGCCGGCGCGGTCTCGGTAGAGAAGCCGGCGGCGGCGGCGAAATCGGGCAAGACGGCGGCAAAGAAGGCCCCGGCCAGGAAAGGCGCCGCGAAGGAGACCATCGGCAAGATCGTCGTCAGCCATGCGGACCGGGTCATCGACACCTCCACCGGGCTGACCAAGGGCGACCTCGTGCGCTACTACGCCAGCGCGGCCGGGCTGATGCTGCCCTACCTCAAGGGCCGGCCGATTGCGCTGGTGCGCGCGCCGTCCGGCGTGGAGGGCGAGCAGTTCTTCCAGCGCCATGGCGACACCCTCAAGATCGATGGCGTGCGCCCGCTCGACCCCAAGCTCTGGCCCGGCCATCCGCCGCTGCTGGAGATCGCCACGGAGGCCGCCATCGTGGCGGTGGCGCAGCTCAATGTGGTGGAGTTTCACACCTGGAACGCGGTGGCGCGCAGCCTCGACAAGCCGAACCGGATCATTTTCGACATCGACCCCGGCGAGGGCGTGAAATGGCCGGCCATCCAGGAGGCCGCCGCGCTGACCAAGGGGCTGCTGGACGAACTGGGGCTGCAAAGCTTCCTGAAAACCAGCGGCGGCAAGGGCCTGCACGTGGTGGTGCCGCTGGCGCCGCGGGCGAACTGGGGCTGGGAGCCGGTGCGGGACTTCGCCCAGGCCGTGGTGCAGCACATGGCGGCCACTATTCCGGACCGTTTCGTGGCCAAGAGCGGGCCGCGCAACCGGGTTGGCAAGATTTTCATCGATTACCTGCGCAACGGTGTCGGGGCTACCACGGCTGCCGCGTTCTCGGCACGTGCGCGGCCCGGGCTGGGCGTGTCCGTGCCGGTGGCCTGGGAGGAGCTGGGCGACCTGACCTCGGCGGCGCACTGGACCATCGCCAACGTGGGCCCGCGCCTTGAGGAAATGGCCCGGCATGACCCGTGGGCCGGGCACGACGCCGTGCGCCAGACGCTGACCCAGGCCAGCAGGCGGCTGGCCGGGTCCTGAGCGCCGGCCGGACCACCCCGAACCCCACTCGCCCGCTCCGGTCAGCTGTCCGGCTCCGTATGTCCGGCTCCGTCTGTCAGCGTCTCGGCATGTGCGGCACGCTTCTTGCCAGTCCCATCGGAAAACCCCCGCCGACGCCGGCACACAAGACGAGGCAAATCCGATGAGACATCTTCCTGATCCATGGTTCTCCAACGACTTCTGGCAACGCGCCGTGCTGGGCGGGCTGACGTTGGCACTGGCCTTCCTGCTGGTCTCCACCGCCGAGGCCAAGCTCCCTCCCCCCACCGCTGAACAACAGCAGGCAGCCGAGGCCAAGAAGGCCAAGGAAGCCGAGGAAGCCAAGGTGCAGGCGGCTCAACTGGCCCAGGTGCAGGACAAACTGGCCGCCCGCTTCGGCAAGGGCCCCAGCGCGGGCGGGCAGACCCCGGAGAGCAAGTTGCCGCAAAAGGCGGTCGAGGCACCCGGCTCGGCAGGCCCGCAAGGCGGCACCTCGCCCAGCGCGGAAGCGCATAGCGGCGAGGCGCAGCGCAAATGACGGCCACTCGAACTGCCAATCACACGTGAATTTATCGCCACTTTTCAAGCCTGAACGGCGCATGTCGAAACTACAACGGAACCGGGCTGTATGCAGGTAATTATTACAATACGATCCTTATTCCCGACACCTGACGCCGCGTCTCCGGCACGTCCGGCCGGCCTTGCCACGCGTGGCGCACTCCGGGCATCCGTCTTCACTATCGCGGCCGATCCTGCCGCCTGCCAGCCATGAACGCCTCGACCGCCCACACCAGCCGGCGCCCGCTGATTCTCAACGTGGAGGATCGTGAGGGACCGCGCTACGTCAAGAGCCGGATCCTGCACCGGGCCGACTTCTCCGTGCTGGAAGCGTCGACCGGCCAGGCCGCGCTGTCGCTGGTCCGCCAGCACACCCCGGACCTCGTGCTGCTGGGCACCCAGTTGCCCGACGTGGACGGGCTGGAAGTCTGCCGCCTGATCAAGAACGACCCGCAAAGCGCGCGTACGCTGGTGCTGCTGACGTCACCCGGCGTCTCGGATTCCCACCGGCGCGTGCAAGCCCTTAACGGCGGTGCCGACAGCTTCCTGATCGAGCCAGTGGAGTCCGAGGAACTGGTTTCCAGCATCAACGCCCTGTTGCGCATGCGCGGGGCCGAGGATGCCTTCCGTCGCACCTCACAGGCGCTGCACGAGAACGAGGACCTGTTCCGCCAGTTGGCGGAGGCGCTGGCCGATGTGGTCTGGATTCTCGACCCCACCACCGGGCGCTTCCTGTTCGTCAGCCCCTCGTTCGAATCGCTCTGGGGCCGTCCGGCGCAATCGGTGCTGCAAGACCCGCACCGCTGGCTCGAATGGGTACTGCCCGAGGAACGCTCGCGCATGGAAGCCGAATGGCAGAGCATGCTGCGCGACGGCCGGCTGGACACCGAATTCCAGCTCGAACGCCCTAACGGCGAGATCCGCGAAGTCCATATGCGCGCCTTCCCGGTGCGCGGCGCGGATGGCCGCTGCCTGCGCGTGGCGGGCATCTGCCAGGATGTAACGCGCCACAAGCGCGCCGAGCGCACGCTGCATAACGAGGAGCGCCGCAAGGACGAATTCCTCGCCATGCTGGCCCACGAACTGCGCAACCCGCTGGCGCCGATGCGCAGCGCGGTAGACATGCTCCAGCAGTTCTCCCCGAGCCGCGAGGACATGTTCCGCGCGCGCGACATCATCGGCCGGCAGCTGCATCACCTCACCCGGCTGGTGGACGAACTGCTCGACGTGTCCCGCTTCAACCAGGGCAAGATCACGCTGCGGCGGGATCTGGTGGAGTTGCGCGGCGCGCTGAACACGGCCGTGGAGACTGTGCGCCCGCTGCTGGAGGAACGCCAGCACGCGCTGCGGCTGTCGCTGCCCGAGCAGCCGCTGCCGATTCGCGGCGACATGGTGCGCCTGACCCAGATCTTCGCCAACCTGCTGCATAACGCCGCCAAGTACACGCCCGAGGGCGGCACGCTGGCCGTGGAGGCCGCCGCGGCCGATGGCAAGGTGATCGTGCGCGTGAGCGACAACGGCGCCGGGCTCTCCCCGTCGCTGCAACGGCAACTGTTCGATCCACTGGCGCCGGAGTCCGGCAACCCGCTGGAGGAGATGCCGACCCCGGACGCCACCTCGATCGGCGCAGCCAATCTCGCGGCCAGCCCGGCCCCGGGCCTGAACGCGCTGCACGCCGAGCACGATGACCGGCACGGCGACGCGCCCCGGCCGTGCGAGCCTGCCTCGGACAACGAAGCCTTTGCCACGCGCGAGGGCGCCGGCATCGGCCTGACGCTGGTGCAGAAGCTGGTCACGCTGCATGGCGGCCGGGTCAGCGCCGAGAGCCCGGGCCGCAACCTGGGCAGCACCTTCGTCGTGGAACTGCCCGTGGAACCGTGGCAGAACTGGCACCCGCCGACCGGGAAAGCGCGCCCGCAGCCGGGCGCCGCGCACACCATCATGCTGGTTGATGACAACGCCGATGCGCTGGAGGCCATGACCATGACGCTGGAGACGCTCGGCCACACCGTGGTGACGGCGCCCGACGGCCAGAGCGCCGTGGCGTGCGCGGCCAGCGTGCGGCCGGACGTGGTGCTGCTGGACCTGGGCATGCCGACCATGGACGGCTTCGAGACCGCGCGCCGGCTGCGCGAGATTCCCGAACTGCGCCACGCGCGCATCGTGGCGCTGACCGGCTTCGGCCAGCCCGACGACCGCCGGCGCACCCGCGCGGCGGGGTTCGACCTGCATCTGGTCAAACCCGCCGACCTCGGTGCCCTGACCCGCATGCTCGATGAACTAGACGCCTGACCAAGGAGCCTCATGCTGGATCTGCCCCTGCCCCTGCCCCTGCACCTGCACATCACGCCCGAGCCCGATATCGTGCCCCCGAAACCCGAGGCCCCGCCGCCGGAGCCGCCGCCGGGTCCGCCCGAGCCGGTCAGCGATCCGCCCCCGGGCGATCTCCCGCCCCCACCGCCGCAGCGCGCCTAGGGCCACCGGGGCATGTCCCGCATCATCTGGAAGGGGGCCATCAGCTTTGGCCTCGTCAATATCCCGGTCGCGCTGAAGGCTGCCTCGCGCAGCCACACGCTTGACCTCGACCTGCTGGACCAGCGCGACATGGCGCCGGTGGGCTACCAGCGCATCAACAAGCACACCGGCAAGGTCATCGACAACGAGCACATCGTCAAGGGCTACCAGTACGAGAAGGACGAGTACGTGCTGCTGAGCGACGAGGATTTCCGGCAGGCCAATGTCGAGGCCACGCAGACGGTGGATATCGTCAGCTTCGTGGAGGCGGACAGCATTCCGCCCTACTACTTCGACACCCCCTACTACCTGGAGCCGGACAAGCGCGGCGAGCGCGGCTACGCGCTCTTGCACGAGACCCTGCGCAAGACCGGCCGCGCCGCGCTGGCGCTGGTGGTGCTGCGCAACCGCCAGCACCTGGCGGCGCTGCTGGTGGTGGGCAAGGCGCTGGTGCTGAACACGATGCGCTTTGCGGACGAGGTGGTGCCAATCGAGGATCTGAGTCTCCCCAAGGGGGGCAAAGGCAAGGCGGCGAGCCCGCGCGAGGTGACCATGGCCACCAAGCTGGTGGAGGACATGAGCGAGGACTGGAAGCCCGAGCAATACCGCGACACCTATCGCGACGATTTGATGGCCCGCATCCACGCCAAGATCAAGGCCGGCAAGACGCACCTGCTGACGCCGGCATCCGAGGAGGCGGCGCCGAGCGGCAAGGGCGCCAAGGTTATCGACATGATGGCGCTGCTCAAGCAGAGCATCGGCCACCGTGGGCACGCGGGCGTACGGCCGGCTACCCGCAACGCGGATCTTCAGGACGACGAGGAAGAGGAAGGCGACAACAAGCCGGCGCGGAAGAAGACGGCGGCGAAGAAGGCATCGGCCAAGAAAACGGCGACAAAGAAAGCGGCGACAAAAAAAGCCGCGCCGAAGAAAGCCGCAGCCAGAAAGGCCGCTCCCGCCAAAAAGCGCAAAGCGGCTTGACCTGGGTCAACGCCGCAAGAGCCCCAAAAAGAGCCGCGGTACGTGGGATGACCGCGGCTCCGCGCAGAGAGCGACGACGAGGTCGCCACGCAAAAACTAGCGCGTGTACATAAACGGCGTGTGCATTAACGCGACGACACCTTCAGGTTGTCGCGCACCGAACTCACACCCTCCACCGACCGCACGGTCTCCAGCGCCATCTCGTGCTGGTCCTTCGTCGGCACCGTGCCGGTCAGGGCCACCACGCGGTCCTTGGTCTTCACGTGGATGCCGGTGGACTTGAGATCCTTGGTGGCCAGCAGCTTGGTCTTGACCTTGGTGGTCAGCGCGCTGTCCGTGACGGCCTGCTTGGTGTTGTCCACGCCCTTGTCCACACTGGCATCCAGCTTGGCGTCAGTGGTAGCGGCGGGACGCTTTTCCTTGTCACCCTCGGTATGGCCAGGCATGCCCGGCGCATTGTTGGCCGGCGGGGCCGCGCTGTTGTCGCTGCGGACGCCGGTGTCGGCCACCTTGATAAAGCCGCCGCCCCCCATCTCCAGGGCATGCGCGCCACCCGCAGCGGCGAGCGCGGCGGTCATCAATGCAATACGCAGGGTCTGTGCTGTCTTCATGCTCGATCTCCTTTTCGTGGAAGTGACAGCCACTGTTCCGCACATCGCGTGCCAGATCGGCCAAATGACGCGTGGACGGGGCCTGGCGGCGATTTCGAGCCCCGGGACGGCGTGGGCGCATCGCCCGACCGGTAAAAACACGGCACGCGTTGTAAATCGGCGCACATGGGGAGCCACGCATGCGTTACCTGTATGTCTGACAGATGCCATACCCCCGACATTCGCGGCCCCGGCGGGGATGGCACGGCCATTGCAACTCTGGGCCTGCGGCAGCCTCGCCGCGCGACATGGAGACTAGCAATGGGACAGCAGCAACAGGGGAACCAATCCCAACCGGGCCAGAAGCAGCAAGAGCAGCAGCAACCCGGCCAGCGCGGTAACCAGCAAGGTGGCAGCCAGGACCAACAACGCGAAGGCGGGGGCCAGATGGGCAACCAGGACCAACGCGGTGGTCAGCAGCAACAGGAGTCCGGCCGTCAAGGCCAGCAGGGCGGACAACAGGGCGGCCAGCAAGGACAACAAGGCCAGCAAGGTGGCCAGAAGGACCAGGACAAGAGCCGCCAGCCGTAAGTCGGCGCCCTCTTCGTTTTTTCTTTGTTTTTCCGGACCCCGCGCGGCATTTCCACGGTTGCCGCAGCGCGCTGAAATCAAGGCGCGGCAGATGAACGGGGTCCACCGCCGGGGCACTCGCAAGGGTGCCCCGGCGTCTTTCTTACCATCCTCTCTCTATATATATAGGCAGCTCGCCCGGACCAAGCCTGGACCAAGCGTCAGGCGAGCCGACTGGCCACGCGCCCGATGGCCTGCCGCCATACCTCGCGGTCGCGCGCCAGGTAGTCGGCCGCCTGCGCGCCAGTGAGCGCCAGCGGCTCGGCGCCATCCTGCCCGAGGCGTTGCTGCAGTGCCGGCGTGCGCAGCAGCCGCGTGAAGCGGTCCGCCAGCGCCGCGCAGGCGCGCGCCGGCATGCTGGGCGCCGCCAGCACGCCGTACCAGGCGTCCTGCCGCATGCCGGGCACGCCGGCCTCCTCGAAGGTCGGCACACCCGGCGCAAGCGGGCTGCGCGCGGCGCCGGTCACCGCCAGCGCGCGCACCTTGCCCTGCCGCATCAGCGGCAGCGCGGCCTGCAGCGTGCTGACCAGCAGCGCCACGTGACCACCCTGCAGATCGACCAGCGCACGGGCACTGCCCGGATACGGCACGTGGTTCATCGACACCCCCGCCTGCTGGCAGATCAGTTCGCCCACCAGATGGGCGCTGGAATGGGTGCCGAGCGAGGCGTAGGCCAGTTCGCCGGGGCGCCGGCGGGCTTCCGCCAGCCGGGCCTGGAGCGTTTGCGCGGCGGCAGGCGCCCCGGCGGAGGCCAGCAGCACGTGCGGCGTGCTGGCGACGATGGCCACTGGCTGCAACGGCGTGGCCGGCGGCTCGGGCGCAGCGGCCAGCAAGGGGCCGATGCTGACCGAGCCCACTGTGCCAAGCAGCAAGGTGCGCGGGCCGGACGTGGCGCGCGCCACCTCGTGCAGGGCGATCTGGCCGGCAGCGCCGGGGCGGTTCTCGACGATGGTGGGCACGCCGTCCGTGGTCAGGCTGTCGGCAACGAGACGGGCGATATGGTCGGCACCCCCGCCGGCGGCATAGCCGACCAGCAAGTGCGTGGTGTCTGCGCCACATGCGGCGCGGGGGAACAGCGGGAGTACCGCGAGTCCGGCCAGTCCGGCCAGACCATGGGTCAGGCGGCGGCGGGCCCGGTCAGGCGGAACCGGAGGGAACGGCATGGATGCAGGGGCGCGAGTCGAATAGCTCGCGGCATCCTAGCACCACCCCGCCCCGCCTGCCGTGGGGGCAAACCCCGTCTTGCCCAGGCCCTTACAGCTGCGGCGCGCGGCACGCGGCGCCCGCCGCATTGGCGGCCGGGTCCATGCCGAACACTGCCTGCGCGCCACACTGCGAGCCGAACATGCGCGCCTGATCGTGGCCCACCCCCACCACTTCAAAGGCGCGATGGCGACTGGTCTGGCCCGGCTTGGCGAGGAATTGCTCGTAGCGCTGGTAGGCACGCCCGCGCTGGAGGCGCGTGGGGCCTTCGGCCTCGGCCCCACATGCCTTATCGAGCACACGATGGTTCGGATCGTTGTCCTCGCTACCCACCATATAGGTAACCTGACGCTGCATGTAGCGCTGGTAGAGCGTCATGCCATCGGCGCCCTTGGCGTAGGCCACGATGTCCTGCATGCCGTAGCGGTACTTGTTGTAATCGGCGCAGGCGGCGGTGCTGTAGGGCGCGAAGCGCTTCAGGTCCGGCGCCACCGGCCGGTCCGGCGTGAAATAGAGATAGGACGAGGGATTGGCCACCACGTAGCGCAGGTCGATGCCGCGCGCGCGCACGCGCTCGTCCACGTTGTTGAGCACCGCGTAGCGGTGGACGATCTGGGCGCCGCCGGAATGGCCCGCCACCGTGACCTTGCTCACACCGGGGAAGCGCGACTTGTCGGTGACGAAGGCCAGCAGGTCGTCCAGCACCTGGAGCGAGCTGACGCCGGCGCCGGGGCCGGACACCGCGTCTTCGCCGCCGATCCAGCCTTGCACGGTCCAGACCGGCATGTTGTCGAAATGCTTGGCGGCATCGGGCGTGCCGGGGAAGTTCGGGGCAATCAGCAACACCTCTTCCGGCTTGCGGCCGCTGGCCTGGAGCAGCGCGGCGCCGGCCGCGTAGTAATCGTCGCCATTGCGCTGGAGGCCGTGCTGCACGAACACCACCTCGCGGATGCCGCGCAGGTCCGCCGTCAGCAGATGGTTGGCGTAGACCGGGAAGTCATAACCGGCACCGCTGCCCAGGTGCACGCGCTGCCATTGGGGCTTGGCGGCGGCGGAGGGGGCGGCTGGCGCGGCGGACGGCGCGGAAACCGAAGGCGCCGGGGGCTGGCTGGCGCAACCAGCGGCAAGCGCCGCCGTGGCGGCCATCAGCAAGGTGAATCGGGCGAAGCGTGGCGCGCCGGGCATGGGTGTCTCCTTGGTCTTATGTCTGCCGTATCAGGCAAAACGCCAATACTAGGCCGGCGGGGGCTGCTCGTAAAATATATGCTTTCTGCATCTGCCATATTCACAACATATCGGACCTACCGATGGAATTGAGACACCTGCGTTACTTCCTGGCCGTGGCCGAAACCGGCTCCGTGACCCGCGCCGCCGAGCAACTGGGCATCCAGCAGCCCCCGCTCTCCCAGCAGCTGAAGGCGCTGGAGACCGAGCTGGGCGTGTCCCTGTTCGACCGCCAGCCACGCGGCGTGGCGCTGACCGCCGCCGGCACCGCGCTCCATGGCGACGCCGTGGAGCTGTTCGCCCGCATCGAGCAGATGCGCGCGCGCATGCAGCGCATGGCGCGTGGCGATGAAGGCGCGCTGGCCATCGGCTTCACCAGTTCGGCGGCGGCGCACAAGCTCACCCCGGAGGTGCTGCGCGCATGCCGGCGGCAGTTTCCGCGCGTGACGCTCTCCTTGACCGAGCGCAACGCGGCCGAAGCCATCGAGCAACTGGCCGATGGCACGCTCAGCGCCGCCCTGCTCCGCGCGCCGGTGCAGCACCCGGAAGGCGTGCGCTTCGACCTCCTGCTCGAGGAAGAAATGGTGATCGCCCTGCCGCTGGACCACGCGCTGCTGCGGCGCCGGGCGGAGGAAGGCGTGGCCGGCGGCACGCCGGTATCGCTACGCGAGCTGAAGGGCGATCCGTTCATCCTGGTGCGCCGGCCCGGCGCGCCGGGCATGTACGGCGACCTGCTGCGCGAATGCGAGGCGCTGGGTTTCACGCCCCGCATCGGCGCCGAAGTGGAGCGCATGCTGACCAACCTCAACCTGGTGGCCGCCGGCGCCGGCGTGAGCGTGGTGCCGGCGTCGATGGCCGGCCTCAACCGCCACGGCGTGGCCTACTGCCGCATGGTCGAGACCGACCGCCTGCGCGCCCCGCTCACCCTCGGCTACCGCGCCAAAGACGCCGACCCCGCCGTGGCGGCGCTCGTGGCGCTCACCCACCGGATTGCGGCCAGGCACAGGAAGGAATGGGATGCGGCGGGAGGGGAAGTGCCGGGGCGAATGGAGGGCGCATCGGCGAGCGTCCCCAGGGTGACGTGAGCGTCTTGGCCATCACGAACCACCGAGAACATCAGGCTTCCGCACTCCTCGGCGAGCCGCGGGTCGGTGTCGAATGACTGGAGGTGGTCGAACTCAGGCAACCTCGACGATCAGTTCGATTTCCAGGCAGGCGCCGAGCGGCAACTGCGGCACGCCGAACGCACTGCGCGCGTGCTGGCCGCGCGTGCCGAACACCTCGGCGAGCAGATCACTGGCGCCATTGGTGACGAGGTGCTGCTCGGTGAAGTCTGCTGTCGAATGGACGAGGCTGGTGAGCTTGACGACCCGCACGATCGAATCGAGGTCGCCGGTGGCGGCGTGCAGCGTCGCGAGCAAGTCGATGGCCACCTGGCGGGCCGCCGCGACACCGTCGGCGGTGCGCAGATCGTCGCCAAGGCGGCCGGTCCGCACCTGCCCGCCAACGCGAGAGAGATGGCCGGACACGTGGATCAGCTTGCCGGACCGCACGCTCGGCACATAAGCCGCCGCCGGGGCCGAAGCCGTGGGCAGTTCGATGCCGAGTTGCGCAAGCTTGTCGTAGATTCGCGGCACCGGCGCGAACGCCGGGCCGTCCGGTTTCAGGCGCATGCCGGGCTTGAGATGCTGCCATGGCAGCTCCGCCGGATCGGCGATGAACGGACCGGGCGCTCGCACCACGAAAATGTCTTCCGCGATCGCGGCGAAATCGGCTCGGAAATGCACGGAGCTCTTGTTCACGAGAATCTTCATCCCCGCCGGTTCGATGCCGACCGCGCGGTACATGTTGCGGTCGAGCAGTTGCGCCTTGGTGGAGCTGACGGCAACGCGCACGCCGTCGAGCCGCAGTCGCGCCATGGGTCCCATGTTGGCAGCCTTGCCGTGCATCATTGGCCCGCCGTAGACAAACTTGCCGTCGGACAGCGCCTCCACCTCGAAAGTCGCGCGCAGCGGGGCATCCTCGCTCACCTGCGGGCAGCCGCCAAGGGCAATATCGATCCTCGCCCCAACGCCAGCCTGGTGCGCAGCCGCGGCAGCGGCGGGATCGCAGATGATCCCGATCGCGGCGTCCTGCACGCCGGCCTTGAGCAGCGCACGCAGCATGCCCATGGTGTTGCCGTCGCCGCCGACGCCCGGGTTGTCCTGCGTGTCCGCGAGGATGACCGGCCGCGCGGCCTTTTGCGCGATCCGCACGGCACGCTGCACCGCTGCATCCGGCTCCTCGAACTGCACGGCCCACTGGCTCTCGGGTTCGCAGATGCGCGCGAACAGTGCCTCGACGGCCCGCTCGACGCCGGCTTTGTCGAAGCCGTACCCCCAAACGACGGGACCGCATTCAGCGAAGTCGGCAGCGGGAAAGCCCGGTGTGAACGACAGCGACAGCACGCCTTGTTGCTCCAGCGCTTCAAGCAGCCCGTAGACGCCTTGAGCAGGCTGCATCATCGTGGACATGCTGTTGACCGGTATCAGGAACGGCACGCGTCGCGCCACCAGGTGCGCACGCGTCTCCCGCCTGCACAACTCCAGCAGCATCTCGGCGGCCCGTTTGCCGGTGGCGGCCATGTCCACGTGCGGATAGGTGCGATACGCCACCCCCCCATCCGCCAGCGCGAGCATCCGTTCGGTGACGTTGGCATGCAGATCCAGCGAGACCACGATCTTCATGTCCGGACCGGCCGCGGCACGGATGCGCGCCAGCAGCTCGCCCTCGCCGTCGTCGAGGTGCTGGGCCACCATGGCGCCATGCAGGTCGAGATAGATCGCGTCGTACGAGGCCGTCATCACCGCCTCCACGATCTCGCCGGCGATGCGCTCGTAGGCATCGGTCGTGACATGCGCCGAAGCGCCCGCAGCCGCCCAGATCACCGGCGTGACGGTGTGACCGTGCCCGCGAACGTGGTGGATGAAGCCGCTGACCGGCACGTTCACGTCCAGCAGGTCGTAGATCGCCTCGCCGCGCACCATCGCGGGAAAGTCCTCGCCACGGACGAAGCTCTCGTAGGTGGCCATGGTGGGGGCGAACGTATTGGTTTCGTGCTGAAAACCGGCTACTAGGATATTCAAGGAGCACCTTCCTGGAGCGGGATGCCCGAACGCGGCGAGGCCAGCGACGCGAGCGCCGGCGCCGCCATGCGAACGGCCGTGAAGGGTGGAATTACTGGGGCGCCAGCTTGATCGAGGCGGCCATCTTCCTGAGCCTCTCGGTCTCGTCGACGTAGAACTTTGCGGAGGTCTCGAGCGTCTGGGGCTTCATCGGCTGCACGCCGGAGAGCTCGAGCGCCTTGATCAGTTCGGGCGACCGCAGCGCCTGCTGCGAGGCGTCCGCCAATACGCGGGCACGCTCCGCCGGGACACCGGCCCTGCTCATGACACCCAGCCAGATCGAATACACGAACTCGGACTTGCGCGCGACGCTGGTTTCGGAGATGGCAGGCACGTCGGGCAGGGTTCGCATGCGCTGCGTGTCCAGCACCGCGACCGCCTTGATCTTGTGCGTCTCCAGCAACTGCGTGGAGGCGCCGAGGTTTGGCAGAATCGTCATGTCAATCTGGCGACCGGTCAGGTCTGCCAGCATTGGGGTGGCGCCCTTGTACGGCACCTGCAGCAGCTTGGCGCCGGTCAGCTGCGCCATGTATTCGGCGACGATGTGGTACATGGTCCCGTAGCCCGGATTGCCGAAGGTCAGGCTCGTGCTACCTGCCGACTTGCCGGCCGCGATGATCTGTTCAAGCGAGTTGTACGGCAGATCGCTGCGCGTCATCACGACGAGCGGGTGGTTCGAGACCGGCGCCAGCAGGGCCAGGTCCTCCGACTTGTACCTGGCGCTGGCAAGCGCCAGCGGCGTCAGGATGGCCTCGTTGGGCGAGCCCATGATCAGCGTGTAGCCGTCGGCCGGGCGGCTCAGCAGCCGCTGCACTGCCAGCGCGCCGCCGGCGCCGGGCAGATTCTCGATGACCACGGGCTGGCCGAGCGCCTTGGCCATCGCCGGCTGCATGGCCCGCGCCAGAACATCAGCGGGCCCCCCCGGAGGGAATGCGACCAGCATCGATATTGGCTTGGTGGGAAACGCGTCGGCGGCGGACGCCGGTGCGCCGGTCAGCATCATCCCCAGGATGACGGCACTGAGCGCCATCCAGCGTTTGGCGGGGGGTAGTCCTCGGTCCTGCATGTCATCCTCCACTTTAGACGTTCTCGCATCGATACGAGAACCGGTTGTGAGGGGGATTGTTGGCTGGAAATTATGTTCGAGGAACAGCAATCCTTACACAAGATCGTTGCCCTGTGGGCAACGCAGCGCGGAAGGGACATGAAGCGCCCTCAAGGCGGGACAAACGGCCGGGAACGAGTTTGCTGACTTCCTCTACGCTGGCCGTGGTTATGAGTAGATGTTGAATCCGCAGCCAGGAACCGTCGTTCGATACGGGATGCTATGTCGGGATACCAGATGTTTTTTCAGTCAAACCAGAAGCAAGTAACGAACATCATCGGCGATGCAATCGAGGCTGCCGGCTTCGAATTTTAATATTGCTGAGGCGGTGTAATCGCCAGAGTCAGCGCTCATTATTACGACCAATGTCACGTTCCCCAACGACGTTGTTGTCGCGGTCAAAGACAACTCGCCATCGATCGCCTCCCATCTTTTTTGTCCTTCCCATCCGGTCCAATTTTTCGCCAGGTCATCAAAAAACTCGGTCGGAGGTCCGTTGTGGTACGTGGAAGCGAGGACTTCGCCTGTGAAGGGTGCATCAGAAATTCTCGCAAAAAACCGGATTTCATCTGCATTGCGGCTATGCACCGCGAAGCTCAGTGTCGTCCGAGAATCGCAGGATTTGTTGTCGAGAATGTCCATTTGTTGTGGGCCTAGTGCCAAGTATCGTTAATCTAGCATTTGAATGACCGCTGTTGGCAACACCGAAGGTCGCCTTAGGGTCGTTCTGCGCCGGTCGCAGCTTCTGGCCCCGTCGACGCCCGATTGCCCGTCAGACGCTGGTGGCTCCCGCAGCACACTTTCCACTCTTTGCCACTATCGATTGACTGGCGGGCCTGGCTGGCGTTTTCTTCCTTGATCACGTTGTTCACGAGTGTGCTGCTAAATGACGATGGGGCCTACAGCCCGCCAACGTCTTCGCATACCATCGGCTACCACGCCATCATGCACAACACAACTTCCTGCCATGAAGCCGCCGCCCCTTTCTCCATATCGAACCTACGCGTGGCCTTGCCATGTTACTCACGAGCGTTCGCGACGAATGCGCGCTGGCGTATTGCCGGCGATGCGCCGGAAGCACGTAGTCATGTGCGAGCGGTCCGCGAAGCCGCAGACATTCGCAATAGTGGCCAGCGGCCTACTAGTTTCTAACAGCAGCCGCGTGGCATGGACTACCCGTCGCCGCATGATGAAGCGCAACGGCGCTTCGCCTGTGGAGGCGCGGAAGGCCCGCATAAAATGCGGGAGGCTGACTTCCGCCATCGCCGCCAGTTCCGTGATGGCGATACTGTCGCCAAGATGGTCTTCGATGTAGTCGAGGATGCGGCGCAACCTGAACGGCGCGAGTCCGCCCTTGCAGCTCAGCAGCGGCGCGGTGGTCCCCAGTCCTGCAATTTCCACGGCAAGCATGCCGACGAGGCTTTCGCAGTAGAGCTGTTGCCCGTTGCGTGGCGTGACGCACGCCAGTGCCAGACGGTCGGCCATGGCCCAGATCGGCTTGTTCTCGAACATCAGGCGCGACGGGAAATTGGCCGCCGCGCTGGCGACGCCGCAAGCCTCGCCCAGCAGCGCATCGTCGAAATGGATCGCCACACAGCGAAAGCCGCGAATGAACCGGGTATAGCCGTACGCCTCGCCGCCCTGCTCGATGAGGCTGAGGTGGTCGCTGCCGCGATAGCAGTCGGCAAGCGACTGCGATGGCTTGTAGCGCGCCTCGATACGACCGCCGGTCTCACGCAAGGCTGCGCGCAGGCTCACGCGCCGCGATCCGATCGGGCGGGCAACGTCCTGCAGCTCGCCGTATTCGAAGACTTCCACCTCGGTGTTCGCCCAAGTACTGGTGATTCGGCTCTGATGCACGTCCGTGACGATACGTACCACTTTCCGTCTCCTGCCAACTTTCAACTACCGTGTGTACTGACAATATGGATTCGAGGCTGCAAATTCGTCTCGACCGGAATGCCAAGCTTCCGCTGTCGGAGCAGATTCGCCTGAGCATTGCCAGGGCGATAGACTCGGGCGTGCTCACCCCTGGCACCCGGCTGCCCTCATGGCAAGACCTGGCCGCGCGCCTCGGTGTAGCGCGCGGCACGGTACAAGCGGCGTACGAACGTTTGTCCGACGCGCAGATCATCGAAACCTTCGGTGCACGGGGCACCCGCGTCGCGCCTAGGCCACGCGTACCGGTGGCCCAGCCAAAAGCGCCGCGGCCCGGGTCATTCATGAGTACCTATCTCCAGATGAACACGGGACCGGCTGTCTTTCAGGTCGGCATACCGGCGCTGGAAGGGCTGCCTGACCGGCTTTTCGCACGCGCGCGTTCTTCGAATCTACTGAAAACGGGCACGTTCTCGTCATTGATATATCCCGATCCCCGTGGCGAGCTCGCACTGCGTCGGGAGATTGCAAGCTATCTCGCCATTTCCAGAAACCTGCACTGCCTGCCTGATCAGGTCTTCATCACTTCTGGCTACATCTCTGGCCTGGGTCTCGCACTGCGGGTGCTGGGGCTGGACGGCAAAAAGGCCTGGATGGAAGAACCCGGCTTCATGGTCACCCGCAAGGCCCTCGAGCTTGCACGCCTGACCGCCGTTCCGGTACCCGTGGACGCCGAGGGCATCAACGTCGAATATGGCATCGAGCGTGCGCCGGATGCCGCGTTGGCCGTCGTGACGCCCGGGCAGCAAGCGCCGTTGGGCTCGACGCTGTCGTTGACGCGACGGCTGCAGCTACTTGAATGGGCGGCTGCCAGCGACGCCTGGATTATCGAAGACGACTACCTCAGCGAACTGCAGCTCGATGGCCGGGCGGCTCCCGCCTTGGCATCGCTGAGCGGAGCCGGCCGGGTCATTCATATCGGCACATTTAGCAAGACCATCAGCCCGGCTCTGCGGCTTGGATTCGTCGTGGCGCCGGCGGAACTGATCACCCCGTTCTCAGAGGTCACCGCAACGCTTGCGCCTGCGCCCACACCGATCATCCAACTCGCCACGGCTCAGTTCATGCGCGATGGCCACTACATCCGTCGCATCCGCCGTCTCAAGCGGCTTTACTCCACGCAACGTGAAGCGCTGTGCGAGCAGTTGCGTCTCCGCGATGCCGCGTGGACAGCCGCGGGCCTGGCGATACTGCTCAGGCTGCCGGACGGCGCCCCCGATACCCGGATCGCCCGGGAGGCGATGGATTTCGGCATGGCGCCGTCGCCGCTATCGAAGTGGTTCGCCACGCCATCCCCTGCGGCGTCGGGCCTCCTGCTAGGGGTTGCAACCGCGCCCGAAGCGGAGGTCGGCGCATCATGCCGTCGTCTGTTCGAGATCATCGACCGGTCTTGCCAGTCGCCCTTGGCCCGCGACCGACGCCAGAAGCAGGGAAACCGAGGCACCGAGCAAGACAAGATCCTTGAGCAGGAACTGACCCGGCATCGCTGAGATGGCTGGAAACCCCCCCGCCGTCACTTCCGCCACACCGGGAGTGCTCAAGAAGAAGGTAAGCGTGATCAGGTAGGTTGCCGCCGACATGGCAGCGCCCAATGCCGAGAAAATGGGCCGGAACGCGCCAAGAATCAGCGCCACCGCGGTCGACAGTTCAAGTATCCCAATTGCGTAACTCGCCCCTTGCACGCCTAGCAGCATGTGCATCCAGCTCATGATCGGGCTGTTGGCGATAAACGGCGCGATGCCATTGGCTTCGTAGGCAGTGAACTTCATGCCGCCGAACCAGAGGAACACGATGACGAGCGTCCATCTAAGGGGGGCCAGAATAGACAGCGATTCAACGCCCTTTTCGGCGATCTGCAGCCGAAGCTGGTGTGCAAGAGTTCTCATTTGGTTTTCCATTCGGATTGCTCGGGTGCTAGAGCTTTCAATCTAGCTCTACGCGATACCGATTTCGAGACTGCATCGGCGCAATAAGCTGCGCAAAAGGATCAACACGGCGCGCATCATGTTCCCTGGCGTGCCAGGCGGCGCCATTGCCCTGGGGTCATGCTCATTTTCTCGGCGAACACACGCCGGAATGCCGCCACGGACCGGTAGCCGACCGAGTCAGCCACTGCTTCGGTGGTCGCTCCGGGCTTTCTCAGCGCGTTGGCCGCCAGGCTCATCCGGATATCGGTCAGCAGGTCATTGGCCGACCGCCCAAGACTTGACTGGAAATGCCGCATGAATGTAGCGCGAGACATGCTGCACAGCTCGGCGAGCTCCGCCAGGTTCCAGGGTCGGGCCGGATCCGCGAACATGGCCGAAATCGCCGGGGCCAGTCGTGGATGGCCGGCAAGCGCCAGCAAGCCTGCCGGGGACTGTTGCGATTCACTCGCCGCGCGCAGCACCAGTGTGAACAGTGCAAAACTCAACGCGTTGAGCATGGCGTATCCGCCCGGCTTGTCGGTGGCGCATTCCATGCGCATGAGCCCCATCAGCCTTGCCAGATCCTTGGTGGCGGACAGGACATTGTCTGCGCCCCCGCCGTCGGTTGCCCGCACCACGAACGTTGCGGGCAGGTAATCACGAATCATCCGGTCGTGCGGGGGACCGATGAAAAACCGTCCGCAGAGCATGTCCAGGGGCTCGCCATTGCCGTCGTTCTCGCTAAGCGTCCAGCCTGCGGAGCCCTGGCGATTGGAGGTGGCCCCCGGCACATGCCCGCTACCATCGTGGAGCACATGCGCCGCGCCGTGAGGCAGCAACAGGATATCGCCAGCCAACAGCTCCGTGAGCGCGCGCGTCTGCGGATCTTCAAGGACGGCCCGTCCCTTCAGCACCATGTGATAGGGAATCTCGTGCGCGGCGGACTCGTCCCAGGCCACGCGCCATGGCGCGCCGTACACGCAGCGCACCTGCAGTTTCCCGGTGATGTCGATCATCTGCAGAAGCTGGCTCAGCCAGTCAATCCGGGGCACTTTACCGTCGGAATATTGATCCACTTGAACGCCTCATCGCTATCGCACACGGGACGCAGCCACTACACAGCACAGGCTACGTCCCTGCTGGCTTCAGATCGAGCCGGCCGGCGCCACCGCCGGGAAGTCCTTGTCCGGATCGAACACGTTGTTGAAGAAGTTGGTCAGCGAGTACATGGCCACGAGCGCAACAATCTCGATGACGTTTGGTTCGGTGTAGCCCGCATCGCGCACTGCTTTCAGGTCTGCGTCGCTCACCTGGCCGCGCGTCTCGATTACCTTGCGCGCAAACTGCAGCGCCGCGTCGCGCTTCGGATCGCTGGCGTGGCCCTTTCGGGCAAGGATAATCTCATCGGCCGGCAGTTTGGCCAGATGCTCGGCCGTAAAGCTGTGAACGGTCAGGCAGTAGTTGCAGCCATTCACTTCGGACACAGCCAGGCCGATCCCGTCGCGCGTCTTCACATCGAGCGCCTTGCTCAGGCCGCCCAGCAGCGTGGCCCATGCGTTGAACGCAATCGGGCTCTGCGCGAAGCTTGCCATCATGTTCGGCGTGAAGCCGATGTTCTTCGTGAATGCATCGAGCGTCGCCTTCGATTCGGCGGGTACCTGTTCCTGGTTCAGCACTGCGGTTCTTGCCATTGTGGACTCCTTGGATAAATAGACTGGGATTGACGATTAAACGAGATCCAGCACATCGGCCACGGGCACGCGTGGCTTCTGCGCCCAGTTTCCCGGACGCTCGGGGCCCACGGAAAGCAGCATGACCGGCACCTCGTTGGCCGCCAGTCCAAATTCACCGTGCACCGCCTCGGCATCGAAGCCGATCATCGGGGTCGACCCCATGCCCAGCGAACGGGCCGCGTAAATCATTGCCGCCGCGCCAAACGTGCCGGAGCGCACGGCTTCATCCCGCTGGCGTTGCGGATAGTCCTGGTACAGATTGCGTGCGGGGTTTTCCCACTCGGGCACCATCGCCGCCGGCATGACGCCAGCCGCCACCAGCGGCGCCAGGCGTTCCGGAATCACGCTGGCGTCGGCCAGTTGGCCGATGATGATGAAGGTCACGGCGGCATCGGTGATTGCCGGCTGGCTCCAGGCAATCGGGCTAAGCTTGGCCTTGGCGGCCGCCGTGCGCACGGCGATAAATCGCCAGTTCTGCATGTGGAACGACGTCGGCGCGGATGTGCCGATGCGGACCAGCTCGCGGATCTGGTCGTCGCTCAAGGTGGCGGCCGGATCGTAGTACTTGGCCGCGCTGCGACTCAGGATGCATTCGATAACGGCGTTGGTCATGTTGATTGCGGTAGTCATGTTGATCTTCGAGGTTGAAGCCATACGCCGAAGGGCACTCGGCAAGGCGGCGCGCACTTCTGGCGCGGACGTTTCATCGGTTGGTTGTGAGCCTCCACTTTAGAGGTGTCAGATAACGATTTCGAGGCTGTTTTTGCTCAAATCAGTGCCCGAAAGGATCAGTTTGAAATAGGTTGAATGCTGCACTTGCGACAGAAGATCACGGCGCCTCGGGTGTGCGTCGCGCGTGACATGCGAGGTTGGGTAACGTGTTGGTATGTGCCCGGGTCAGGCCGCGAGCTTCGGCGCCTCGGCACCGAAATGCGGATGCCGGGAAAAAATGTCGGCAGCCCAGTTCACGAACACCCGCACCTTTGCCGACAGGTGCCGGTTCTGCGGATACATCGCGGAGATCGGTATTGGGTCGCTCTGCCAGCCGGACATGATTTCCACCAGCCGGCCACTGTCGACATAGGGCGCGGCTGTCGCCCGTGACATGCATGCAATGCCGTGGCCGTCCAACGCGCAGCCCAGATGGACATCGGTATCGTTCGTGGCAATTACGGAGGGCAGCAGCACTTCGCCGCGTTCGCCGCCGCGAGCGAGCGACCACGGCGTCGCGCGTCCGGTGCGGTTAGACAGAAGACTCACCGCCTTGTGCTGCGCCAGCTCCGTAAGATCCTGGGGCGTGCCGAAGCGGCGCAAATAGATCGGCGACGCGTAGAGCGCCAGCCGTAGCCAGCCGATGCGGCGCGCCACCATGGCTTCTTCCAGCGCGCCCACGCGCAGCACCACGTCCACGCCTTCTTTTAGCAGGTCAATCGGCTTGCCGTTGCTGGTCAGTTCGAGCCTGATCTCCGGATACGCATTGCAGAAGTCATGCAGTTGCGGCATAAGGACCATTTTCGCGATCCCGCTCGTGGTGTCCACGTTCAGCGTGCCGCGCGGCGAGTTGTTATGGCTTGTCAGCAGGTACTCCGCTTCGTCGATGTCGGCCAGGATGCGTACGCAGCGTTCGTAGTAGGCGGCGCCTTCGGTGGTCACGCTGATGCGGCGCGTGGTCCGGTGCAGCAGCTTGACCGCAAGATGCGTCTCCAGCTTTTGGATCAGTCGGGTAAGCGTGGCCTTGGGAAGATTCATAGATTCCGCGGCGCCTGCAAAGCTGCCGACGTCCACCACTCGCGTGAAAGCCTGCATCGAGACGAGACGATCCATGACGACAGCTCTCCAAAGGCGTAGGGCTTAGAGACCGTCTCACTTGGCGCTGGCTGAGTGACTGGGAGACCGTCTTGATGTCCGCATTCTGTACGCTCGACCGCGCGAATTGAAGAACCAAGATTTTCGCTTTCGTGTGTACCAAGAATGGGATGCACGGAAGTGCGTTGACCGAACCGGAGGACAGGCACGCTATAAGTCGGGACGATGTCCTTGCGCCGCCTCGACCTCGCGGATGCGTCGAACGACGCTGATGGGCGGTACTTGCTTGGCGCCTGCCAAGCCCTTGCTAAGGAGCGTCTATGGCAGCGAGCGGCTGTGAATTCGGCGGATTCAACCGGTCAACGCAACAGCTTGATGGAGTCGTTCAGCCGGTGTATCGAAGTTTAGTGTGTTGCGATGGCGGTCGGGTCGCGGCCGCGCGCCACCGTGGCTGGGCAAAAACCATGATCGCTTCTTGATCGGTTGATGATCAAGTTGGGGGTGGACAATTGTTATGCTGACCTGCGTGGTTACCTGCCCTCCATCGTATTGCCGGACCTTGTGCCCTCCCGCGCCGGCACGGCAGGAGGATGCCGGGGCGTAGGTGAGCCGTGCAGGGGCCAGGCGGCGCCCCCCTTTTTCGGCGTCTCGGTCTTACTGACCTGTGCAATATGGCGTGCGTACGGCGATGTTCGCCGGCACAAGCTGGCTCAAGCCGTCGCTCGTCACGATCTCGGATACCGTCACCGAGCCAAGCGCATTGCCCAGCAGCACTTCGTAGTCCCTGCCCGGCTCCAACGTGACGACCCATTGCGCATAGCGCGGAATCGAGTTGATGCCACCCTTTAACTCGATAAAGCGCAAGGCGACCGGCGTGCCAGCACGCACCCGTGCTTCGGTGTAGGAAATCGACGAGTATTGTTCGCCGCCTGGCATGCCGATACGGTCGAGCCGACTTTCGACGATCCACCGGATAGCCTGTGTGTTGTAGCTCAGAGCTGCAATTCGGCCATTCGTGGCGTCGGTCGAGTAGAAGCACTGGGTCGCGGATGCTTCCCGGATGAATACGTTTCCGGGCGCTTCCAGCCGGAAGCGAACGCGCGCGGCATCCGGGCCGGGATCGGCGTTTGTCGTCATTTCGATGATCGTGGCGCAGCCGGTCAGGAGCGTCGCCATCGTGACCAGGGCAGCCGTTGCCAGGATTCTGATCTGTCGCGGATGCAATATCGTCATTTGGCGTGGGCCTTTTTCAACGAAATATCCACGCTCCCGGTGTACGAATAGGGAATGCCGTACATGGTGCCGTTTTCCGAGCTGATGGTGCTGCGCTCAGCGTGCGGGCTTCCGGAATACACGACGACAAATCGCGCCTGCGCCGGCACCTCGTATGTCGCGATTTTCGACATGGACCGCGCGAGAATTCCCTTGCGGGTGCGCAATGGCGCTTCGCGCGGGCCGGGTAGCGGATTGCGCGCCGTATCGAGAAACAGCGCATTTGGCCTAAAAATCGACATCGACGGTATCGTCGGGCCACCCTTTACGAAGGCGCGCAGCTCAAGCACGGCGCCTTCCGATGCCGTCGGCAGCGTGTAGGCCGCAAAAACGCCATTGCCTTCGGGGAACGTAAACACCGGCGAACGCTCGGCATCGAACGACACCGATTTGGTGTCCTCGAACGTCAGGGTATCCACCGGCAATTGCTGCAGCGACTGGCAGCAGACCCTTGACGCAGCGGGGGCAACGGGAATCAATGGCGGGCGCGCGCAACCGGCAAGCAACAGCGTCGTGGCGAAAATCGGGACTCGTAAAGACAGCTGCATGGATCGTTGGGCGATTGGAATGGGCGCCGGCTCGGCGTACGCTGCTTATAACGGCACGCCGGACGCCAATTGCACCCTACGGTCGCAGGGGGAGCCGCCCCGCTTTCCCGATCACTCCACGTCCATACACAGCTGCCGACTGCGCGGTAAGCGTTCTTACAGTCAATCGGTCCCTTACCGGCCAGTTTCGGCCACCGCATCTTGGTCGGCGAGCGTCCGCTGTGGGCCAAGGAGCCGACGCCAATCGGGCACATTCCTCGGCCCAGCACCCTCGCGAATTCACCACTGAAGGTCACGTGGCGATCGTGCGGTTTCCGACTTGCGAACGAAATTGCGACCACTGTACAGTGGCATTTGGTACTCATTCTGACTTCTACGCACAGGCCTGATGAATTGAACTACCGCCAGGCGCTTATTCATTGCTCCGCGGAATCCAATAATTCTCCATCGCCTCGGATACGAGCTGGTAGTCAAATGGATCATACTGTCGATCGTGTTCCATCCGGAACTTGAGAAATTCGACGACCGCCTTTACTTGCTGCTTCGTCAGTGGTGCAAATTTGTGATTCGCGCTGTCCCAAGCTGTCAGATTCCCGTACCGGCGCGGATTGACTGGCTTATTCCGTTCGTCATTTGTCAGGCCATAAGTGAGCACAAAAGCCAGATGATTCTGTTGGAACTCGTGCCCATCCAGCTCCCTGACCAGATAAGCCGGAAGAAAGTATCGAAATGCTTCCGCGGAGAAGAATGAAAGTGCCGGATCACGATCGAGTTCATCATCCGTCAACTCGCTCCACAATTTTCTGGCGAACGTCTTCTCAACACGAGCGGGCTCATGTCCTTCCTTGCTGCTAACAATTGACCACGGCGGTGGAGGCTCAACGTCGCTGAAGGCCTCGATAATTGTGGTAATGACTTCCTGGGCGTCCATTCAAAACTCCAAACTACAGTTTTGGCAAATACGAATCGCACTTGGCTACAGCCTGCCAAGCGTTTCTCTCGGACATCTCGTGAGCCGCGTCACCGCCTCTGAAGCAAGTCCGCATGATCCTTGTGCGGGCCTGGGCGCAACGTAGTGCCTGTGCACGCTTGTAGTGCAGTAACTCTGGCGCATCTGTGCTGCGGCAACTAAATGCGCCCACATCTTTGCACTCTGCCTCCACAGCGTCACGTAGTTGCGTGTACTTGTTCCAGTCGCAGTCTCCAGGCGGATCGCTCTTGTTGAAAACCTGGTTGACAACCTGTGAAATGGCTTGCCCGCACGCTTGCTGCACTCTTACCAAAAATCTCAAGACATGCAAGCCTGGCGTCACCTTTTCTCTAGTAAGACTCGGGTCAAGGTCAGAAGCAGCACTCGAAGCCGGGTAGGCCGGCATGCTTTGCCCTGGCTGCATGGGTGGCGTGTACGCGTTCGGCATCGGCGACGTCTGGGCATGTGCAGAGCTGATGATGCCTGAGAGCCAGTCCTTCAACCACCGCAATACTGCGTTCCAGCCAGACGCTAGACGGTTGGAGACGGAATCCAGCGACGATGGAGAGGCCGTGTCGTTCCCAGAAAAAGGGCTCACCAGGCTTGCCTCGTTGACAGCCTCCGGAATCGTGATGTTGTCCAGGATCTGGATCAATCTGTGAGCGGCGTCATAAGTGTAGCGCGTCACCAAATCGTAGGGTCCGACGACGCCGACAAGCTGCCCGACGGCATCGTACTCATATCGCGTATGGATCCCGTCGATATCGACGTCGGTCATCCGGCCGCGCGCATCATATGCATACTTGACTCTGGACCCGTTGACGTCCACAGCCTCAAGCAATCTGCCCGCGCCATCGTATTGCACTGCATAGCCGATCTGGCCTGCGCCGTTCGTCACAGTAGTTAAGTTGCCTTGGGTATCGTACGCGAAGCTCCATTGCCCGGTGACCGTGTCCCCGACCTTGTCGACGGCCGTCGCCACCAGGCCGTTCCCGTCGTACGTCCAAGTTGTGCTCGTCACGTCGCCCGACGGCTGGACATTGAGCCCCTGGCCACCCGTAACGTCGTTGGTCGGATACCAACCGTACACAAGTACTTGGCCCTTCGCGTCATAGCTGAAATAGTCGACACGCCTTGGTGCCGCTACCTTCAGCGGTAGATTCCACGTCGGATGCCACTCAGTCGTCGTGGTCTTCGCGTCGGCCGTACCGTAGCCCTCGATGCGTTGCGTCTCGCGGCCCTGCGCGTCGTAGCTGTAGCGGGTATCGCTGCCATTCCGATCGACCGTGCGGCTGACGTCGTTGCCGGCATCGTATTGGATTGTGTTGAACGGATCGCCAATGGGGGCCGTCCCTGAAGCACCGGTGGGTTGCCGCAGCTTGCCGGCCAGTTGGTAGTTGAAGGTGTGGGCTGCTGCCGTCCCGGTGGACACCTTGTTAAAGTGTGAAGATGAAACCGGAGTCAGCAGTTGGGAACGAGAAG